>DXAR01000117.1 GCA_019116945.1 Candidatus Janibacter merdipullorum | reverse complement strand
GTGAGGAAGACCGTCTCCACCGCCGGCGGCCCCTCGCTCAGCTGGTGCGCCGAACGCGGCAGCTCGGCCATGGACGCCTCGTGGCGCGCCCGCGCGGCCTCGAGTGTGCCGTGCTCACGGCCGACGACCTCGCCGCCGTCGACGAGCCGGACCATGAGGTCGCGGTCATCGCCGTCACCCACCGGGCTCTCCCCGATGCCGAGCACCTCGGCGTCCGCGACACCGAGGGCGTTGCGTCGCCGCAGGGCGTACTTGCGCCCGCCGACCGACTGCTTGTCCTTGCTCTGCTTCGCGACGCCGATCATCCGCCCTTCGTCGTCCTCGCGGGCCACGAGCTTGTAGACCATCGACGCGGTCGGGTGCCCGGAGCCGGTGACGACCCGGGTGCCGACGCCGTAGGTGTCCACCGGCGCGGCCGCCAGCGCCGCGATGGCGTACTCGTCGAGGTCGGAGGTGACGACGATCTTCGTCCCGGTCGCCCCGAGCGCGTCGAGTTGCTCGCGCACCTCGCTCGCCTGGACCACGAGGTCGCCCGAGTCGAGGCGCACCCCACCGAGCCCGGTGCCGGCGACCTCGACGGCCGTCCGCACCCCTTCGCCCACGTCGTAGGTGTCCACGAGCAGGGTGGTGTCGGCACCGAGCGAGGCGACCTGCGCTTCGAAGGCCTCCCGCTCGCTCTCGTGGAGGAGGGTGAAGGCGTGCGCCGCGGTGCCCCCGGTCGGCACCCCGTGGCGGCGCCCGGCCTCGAGGTTGGACGTCGAGGCGAAGCCGGCGATGTACGCCGCCCGCGCCGCGGCCACCGCGGCCTCGTCGTGGGTACGGCGACTGCCCATCTCGATGACCGGTCGGGCACCCGCGGCGCCGGTCATCCGCGAGGCCGCCGAGGCGACCGCGGTGTCGTGGTTGAGGATCGACAGGACCACGGTCTCGAGGATCACGCCGTGGGCGAAGTCGGACTCGACGACGAGCACGGGAGAGTAGGGGAAGTAGGTCTCGCCCTCGGCGTAACCCCACACGTCGCCGTCGAAGCGGTAGTCCGCGAGGAAGTCCAGCGTCGCCGAGTCCACGACCTCGCGCGAGCGCAGGTCCTCCAGCTCCGCGTCCCCGAAGCGGAAGTCCTCGATGGCGTCGAGCACGCGCCCCACCCCGGCGAGCACCCCGTAGCGCCGGCCCGAAGGGAGCCGCCGGGCGAAGGTCTCGAAGACGCACCGCCGGGACGCGGCGCCGCTGTGCAGGGCGGCCTGGAGCATGGTCAGCTCGTAGTGATCGGTGAGCAGCGCGGTGCTGGGTCGGATCGTCACGCCGGCCACTCTAGGCTGGAGGGCGTGTCAGTCGCCCCCGCCGAGCAGCAGACTCATCAGCCCGACGCCGTCGAGGCCGTCGACGTCCCGTGGATCACCCTCGTGTGGAATGACCCGGTCAACCTCATGAGCTATGTGACGTGGGTCTTCATGACCCACTTCGGGTACCCCAAGGAGCAGGCGGAAAAGCTGATGATGGACGTCCACATCGAGGGGCGAGCGGTCGTCGCGCACGGCCCCAAGGAGCAGATGGAAGCCGACACCGAGGCGCTCCAGGGCTACGGGCTCTGGGCGACCTACCAGCAGGACTCCTGATGGCGCGCGCCTTCGCCCCCGACGGTGACCGGTTCGTCGCGATCCTCGACGACAACGAGCGAATGGTCGTGGCCGGCCTGTGCTCGCAGGTCCGGTCCCTCGTGGCCCCCACGGCAGGAGCGAAGGGGGAGTCCGCCGACCCCTTCGAGGCGATCGTCGCGGGGCTCGGCGACCTCGCCACGGACGTCGACCCGGGTGCGGAGGTGCCCGACCGCGCCTTCGGCCTCGACGAGGACCGCGACCCCGCCCTCGACCGGCTCTTCCCGACCGGCAACCGGGAGGACGAGCAGGAGGCGGCGGAGTTCCGCCGGTTCACCGAGCAGGGGCTGCGCCGCCGCAAGCACGACAACCTCACGACGACGGTCGAGACGCTCGAGAGCGCGGTCGATGACCAGTGGGTCGTCACCCGTGCGCAGGCACCGGCCGTGCTCGTCGCCCTCACCGACGTCCGCCTCGTCATGGGCGAGCGGCTCGGGCTGCGCACCGACGAGGACTCCTCCCGGCTCGAGGAGCTCGCCGAGCAGCTCGACCCAGACGACCCGGCGGTCTTCGCGCTCAGCGTCTACGACTTCATCACCTGGCTCCAGGAGTCGCTGACGCAGGCGCTCACGGGCGGCGCTCCCTTCGCCGGGGGTGACGAGTGACCGAGGACCGGGAGCGGACCGCCACCCTGCCCATCGGCGTCTTCGACTCGGGCTTCGGCGGGCTCACGGTGGCCCGCTCGATCATCGACCAGCTGCCGCACGAGTCGGTGGCCTACCTCGGGGACACCGCGCGAGCGCCCTACGGCCCCAGGCCGATCGCGCAGACGCGTGAGTTCGCGCTGGAGTGCCTCGACCGACTCGTCGACCACGGCGTCAAGCTCCTCGTCATCGCCTGCAACACCGCGAGCGCGGCCGTCCTGCACGACGCCCGGGAGCGCTACTCCGTCCCGGTCATCGAGGTCATCCGGCCGGCGGTGCGGCGGGCGGCCATGGCGACGCGCAACCACCGCATCGGGGTGATCTCCACCGAGGGCACCCACCGCTCGCGGGCCTACCTCGACGCCTTCGCGGCCGCGCCGGCCGCCGAGGTGATCTCGCAGCCCTGCCCGCGCTTCGTCGAGCTCGTCGAGGCCGGGACGACATCCGGCCCTGAGGTGCTGGAGGTCGCCCACCACTACCTCGACCCGCTGCGTGCCGCGGAGGTCGACACCCTCGTCCTCGGCTGCACCCACTACCCGCTGCTCACCGGCGCGTTGTCCTATGTCATGGGCGACGGTGTCACGCTCGTCTCATCCGCCGAGGAGACGGCCAAAGACGTCTACCGTGTCCTTGCGGACCACGGGCTGCTCCGCCCGGAGTCCCTGCCGGAGCCCGCGCACGGGTTCACCACGACGGGGGACCCGGAGGAGTTCCGGTCGCTGGCCCGTCGCTTCCTCGGACCAGAGGTGGCCACTGTCTTCGGAAACATGGGGGAAGAGGCATGAAACTCACCGTCGTCGGCTGCTCCGGCTCCTTCGCGGGGCCCGAGTCGCCGGCCTCGAGCTATCTCGTCACGGCCGAGCACGAGGGGCGCACCTGGCGGATCGTGCTGGACCTCGGCAACGGCGCACTCGGTGCCCTGCAGCGGCACATCGACCCGGCCGACCTCGACGCCGTCGTCATCAGCCACCTGCACCCCGATCACTGCATCGACCTCACCGGCCTCTACGTCATGCGCACCTACCAGCCGGCGGGGCCGCTGACCGATCGGCTGCCCGTCCACGCCCCGGCGGGTGCCGCCGAACGTCTCGCCGCGGCCTACGAGGGCATCGACGACATGGGGATGACGGGTGTCCTGGACTTCCGCCCCCTCGCCGAGGCCCCGGTCCGCATCGGGCCCTTCGTCGTGCGGCCCTTCCTCGTCAACCACCCCGTCGAGGCCTATGGCTTCCGGGTCGAGGCCGATGGGCGGGTGTTCGCCTACAGCGGTGACACGGACTCGTGCGAGTCGCTGTCCCCGCTCTTCGCGGACGCCGATCTCGTGCTCGCCGACTCCGCCTTCGTCGAGGGGCGCGACGACGCGCGGGGGATCCACCTCACCGGCCGCCGGGCTGCCGAGGCCGCGGTGGCCGCCGGGGGAGTGCGCCGGCTCATGCTCACCCACATCCCCGCGTGGAATGACCCCCAGGAGTGCCGCGCCGAGGCCGCCGCCGTGTGGCCCGGTGAGGTCGAGCTCGCCGTGCCGGACGCGACCTACGAGGTGTGAGCCTCCCGCCGCTGGAGATCAGCGACCTCATCACGCCGGCCCCGGCGTCGCGGTCGGGCGCGGCCGCGCGCCTGCGGGGGTCGGGTCAGGAGCACGCGGCGCGGCTCGTGGAGCGGATGCCGGCAGCCGGCGACGTGCTCGACCCCGACCACGTGGCGGCGCTGATGCGGCGGGTGCACGCCGAGCTGCAGCGACTCGGTGAGGAGTTGCAGCTGCCGCAGCGGGTGAGCGAGGACCTCGGGTCGCTGCGGGAGCAGGTGGGGCGCCCTCTTCGCCGGGTCGTGGACCTCGGCTGCGGCAGCGGATACGTCCTGCGCTGGCTGAGTCATGACCCGTCGTTCGCCGGGGTGGAGCTCGTCGGTGTCGACCACGACCGCAGGCTGGTGGACTGGGCCCGTGAGCTGGCACGGGCGGACCGGTGCCGTGCGGACTTCCTCGTCGGCGACGCGCTGGCGCCCGGGGTCGCGATCGAGGACCCCGCACCCACGATCATCATCTCGAGCGGGGTGCTGCACCACGTCCCGGGCAGGGACTTGGCGGCCTTCTTCGCGGGGCACGAAGCGGCAGGGGTCGCCGGCTTCGCCCACTACGACCCGGAGCCCGGGTGGCTGACGAGTGCCGGCTCGTGGCTCTTCCACCGGGCGCGCATGCGCGAGGCGGTCTCCCGGCACGACGGCAACCTGTCGATGCGCCGCGCGCATCCCTCCCGGGCGCTGCTCGACGCGGTGCGCGTGGGGGCTCCCTCGTATGCCGCCGCCTGCGACGGCGGGCAGAGCCTGTCGCGCGTGCTGCGGCCGGTCGTCGGGGTTCGGGAGAGCGGTGAGCGGTGAGCGCGGCGGTCGTCGTCCTCGCGGTGGTCGTGGTTCTCGACTGCGCCCTCAGCGGGTTCCGCGCGGCACAGGGGAGGACCGGGCGGCTCCCGTCGCGGGCGCGGGACGTGCGATCGATGGGGGCGGGGCTCCTCGTCTGTGCGCTCCTCGTCGGTGGTCCGGTGGCGCTCGGGGTCGGGGTCACCTCCTCGGCAGACCGGTCGGACATCGCGGCGGCCGGGCTCCTCGGGAGCGCCTGGCTGGCCGCCCCCACGGCGGTGGCGCTCGTCGTCTTCCTGGTCCTGCCCTGGCGGTGGCGGTACCTCGCGATGGCAGTGATCCTCGGCCCGATGACGCTCCTGCGCCCGGTGGCGGCGGTGCTCGCCGGCTGGCTGGGTGCCTGGGCCTCTCCCGGTGCCGTCTGTGCTCTCGCGGTGGGGCTCGTGACCGTCGGCCTGTTGTCCGTCGAGCCCGTCGTCGGGCTGTGGCACCGTCGGGGTGTGCACAAAGGGGCGTTCTGAGGCAATGCATGGCCTCTGAGGCCATCCTCTGCACCAGGAGACCCCTTTGTGCGCGGGTGGATGAACGCCACCGACTATTCACTCGACGGACGACCGGCTACCTGATGGGGTGAAGGCATGGACGTCCGACTGCCCGCTCCGCTGCGCCCCGGGGACACGATCGCCGTCACGGCGCCGAGCTCCGGTGTCCAGCCGGCGCTGCAGCCGCGCCTCGACGTGGCGATCGCCGACCTGCGGCGGCGCGGCTTCGAGGTGCTCGAAGGCGTCTGCCTCCGCGACGGGGACCACGTCTCGGCGTCGCGGGAGGCGCGCGCCGACGAGCTCATGGCCCTGCTCGTCGACCCCGACGTCGCCGCCGTCATCCCGCCGTGGGGCGGCGAGACCGGCATCGACGTCCTGCCGTACCTCGACCTCGACCTCCTCGCCGAGTGCGAACCCTGTTGGTACGTGGGCTTCTCCGACACCACGACGACGATGCTGCCCCTGACTCTCCGCTCGGGGTGGGCGACCCTCCACGGGATGAACCTCATGGACACGCCCTACGTACCCGCGTCCGGGCACGCGCACTGGCTCGACGTCGCCACGAGCGAAGGGGGTGAGCTCACCCAGACCGCGGCCACCCACCGGCGGTCGAGTGGCTGGGACGACTACGTCGCGGAGCCCGGTGTCGACGAGATGACGCTCACCGAGCCCACGTCGTGGTCCCTGCTCGACGGCGAGTCCGCGACCTTTGCGGGACCGCTCGTCGGTGGGTGCATCGAGGTGCTCTCGCCCCTGGCGGGGACTCCCTTCGGCGATGTGCGCGCGTGGGCACAGGACCAGGAGGAGGCGCCGGTCGTGCTCCTCGAGGCGGCGGAGGGCAACGCCTTCGAGGTGGCGCGCTGTCTCCACGGCATGCGGCTGGCCGGGTGGTTCGACCGGTGCGCCGGGGTGCTCATCGGGCGGACCTCCGCTCCCGACGCGGACACGATGACCCAGCACGAGGCGGTGCGCGACGCCCTCGGTGACCTCGGCGTCCCCGTCGTGCTCGACGTGGACTTCGGTCACCAGCAGCCGATGATGCCGCTCGTCCTCGGGGCGTCTGCGCGGGTGGAGGTCGGTGCCGAGGGCCAGCGGATCACGCAGGACCTGCCCCGCGGACTGTGACTGCTGGCATTGCCATCAGGGAGTGATGGCAATGGCAGCGATTACGGTGCGGAATCTGGACGACGAGGTACGGGACGAGCCCCGCCTGCTTGCGGCGAGCCACGGCCACTCGATGGAGGTCGAGGTCCGGTCGATCCTGACCGCAGCAGTCATTCAGGGACGGCAGCGCCCCAACGCGCTCATGGATCTCTCTTGGGCTGGACGGGGCGGCATCGAAGCGGAGGCGGAGTTCGCGGAGCCACGAGGGGGGGAGCCGCCTCGAGTCGACTTCAGCGGCGCCGAGTTCGGATGACCGCCGTCGACACCAACGTCGTGTCGGAGCTCATGAAGGTCCAGCCCGACCCCGAGGTGATCGGATGGGCTGGTGCGGTGGACCCTGCCGATCTGGCCGTGCCCGCCATCGTGGCAGCTGAGCTGCTGCGCGGACTTGATCGACTCCCGGACGGGGCCCGGCGGGATCGTCTCGAGCGAGCTCTCGACGCCTTCTTCGGCCGTCTCGGAGATAGTCGCGTCCTGCCCCTGGATGCTCGCGGGGCTGCGGAGTACGCACACGTCAAGACGGCACGGGACGGCCTTGGCAGGCTGATAGGCCCCATGGATGCGCTCGTCGCGGCGACCTGCCGCGCCTACGGGGCGGTCTTGGCCACGCGCAACACCAAGGACTTCGTCGGCGTGGGGTCGAGCTCGTGGATCCCTGGGCTGGGGAGGCCTCGTCGGGGCGCAGGCGCTCGCCGCCCCGGCCGTGACACGAACTCGGCCTGACGGCGTTGTGCGCACCTGTGTGACGACATTTCGTCAGACAGGTGCGCACAACGCCGTCAGGCTCCGCTGTCGGGGGCGCCGACGCGGTCGAGCACCCAGCTTGCGATGCGCTCGCCGATGACCTCGGGGGATCGGGCGAAGGAGTAGTGGTCGACCGGCCGGCCCGGGGCGTCCGGGTCCTTGGCGAAGGCGAAGCGCTCGACGTGCGCGCCGGCGAAGACCCCGACGAGCCCGTCGACGGCCGAAGGGGGAGCAAGGGTGTCGTTGTCGAGGTCGACGACGAGCAGCGGCAGCTCGCGATGCGCCAGTCCTGGCGCGATGTCGTGGCCGCCGGGGGCGAGCCGGCCGGTCCGACCGAAGGCCGCCCACTCGAGCATCAACGTCTTCGCCTGCGTGCCACCGAAGCCGAGGCGGGTGCCCGGCCAGTAGCCCAGCGTCCGGGTGACGAGGCCGACGAACTGGGTCTGGAGCAGCGTCTTGATCCCTTGCTGGTCACGCCAGTAGGGCGTACCCGAGCCGATGAGGACGACGGCGTCGACGTCGGCCTCGTCCGCGGAGAGGTGGGCCGCGAGCACGTGCCCACCGAGGGAGTGGCCGATGGCGACGACCGGGCCGGGGTGCTCCCTTCGCAGCTCCGCCACCACGGCGGGCAGCCACTCGTGCGCCAGCGCCTCATACCCGTGGTCGCGGTTCCGTCCGGCCAGGGGACGCGACTCGCCCTGACCCGGGTAGTCGGCCACGGCCGCGCTGACCCCGGCCTCGGCCAGCTCGTCGACGAAGGGCCCGTAGTACCCCGCCGGCACGCCCATCGCGGGCAGCAGCAGCGCGACCGGGGCGTCGTCGCCCGCGGCGCGGGTGCCGTGCAGGACGGTGGTCCCGCCGCCGGGCAGGGTGATCTCGCTGTGCTTCTCCACGGCAGTGAGCGTAAGGGGTCGGCCGATCGTTAGCCTTGACGCCATGACTGACACCCCCCGCCACGACGGACGCACCCCCGAGCAGCTGCGCGAGGTGCGCATCACCCGCAACTGGCTCGACCACGCCGAGGGCTCGGTGCTCGTCGAGTTCGGCCGGACGCGCGTCCTCGTCGCCGCCTCCTTCGAGGCCGGTGTGCCGCGCTGGCTCAAGGGGCAGGGCACCGGCTGGGTCACCGCCGAGTACGAGATGCTCCCGCGCAGCACCAACACCCGCAGCGGCCGCGAGTCGCGCAAGGGCAAGGTCGGCGGCCGCACCCACGAGATCTCCCGGCTCATCGGCCGCAGCCTGCGCGCCGTCATCGACACCAAGGCGTTGGGGGAGAACACGATCGTCCTCGACTGCGACGTCCTCCAGGCCGACGGAGGCACCCGGACCGCCGCGATCACCGGCGCCTACGTCGCGCTTGCCGACGCCATCGACGACGCGCGGACCCGCGGCCTCATCCCGGCCGGCGCGAAGCCGCTCACCGGCTCGATCGCGGCCGTATCCGTCGGGGTCGTCGGCGGCCGGGCCGTCTGCGATTTGGACTACCCGGAGGACTCGACGGCCGAGACGGACATGAACGTCGTCATGACCGGCACCGGCGATTTCGTCGAGGTGCAGGGGACGGCCGAGGGCGCTCCCTTCGACCGGGACCTCCTCGGGCAGCTCCTCGACCTGGCCACCACCGGCTGCGCGGCCCTGACGGCCAAGCAGCAGGAGGCGCTCGCCGTGACCCCGCGGGAGCGCGTGCAGTGACCCGGCGGGTCGTCCTCGCGACGCACAACGAGCACAAGGTCACAGAACTCCAGCAGATCCTCGGCGAGGCCGACCTCGACCTCGAGATCGTCTCGATGACCGCCTTCCCGGAGGTCGGGGAGATCGCGGAGACCGAGGTGACCTTCGTCGGCAATGCCCGGCTCAAGGCGGAGCACGTGGCGCAGCGGACCTCCCTTCCCGCGCTCGCGGACGACTCGGGCCTCACCGTCGAGGTCCTCGGAGGCTCTCCGGGGATCTTCTCCGCCCGCTGGTCCGGTCAGCACGACAGCGAGGACCTGTCGCGCGCGGAGAAGGACCGCCGCAACCTCCAGCTCCTCCTCGACCAGCTCGCCGACGTCCGTGAGGAGCACCGCCGGGCGGCCTTCCGCTGCGCCGCCGTTCTCGCCATCCCCGGTGGCACCACCGTCGAGGCCGAAGGGGAGGTGGCCGGCGTGATCGTGCGAGAGCCCTTGGGGGACAACGGCTTCGGCTATGACCCGATCTTCGTCCCGGATGGCGACACAAGGACCCTCGCGCAGTACGCGGACGAGGAGAAGAACGCGATCAGCCACCGTGGCCGTGCCTTCCGCGCGATGGTGCCGCTGCTGCGGGAGCACCTCCCCGTCGCTCCCTGAGGAGCCTCGTCCCTGAGGGGCCGGGTGGGTGCCGAAGGCGGGACTTGAACCCGCACGCCCGTGGGCACGGCATCCTAAGTGCCGCGCGTCTGCCAATTCCGCCACTTCGGCTCGATGGTGGAGTCTAGACAGGTGAGCGAACACATCTTCACCACGACCGCGTCCTGGAGCGGGTCGACGGGCATCGGGTACGACGAGTACAGCCGCGAGCACGAGCTGACGATGGCTTCGGAGACCGTCCTGGCGAGCAGCGCGGCTGCCTTCCGCGGGGACCCGACCAGGCCCAACCCCGAGCAGCTCCTCGTCGCGGCGGCCGCCAGCTGCCAGATGCTCTCCTTCCTCGCGGTCGCCGCCCGGGCCCGCCTCGACGTCGTCGACTACCGCGACGAGGCCGTGGGGGAGATGCCCGAGGGCAACCGGCCGATGAGCGTGACCCGGATCGTGCTCCGGCCACGGATCACGCTCGCCGCAGCGGCGCCACGAGCGAAGGTCGAGCGCCTCGTCGAGGTCGCCCACCGCGAGTGCTTCATCGCGCAGAGCCTGCGCAGCGAGATCGTCCTCGAGCCCACGCTGCTCGGCCTCGACGAGTAGCGCTCACACCCCGATCGTCAGGTTCGCGGTGTACCCCTTCGCCACGCTCCCGGTGACCGTGGCGAGCTGGTGCACCCCGCCGTCGTCGCCGAAGACGTTGTCCCGGGTCAGGGAGACCTGTGCCATGTTCTGCACGCTCTGCTCGTACCCCTTCTCCTCGTAGACGGTGCTGCACACCGCCTCGGGGAGCGCGATCTGCGAGGTCTTCACGATGGGGCCGTCGTTCGTCGCGTCGGACAGGGACGCGTACACCTCGACGTGGATGTGCAGCCACCGCCCCATGTAGCAGGCCGGGAAGATGCTCGTGAAGCTCACCGTCCCACCCTGGTCCGTCTCCTGCACCCCGCGGAGGTAGTTCTCCTGCTCCAGCCCCTCCGAGTACATCGAGTAGCCGCCCTCACGGTCGCACTGCCATAGGTAGACGGCTGCTCCGGAGAGGGCGGCGTACCCGTCCGAGGAGTCGGTGACGGTGAGGTTGATCGTCAGCGGAACCCCCTTCGCCGTCGTCGTCGCCGTGTCGAAGCTCGAGCGGATGTCGGACCGCACGATCCCCGATCCCTCGAGGAGGTCCGGTCCGTTGGACCCGTCCCCGGGGTAGGGGCCGGCGGTCTCGTCGGGCACGACGGTGTCGACGGTGTCGGACGAGGAGCGGGTCGTGGACGAGGGGGCCGGCGAGGACGAAGGGGTGGCTGCCTCCTCCATGTCCGAGGACGGGCCGGAGCAGGCAGCGAGGCCGAGCAGTGAGAACCCGCCGGCCATG
This sequence comes from Candidatus Janibacter merdipullorum, assembly GCA_019116945.1. Lineage (GTDB taxonomy): Bacteria > Actinomycetota > Actinomycetes > Actinomycetales > Dermatophilaceae > Janibacter > Janibacter merdipullorum. Next base: position 8,695 of record DXAR01000117.1, on the reverse strand, counting down.
CGCAGGAGGCCTCGTCGCTCGAGCAGGGTGTGTACATCGGCGGTGAGGCCACGGTCGTGGTCGGCGATGGGCTGGCCGAGGGGGCTGGGTCGCGTCGTCATCCCCCGAGCATGGGTGGTCGACCTGTCACGCAGCCGTGGTCCGACTGTGGCCGCGCTGTGGGTGCCGCAGGGGCCGCTGGGATAGGTTGGGGCGCGTCCGTTGGCACCGATGGCAGTGAGCGAGGCACCCGTGGGCGAGAGACTCACACCGGGCGACCAGGCCCCAGACTTCACCCTTCCCGACGACACCGGCCGGGACGTGTCGCTGAGCGACTTCCGCGGCAAGCGCGTCATCGTCTACTTCTACCCGGCGGCGATGACGCCGGGCTGCACGAAGCAGGCCTGCGACTTCAGCGACTCGCTCGAGGCCCTGCGCGCCGCGGACACCGAGGTCGTCGGCATCTCGCCCGACACGCCGGAGAAGCTCGCGAAGTTCCGTGAGCGCGATGGGCTGACGATCACACTCCTCTCCGACCCCGACAAGTCCGTGATGACGGCCTGGGGCGCATATGGTGAGAAGAAGTTGTACGGCAAGGTCGTCGAGGGGGTCATCCGCTCGACGGTCGTCGTCGGAGATGATGGCGTGGTCACCCACGCCCAGTACAACGTCAAGGCGACGGGCCACGTGGCCCGCATCCGCCGTGACCTCGGCATCGAGTAAGGACGGAATCCCCACGTGAGCAACGACAACCCGAGCATGACCAAGCTCGAGAACGACATCGTCACGACCCGTGACCGGCTCGCCCAGACGATCGACGAGCTCACCGAGCGGGCCGCGCCGAAGAACGTCCTGGAGCGGCAGAAGGCTCAGGCCAAGACGTCCTTCGACAAGGCGACCCGTACCGAGTCCGGTGAGCTGCGCATGGACCGTGTCGCCATCGCCGCGGCCGCGGTGGGCGCGATCATCGTGCTCAAGATCATCTCGAGCAACCGCAAGCACAAGAAGTGGGAGCGTCAGCGCGCCAAGCGCTCCTGGTGAGCCTGCACGACACACCTCGAAGGGGGGTCCGGTCACCTGACCCGGCCCCCCTTCGAGGCTCTGTCGGGTTGCCCGGGAGACGATTTCGTCGCGGGCGCCGGCTGGTGCTAATGTCTCTCCTCGCGCGCCAATAGCTCAATTGGCAGAGCAGCTGACTCTTAATCAGCGGGTTCGGGGTTCGAGTCCCTGTTGGCGCACCACACGAGAAGGGCCCCACCGCACTGCGGTGGGGCCCTTCTCGTGTGACTCTCCCGGACTAGCCGCGCCACTCCTCGAGGGTGGCGTCCTCGTCGGAGTCCGAGCGCTTGCGGCCCCGCACGAGCATCGCGATGACGCCGAGGATGATGATGAGAACGGCGGCGCCGATCGCGAACCACCACGGCGACATGTCGTCGCCGTCGCCGGAGGTCTCGTCTGGGTTCGCGACCGCCTCTTCGCTCGGGGACGAGCTCTCGGAGGACTGCGGTGACGTGCTGGCGGTCTCGCTCGGGCTCGTCGAGGTCGATGTCGGCTCCGAGGTGCCGCTCGTGCTCGTGGCCGACTCCGACGGGGACCCGGACTCGGTGGGGCTGCTCGACGTCCCGGCGGAGGAGCCGTCGCCCGAGCTGCTCGGAGCCGCTGCGGAGCTCGACGTCGACGACGGTGCCTCTCCGTCGGTCCCGGAGCTGGTCGAGGTGGCACCGGGCTCCTCGCCCGCGCCGGTGTCGCCCTCCGGTGGGTCATAGGTGAAGGAGACGGTTCCGCTCACGGGGTGTCCGTCGGCGCTGACGACCTTGTACGAGATCGAGTAGTTCCCGGGCTTCATCGAGTACTTCACCGGCTGGTAGACGGTGCTGCCCTCGACCTGGACGCTCCCCTCCGCGACATTCGTCGAGCCGGACTTCACGGTCACCTCGTTGAGCCCGTCCTTGATCGGCTCGTTGAAGCGCAGCATGACCTCCGGCGGCACGGCGGTGAGCGTCGACCCGTCCGCCGGGCTCGAGGACTCCAGGCGGGCGTGCGCCGCGGCGGGTGAAGCGGTCGCGACGAGGGCCACGACCAGGGCCGCGAGACCGAGGACCGCACCCACGACACGGGCGAAGGGAGCAGGGCTGCTGGCAGAGAGGATCACCGTCTCATCGTGCCCGATGAGGACCCTCGGAGCGGGGAGGTCGGGGTGGTTCGGAGCATCCCCGTGGAGCAGGTACGATGGTCCGCGCTGCCTGAAACAGGCGCATGGTGGGTATAGCTCAGCTGGTAGAGCATCGCGTTGTGGTCGCGAGGGTCGCGGGTTCAAGTCCCGTTACTCACCCCAAGGCAAACGGCCCCGGTCCCACCGGGGCCGTTCGCCGTTCCGGCGCGGTACCGCAGTCCTCGGGTGACGTGGTCAGCCGCCGAGGATCCCGAGGTCGTAGGCGCGCGCCACCGCGGCCGCGCGGTCGGTGACGCCGAGCTTCTCGTAGACATGGCTCAGGTGGGTCTTCACCGTGGCCTCGCTGACGAAGAGCTCATGCGCGACGACGCGGTTGGATCGCCCACGGGCGACGAGGGTGAGGACCTGCCGTTCGCGGTCGCTGAGGCTCGGCGCCGACGGTGGGGTGCGCACGTGCGAGGCGATCCGGCTCGCCACCGCGGGCGAGAGGACGGTCTCCCCGGCGGCGGTGGCCCGGACGGCCCGGAAGATCTCGGCGGCGGGCGTGTCCTTGAGCAGGTATCCGGTGGCCCCGGCCTCGATGGCGGCCACGGTGTCGTTGTCGGTGTCGAAGGTCGTGAGGACGAGGACTCGCGCCCTCGCCCCGGTCCGGGTCAGCTCACGGACGGCGTCGACGCCACCGCCGTCGGGCATCCGGAGGTCCATGACCACGACGTCCGGGTCGGACTGGCGCACGAGCGCCAGGGCCTCCGGCCCGCTGCTCGCCTCGCCCACCACCTCGAAGTCCGGGACGCCCCCGAGCATGCTGCGGATCCCGTCGCGGACGACGGGGTGGTCGTCGACGACGACGATCCGGGTGGGCGCGGTCATGCGGCCTCCCGCGCGAGGGCGGGCAGCCGGAGCGAGACCGCCGTCCCGTCTCCCGGTGACGACTCGAGCGTGAGGACGCCGGCGAGTCGCTCCGCACGCTGCCGCATGCCCCGCAGGCCGAAGGAGCTTCCGGCCGTGGGCTGTTCGGGGTCGAAGCCGACGCCGTCGTCCCGCACGTCGAGGACGACCTCGTCGTCGCCGTAGGAGAGGGTGACGCCGACCCGGCTCGCGCGGGCGTGCTTGGCGACATTGGCGAGCGACTCCTGGGAGACCCGCAGCACGGTGGCCTCGACCTCGGGGTGGAGCGGGACGGGAGAGCCGGTGACCGTCACCTCGGCGCGGACCTCCCCTTCGTCCTGCCGGCCGTGGACCAGGGCCTCGAGGGCGGCGGGCAGGTCGGTGCCCTCGAGCGCCTCCGGCGCGAGGTCGAGGACCGATCGGCGCGCCTCCCGCAGGGCCTCCCGGGCGAGGGTGAGCGCCCGCTCCTGGCGCTCGCCACCGACCGCGGCCTCGAGCTGGGTAACGACCCCGGCGAGGCTCTGGGCGATGGTGTCGTGGATCTCCCGGGCGAGCCGCTGGCGCTCCTGGGCCACCCCGTCCTCGTGCGCACGGGAGACGAGCTGCTCGTGGAGCTCCGCGTTCTCCGCCAGGGTGCGCTCGAGGTCGGCGTTGAGCCGGCCCATGGCATGGATGGTCTCCTCGTACTCCAGGGCGAAGCGGAGGAAGATCGAGGCGAGCCCGCCGTTGATGAGCAGCAGGATGACAAAGAGCCCGGCCTGGCCGGCGTCCTCGGGGGGCAGGCCGCCGGACTGGGCGCCGGCCTGGGTGACGGCCACGGCGGCCACGCCGACGTGGACCCAGCGGCCGCGGAGGGAGTCGTGGGCGTCGACGTAGCCGATGAAGGCGAAGACGGCGAAGAGCGGGTTGAGCAGGCAGAGGAGGAAGGCCAGCGTCGTCCGGCCGACGTAGTGCACGACGCCCGGGTGGGGCGTCACGACCATCCACAGCATCGTCACGGCGGCGACGGCGAGGGTGATCCGGACGTCGGCGGCGGCATCGCCGAGGCTCGGTGCCGCGATCGTGGAGACGGCCGTGGCGACCACGAGGAGGGCGTAGGTGATCCACCGCACCCGTCCGAGCCACATCGCGTCGTCCATGTCCGTCATGCTCCCACCCTCCGGGTCGTCACTCCCACCGGAATGTCCGCACGGCGAGGAGCGCCAGCACGGCGGTCCAGCCGAGCATCACCGCGATGTCGACGAGCTCGGGCGCCCGGCCGAGGAGGGCGTCGTTGAGCGCCTCGGACCCGGCGCCGAGCGGGGTCGCGACGACGATCGTGTGCAACCACCCCTGCATCGCCTGGACCGGCAGCCACAGCCCGGCGGTGAACATCGCCGGGAAGGCCACGACCATGCTCAACGCCTGCGCGATGCGCGTGGTCGGGGAGACGGCGGTGATGGCGGCCCCCATCGCGAAGGTGGCCGTCGCGGTGAGCAGGCTGACGAGGAGGTACCACGGCACGGACTGGGGGAGCGGCACGTCGAGGGCCACTCGTCCGACCGTGACGACGAGGATCGCCGACACGAGGACTGCGGCGCCGTGGACGACGACCTGGGCGAGGATGAGCGACCCGGGGTGGACCGGCGTCGTGCGCAGGCGCCGCAGGATGCCGCGCTCCCGGTAGGTCGTGACGACGCTGGGCATCGCGAAGATCGCGGCCATGATGATCGAGAGCGTCACCGCGACCGAGACATAGACGTCGACGGGGCGCTGACCGCCGAGCTCGGCGCCGGGCTCGCGGAAGGACGGGACCGCGCCGAGGATGAGCAGGAGGGCGGTCGGGAAGATCATGATCCAGAAGACCGACGCGGGCTCCCGGGCGGCCAGCCTGGTCTCGGATCGCAGCAGCGTCGTCGTCGCGGAGGTCATGCGGATTCCTTGTCGAGGGTGGTGTCGGTGAGGTCCAGGTAGGCCGAGGCGAGGGTGCCCTCGGAGATGCGCAGGCGAAGGGGGGTCACGTCCTGGCTGGCGAGCTCGGCGAGCAGGCGCAGGGCGCTCCCTTCGCTCCCGTCCACGACGACCCGGTGACCCCCTGCGTGGACCGAGGCAACGCCCTCGATGGCTCGCAGGGACTCGAGGTCGACCGGGTGCGAGGGGTCGAAGGAGGTGCTCGTCGCCTGGGTGGCACCGGCGATGAGGCCGTCCGGCGTGTCGAGGGCCCGTACCCGGCCGGCATCGATGATGGCGATCCGGTCGCAGAGGTGCTCAGCCTCCTCCATCGCGTGGGTGACGAGGAGGACCGTGGTGCCCTCGTCCCGCAGGTCACGGATGAGCTGCCAGACCTCGCGGCGTGCACGCGGGTCCAGGCCCGTCGTCAGCTCGTCGAGGATGACCACCTGCGGTCGTCCGACGAGCGCGAGGGCGATGGAGAGCCGCTGCTGCTGGCCACCGCTGAGGTCGGCGAAGCGCTGCGGCAGGTGCGGGGAGAGGCCCAGCCGCTCCGCGAGCTCGCCCCACGGCCGCGGGGAGTCGTAGAAGGAGGACCAGAGCGTCAACGCCTCGGCGATGGTGATCTTGTCCTGCAGCTGGCTCTCCTGCAGCTGCACCCCGAGGACCCGGGTGACCGCGTCGTGGTCGGTCCACGGGTCGATGCCCGCGACGCGGGCGGTGCCGGCGTCGCCGGTCCGCAGGCCGGCCAGGCACTCGACGGTCGTGCTCTTGCCGGCACCGTTGGGCCCGAGGATGCCGAAGATCTCGCCCTCGGCCACGGCGAAGGAGACGTCCTCGACCGCCGTGACGGTGCCGTAGTGCTTGCGCAGGCCGGTCAGCTCGACGATGGGATCGGTGGGAGGAGGCATGGCACCAACCTGCCCGCGGGGCGCTTCGGGCGGTATCGGGGGATCGGGGAGACCCGGCATCCACCGATCGGGGGATGCCGGCGGTCGTGCCGGCCGACGTCAGCCCCGGATCCCCGCGATGATGTCGTCGACGGTCCGCTCGGTGACGCGCCGCCGCATCGCCGCAGGAGCGTCGCGGAGCGGGCCGTGGATGAGCAGCACGGCGCAGCCGTGCACTGCCGACCAGCAGGCGAACTCCGCACCCTCCCTTCGTTCGGCCGCGAGTGCGCCGGCCGCGACGCACTCGTCGAGGGCGGCGGTGAGCAGGGCGAAGGGGGGCGGTGGCGCCGTGATCGGCACGTCGGCGGGACGGTCGGTGGCATCACCGAAGAAGGCGGTCTCGAACCAGCCGGGCTCGTCCTGGGCGAAGGCGACGTAGCCGAGGCCGACGCCGCGCAGTCGCCGCAGCGCACGCTCGTCGGGTGGCGCATCGCGGGGTGCCCGCATGTGGTGGCGCATGGTCGTCCCCATCCGCGTCTGGACCTCCAGCGCGACGGCCCGCAGCAGGTGGGCGCGGTCACCGAAGTGACGGTAGGCCGCGGCGGGGGAGACCCCGACCGCTCGGGTCGCCTCGCGCAGCGACAGGGCGGTGGGTCCGCCGGCGCGGGTGACGTCGATGGCCGCGTCCATGAGGGCGGCGCGGAGGTCGCCGTGGTGGTACGGACGGGTGCGGGTGGGCACTCCTTGACGCCTCCTCCCGGCGCTCATACGGTGATTCCCATCGCAATGTGATCGGTGTTCACATCCTAGCCGAGGAGGCGCTCCGTGCGACCCCTGATCATCACGCAGAACATCACCGTCGACGGCTCCGTCGAGATGCTCGACGACTGGTTCGACCCGCTCGCTCAGGACGACGACATGCTCGCGATCAACCAGCGGGACAGCGCCCTCAGCGACATGCTCGTCCTCGGTCGGCAGACCTTCGAGGACTTCCGGGGATTCTGGCCGGAGCAGGTCGACGACCGGACCGGGGTCACCGACGAGCTCAACTCTCTCGACAAATACGTCGTCAGCCGCACGATGACCGACCCCGCGTGGCAGGGATCAACGGTCCTCGCGGGCGACCCGGTCGCCGAGGTGCGGGAGCTGCTCAGTCGTCCCGGCGATGCCGAGGTCGTCGTCACCGGCAGCATCACGCTCTGCCACGCACTCATCGCCGCCGGCATCGTCGTCGGCTACCGGCTGTGGACCTACCCGCACGTCCAGGGGCGGGGTCGTCGGCTCTTCCCCGATGGTCACCGGCAGGCACTCCGTCTCGAGGAGCAGCGCTCCTTCGCCTCCGGCGTCACCTACACCGACTGGACCGTCCGGGAGGACTCGCCATGACCACGCCGTCGCAGCAGGAGCGGCTCGTCGCGGAGCGACTCGTCGGGGCGTCCCCGGCCCAGGTCTTCGCCCTCCTCACCGACCCCGCACGCCACCAGGAGACGGAGCCGGGCGAGTGGGTCCGCGACGCCCTCGACACGACCCCGGTCACCGGGGTCGGCCAGGTCTTCGGGATGAACATGTACCTCGATTCCTTCGGCGACTACGTGATGCACAACGAGGTGACGGTCTTCGAGCAGGACCGAGCGCTCGCCTGGGTGCCCGGGCAGTACGACGAGGAGGGACGCCTCGACACCGGGGGGTGGGTCTGGCGCTACGACCTCGCTGCCGAGGGGGACGGGACGAGGGTTCGCCTCACCTACGACTGGAGCGGCACGCCGCAGGCGGTCCGCGACGAGATCGGGGGGATGCCGCCCTTCGGCGTGGACTTCCTGCACCAGTCGCTGGAGTCGCTGGAGACGGCGCTGGGTCGCTAGGTCGCGGTCATGGCGGGCCGGGTGGGCCGACGGGTCCACGGCCACGTCATGAGGGCCCAGACGGTGCCGACGATGAGGACCTCCACGAGGAGGTAGACCGGCCACGGGCCCATGAGGTCGAGCATCGACCCCGTCGACGGCTTGCCGTTGACGAAGCCGTAGTTGGTGCCGAGCACGAGGTTCGTCGGGTAGAGGAGCAGCATCCAGGTCGCGGTGATGAGCACCGTGCGCCGGTACCCCCGCCAGTCCGGGCGGTGACCCAGCCCGAAGGTGAGGAAGAGCGCGGCCCAGACGATGAGGATGTGCATGGCCCAGAAGACGATGAACCGCGGGTCGGGGAAGTCGGCCGCGAGGGCCGGCGTGGCCAGTGCCTGCGGGGTGAGCAGTAGGCCCCAGAGGTAGGTCACGCAGACGAGGGTGTGGTTGCGGGTCCACAGCGCGAGGACGGTCACGACGGCGGCCAGGTCGCACAGCTGAAGGGGGAGGCTCACCCCGAGCTGGAAGTTCTGGGGCAGGTGGTCGAGCACCTGGAGGGGCAGGACCGCGGCGACGAGCACCACGGCGAACCAGCGTGAGGTCCGCTCGGGGTGCTCCCTGACCCGGCGGCCCAGGTGGACGGTCGGCCAGATCCCCGCGAGGAAGACCCCGATCATCACGAGGTGGGAGGGGCCGAAGGTCTCGAACTGCGCCGCGGCGGTCATGGCGCGATCATGCCGTGGGCCACCCTCCGCCGTGGAGAGTACGTTGACCCACGTGACGACAGCGACGCAGGAGTCCACGGCTCGCGCCGAGGAGCGCAGCGGCTACGTCGCCGTGCTCGTCTTCCCCGTCCTCATCATCATCGGCGGGCTCGTCGGGTACCTCGCCGCGGACACCGTCGTCGGTGCCGCGCCGGCGGTGAACCCGCTCCTGGGGGTCGTCATGTTCACCATGGGCCTGACCCTGCGTCCGGCGGACTTCGCGCTCGTGGTGCG
>DXAR01000116.1 GCA_019116945.1 Candidatus Janibacter merdipullorum | reverse complement strand
CAGGGAGGCAGGCATGAAGTGCCCCTGACGCCCCTCCAGCCGGGCGGCGATGACCTCCGCGGAGCCGTCGAGGTGGGCGAAGACCACGCGGTGCTCGCCGGGAAGCGCCGTGACCTCCTCCCGGAGGACATCCCGGTAGACCCGCTTGAGGGCGGAGCAGGTGATGACCGTGTCCTCCCCCTTCGCCCCGTGCTCGGCCATCCACGCACCGAGGTCACGCAGCCATGGCCACCGGTCCTCGTCGGTGAGCGGGGTCCCGCTCGCCATCGTGTCGATGTTGGCCTGCGGGTGGAAGGCGTCCGCCTCGGCGAAGACCCAGCCGGTGCGCTCGACGACACCCTCGGCGACGGTCGTCTTGCCGCTGCCGGAGACGCCCATGACGACGACGTGGGTGGTCATCTCAGAGCACCAGGCTGAGGAGGAAGGCGAAGACGAAACCGATGGTCCCGATGAGGGTCTCCATGACGGTCCACGTCTTGAGTGTCGTCTTCTCGTCCATGCCGAGGAAGCGTCCGACGAGCCAGAATCCCGAATCGTTGACGTGGGAGAGGACGGTCGCGCCACCGGCGATGGCGATGACGATGAGGGTCAGATCGATCGAGGTGAGCCCGGAGGACGCCTCGATCGTCGGCGCCATGAGACCAGCCGCCGTCGTCAGGGCAACTGTCGCGCTGCCCTGGGCGACACGCAGGGCGGTCGCGACGACGAAGGCGGCGACGATGACCGGGAGACCGGTCGACTCCAGGGTCCCGGCGAGCGCCTCGCCGATGCCGCTGGCACGCAGGACACCGCCGAACATGCCACCCGCGCCGGTGATGAGGATGATCGCGCAGACCGGACCCAGCGCGTCGCCCAGGATCGTCTCGACGTCGGCCTTGGAGCGACGGGCCCAGCCGAGGACGACCGTCGCGACGAGGGTCGTGATGAGGAGCGCGATGGGCGTCTTGCCGATGATCTGCAGCGCCGCGACCCACGTGGCGTCCCCGTCGATCGCCCCGGCGGTGGCCAGGGTGTTGAGCCCCGTGTCGATGAAGATGAGGAGCATGGGCAGGAGGAGGATCGTGAGGACGAGCCCGAAGGAGGGCAGGGTGGCGTCCTTCGACTCGTCGGCGGGCCGGCCGCCCGTCGGGCCGTCCGCCCCGGACAGCAGGTCCGGGACGGCGACCATGTACCTGCTGCCGGCCCAGAGCCCGTAGAGGTACGAGGAGAGGTACCAGGTGGGCAGGCCCACGACGAGGCCGACGACGAGCAGGAGGCCGATGTCGGCACCGACGAGGTCGGCGGCGGCCACCGGGCCGGGGTGCGGCGGGACGAAGGCGTGCATGACGGCGAAGGCACCGGCCGCGGGGAAGGCGTACGTGAGCACCGACCCACCGAAGCGTCGCGCGACGCTGAAGATGATCGGCAGCATGACGACGAGGCCGGCGTCGAAGAAGATCGGGAAGCCGAAGAGCAGCGAGGCGACACCGAGGGCGAAGGGGGCCCGGTCCTCCCCGAAGCGAGCGATGAGGGTGTCGGCGAGCACCTGGGCTCCACCGGTCACCTCGAGGAGTCGTCCGATCATCGCGCCCAGCCCGACGAGCAGCGCGACCGATGCGAGGGTCGATCCGAAGCCGTCGGTCATCGTCGTGACGACGTCGGCGGGGGCGATCTTCGTCGCGAGCGCGGTGAGGAAGCTGACGAGGACGAGCGCGACGAAGGCGTGGATCTTGAAGCGGATGATGAGCAGGAGCAGCAGCGCGACGGCTCCTGCCGCGATGGCGAGCAGGATGCCGGAGCTGTAGGCAGGCTCTGGCACGGCGTCCTCGACGAGAAACATCGGTGGTCCTCCGGTGGCGTCAACGTGGCCAGGGTCTGGCCGGTGGGAGAACCATGGCAAAAAGTATGCTTATTTGGCAAGGATGGTTCCGGGCAGCGATGGAAGGGGGAGCATGGGCTCTGCGACAATCCGCGGCATGACGAGCGAGGGGGCCGGGGGGCTGCACCACAGGGTGCTCTCCCGGATCGGGGCGGACCTGGTCCACGGACGCCTCGAAGCCGGCGACGTCCTGTCCATGGAGCAGCTCGAGGAGCGCTACGGGGTCTCCCGGACGGTCGTGCGCGAGGTCGTCAAGGTCCTCGAGTCGATCGGGGTCGCGACCTCCCGACGCAGGGTCGGCGTGACCTTCCAGCCCGACGACTCCTGGGAGGCACTGAGCCCGGTGATCATCCACTGGCGGCTCGGCGGGCCGCAGCGGCTCCACCAGCTGCGCGAGGTGAGCGAGCTCCGCCGTGGCGTCGAGCCGCAGGCCGCTCGGCTGGCCGCCCAGGACCCGGACGACGAGGCCGTCGCCGCCCTTCGCTCCGCCGCGCACGGCATGGCCACGACCGGGCCGAAGGGGGACCTGCGCAGCTACCTGCAGCACGACATCGACTTCCACACCGCGCTGCTCGCCGCCTCGGGCAATGCCCTGCTGGCGGGCTTCGCGCCCTTCGTCGCCGAGGCGCTGACCGGGCGCACCGATCATGACCTCATGCCGCAGGTCCCCGACGCCCAGGCCATCGAGTGGCACCTCGAGGTCGCCGAGGCCATCGCCGACGGGCATCCCGACCGGGCCGAGGAGACGATGCGATTCATCGTCGCCGAGGCCCAGGGGGCCATGGAGGAGATCCACGCTGCCGAGGAGTGAGTCGGCTACGGAAGCAAGCCGGCCCGATCGACGAGGATCGCCAGCTCGGCACGCGAACCGACATCCAGCTTGGCCTCGGCAGCGCGGAGATGGGTCTTGACCGTGGACTCGGAGAGGTGGAGACGGGCCGCGACCTCCCCGGTCGTCGCCCCTCCGGCGAGGTGGACGCAGACGTCCCGCTCCCGGTCGCTGAGGGCGGCCACCCGTTGCGCGGCCTCAGCTCGCCGCCGCCCGGTGTCGTCATCGCGCACGTGGGCGACGACGTGCCCCGCGGACTCCGGGGACATCGGGGTGTGCCCCGCGGCGGCCTGACGCACCGCCCGGGTGATCTCGTCCGGGGCCGCCGTCTTGAGGAGGAATCCGTCGGCCCCGGCCCGGACGGCACGGACCGGGAGGTCGTCCATGTCGAAGGTCGTGAGCAGGACCACCCGCGGCGAGGGGTCCAGTCGGCGGATCTCGCGGGTCGCACTGATGCCATCGAGCTCGCCCATCCGGTAGTCCAGGAGCACGACATCGGGTCGGTGCGCGTGGATCGCCGGGACGGCCTCCTCGCCCGAGCCGACATCGGCGACGACGACCAGGTCGGCCGAGGCCTCGAGCATGAGCCGCAGACCCGAGCGGACCAGGGGGTCGTCGTCGACGAGCAGGACGCGGATCCGACTCACCTCGGGACCTCCTCCGTCGTCGGGGCGAAGCGCCACGGCAGTCGTACCGCGACGCGCAGGACGCCCTCCTCGTCGACCCGCACCAGCGCCTCACCACCGACGTGGGCAACCCGCTCGCGCAGGCCGGTGAGCCCATTGCCCTCGACGAGAGGACGTAACTCGGCACGCCGGTTGGCTGCCTCGATCGTCACGCCGAGATCGGGGCGCGCGGTCACGAGGAGCCGGACCCCGGCACCGGGCGCGTGCCGTCGGGCATTGGTCAGCAGCTCCTGGATGACGCGATAGGCGGTCTGGCCGAGCAGGGGGTCGAGGCTCGCCGCCCCGTCGACGACGACCGTGGCCACGAGAGGCATCCCGTGCGCCACCGTCTCGTCGACGAGCGCCGGCACGGCCTCCAGTCCCGGGACGGCCTCCGCGAGGTCGGGATCGTCCGGACGGCGCAGCACCTCGAGGAGGGACCTGAGGTCCGTGGCCGTCTGCGCGGCGGACTCCCGCACGAGCGTCGCCGACCCGGCGAGGCGGTCGTCGTCACGGGTGTGCGCCTCGAGGGCACCGGCGTGGATGGAGAGCAGGGAGAGGCGGTGCCCGATGACGTCGTGCACCTCACGGGCGATGCGTTCCCGCTCGGCCTGCCGCACGACCTCGTCGGCGAGCTGGGTGGCAACGACCCGGTGCCCCTCTCCGGTCGCCCGGGTCCGGGACAGCTCACGTCGCAGGGCCCCGACACCGGCGAAGAGGGCCACGGCCAGCACGGTGATGACGACCGGCACCCACCAGGCGAAGGACCCTCGGACCGCCTCCTGGTCCTCACCGGCGAAGAGGGTCCACCAGAAGGACTCGAGCGCGGACTCCCCGCGGGTGTCCCGCCACGTCGCCGCGAAGGTGGCGCCGGTGACCAGGGCCGTGCAGGAGGCGATGGCCACCCAGCCCGAGCGGATCCAGACCTGCATCAGGGCCACGAGGGCGACGAGCGGGTCGAGCGGGGTCGCCAGCGTCACGACCGAGGCCACCACCGTGATCTGCCAGGGCCAGCGGCGGCGCCACCACAGCAGGACGATGAGCAGGATGCCGACCAGCCAGAGCAACAGCCACCATCCGCTGGCGAGCTCGTCCGGGACCTGACCGGCGGCCCTCTCCGACCGGGGCTCCCCGACGGCGACGGCCATGGTCGTGCTCATGAGGCAGGCGAAGGTCCACAGCACCGAACGCCACCACGAGGCGCGCAGCCAGCCCGCGACCCTCTCCCCCAGCTCCATGGCACAGATCGTAGGGCTCGGCGGGGACAGCCACCCTCCTCCCTTCGGTCGGCGAGGACCAGCCGTTCGACCGAGGTGCACGCACCGCTCCGACGTGTTCCATCAGCGATGACACCGACCGTCCGAGAGCAGGAGCATCCGATGAGCGATTCGCAGCAGTGGCAGCCCACCAACCCACCGACCCCACCCGCCCAGCAGCAGAGCTGGTTCGCCCGCAACAAGGTGCTCTCGGTCTTCCTCGGGATCCTGCTCGTCGTCGTCCTGTGCTGCTGCGGCGGAGGAGCGCTCCTCATGGAAGAGGACACGGGCAGCGACAGCGGCTCGAGCTCGTCGACGTCGGAGGAGTCCGCCACTGACGCCGATAGCACGTCGTCGGAGCCTGCGGACAGCGGCACCACCGGCGGGTCGGAGGAGAGCGAGGCGACGGAGGAGAAGAGCGCCGCGCCGAAGAAGGAGACCACCCAGGAGCCCGAGGACGAGGGGGAGGACCTCAGCCGCGAGGAGGAAAACGCGATCGCGGCAGCCGAGAACTACCTCGACCTCATGCCCTTCTCCAAGAAGGGGCTCATCGAGCAGCTCTCCTCGGACGCCGGCGACGGCTACCCGCAGGACGTGGCCGAGAAGGCCGTCGAGCACATCGAGCCGGACGTGGACTGGAACGAGCAGGCGGCCAAGGCCGCCAAGAACTACCAGGACCTCATGCCGATGTCGCGCTCCGAGATGATCAACCAGCTCTCGTCGGATGCCGGCGACGGCTTCACCAAGGAGCAGGCAGAGCACGGGGCCGACGAGGTGGGCCTGTAACAAGACCTCCGGGGGGAGGCGAGCGAAGGGGGTGGCCGCCGGCCACCCCCTTCGTGGGCAACAACTCGCCCCACCTGAAGGTCCGGTGGTCCTACCTATGTGCTCACAATCGACTCCTGTGTCGGTGGGACGAGGTCGCGCCCGGCTACTCCAGCGAGCCGGACACCTCGTCGAGGTGTTCTCTCATCGCCCTGGCGGCGGCAACCCGGTCCCCGGCGACGATGGCGTCGAAGATCCGTCGGTGACCGGCGACGGCGCAGTCACCGGGGTCATAGCTCGACGAGCTGAGGTTCGCCCGGAAGTCCTTGAGCAGGGAGTACAGCGCCGAGTGCACGCCGATGACGGTCGGGTTGCCGGTGACCTCACCCGTCATGAGGTGGAAGTTGGCATCCGCCTCCCGCACGTCCGACCGCTCCTCGTGGACGGCGGCCTCGAAGTCGAGGAGCGCCTCCTGCAAGGCGGCGACCCCCTCCTCGGTGATGTTCTCCGCCGCCAGGGCGGCCACCCCGGGCTCGACGGCATGGCGGAACTCCATGACGGACTCCGACGCCGTGCTCGACAGCTCGATGACCGCCCGGAAGGGCTTGGCGATCGTCTCCGCGGACGGGGCGGCGACGAAGGTCCCCTCGCCGTGCCGGCTGTCGATGAGGCCGAGGAGGTCGAGCTCCCGCATGGCCTCGCGGATCGAGTTGCGCCCGACGCCGAACTGCAGGGCCATCTCGCGCTCGGGAGGAAGGCGGTCCCCGGACCGGAGGTTGCCTGCTCGGACCTGGGCCTGGAACTGCGACACGACCTGCCGATAGGCCCGGTCCGACTTCACTGCGGTGAAGGCGGGACTCGCCCCTCTCGTGCTCACGTCATCTCCTGGTCGCTCAACTGGTCCGGTGGTCCTACCTCTGCAACCATAGTGGCCGGCCCGGACCTGTCAAGGGGTGCGTCGCCCCCTTCGTACCAGGGCCGGTGGCGCGTCAGACCCGCTCGTCCTCGACGTCGACGGCGAACCACCGGTCCTCGTCCGGGACGACGCCGTCCGGGTAGGTCCTCGCGAGCTGGGCCAGCGTCGGGCGGGCCGGGTCACGGACCTCCTCCGGGAGCAGCTCGGTGATGGCGGCGAAGATCCGCTCCATGTCGCGCGGCACGGACCGGTGCTTGAGGTCCACCGGCTCACCGAAGGTCACCGTCACCTCGGGTCGGCCCAGGATGTTGGCCACGTGCGGGACGGACGAGGAGCGCGGCCAGACCTTCTCCGTCCCCGTGATGGCGAAGGGGATGACCGGCACCTTGGTCAGCTGGGCCAGTCGGGCCGCTCCCGGGAAGCCGGTCATCGGCTCGAAGAAGTGGATCCCGCGCGGGATCGTGCCCTCGGGCATCATCGCGACCATCTCGCCGCCGGCCAGGGAGCGGACGGCCGCCGCGAAGGCGTCCGCGCTGTTCGGGTCCTCCTGCCTCCGGTCGACGCTGATCCCCCCGCCGGCACGGAAGAAGGCGCCGAGCCCGGGCATGTCGAAGAGCTCCTTCTTCCCGAGGAAGCGGGCCGTGCGCGGGGTCCGGCCCATGGCCACGACCATCGCCGCCACGTCGAAGTACGACCGGTGGTTGCCGACGAGGATCGCCGGCCCGCTCGCGGGGACGTTCTCGGTGCCGTTGATGGTGAACTTCGCGTAGGGGAAGACCTCCGGGCGGGCGAGCATCGTCACGAGTCGCTGCAGCTCGATCCCCAGGAGCGGGATCTTGAGGACGCCCGGCGAGGTGTCGAAGTGCAGCACCGGCCAGCGAGCGGCGACGGCGAGCGCCTGCAGCCGCGGATCGGGATTGACCGCGCCCGGATTGCCGACCGCCTTGAGCAGGGGTGCGTCGTAGATGGAGTCGGAGTAGGCGAAGGACTCCTCGAGGTCGATCCCCTCCTCCTCGGCCCACTCCCGCACCGCGGCGATCTTGCCCATGGACCACACGAAGTGCCCCTCGTTGCGCCCGGTGAACCGGCCGTCCTCCCCGACCTCGTACCGCGTGGCGATGACGGCGTCGATGCCGAGCCGCTCCGCGAAGGGGCGGATGAGGTGCTCCGGCGTCGTCGTCGCGAGCACGACCGGCCGACCGGCCTCCCGGTGCTCCTCGATGAGCATCGACGCGAAGGGGCCGACCATCGGCTCGAGGACCTCGGCGGCCACCTCGGCCGCCTCCGCGAAGGCATCCGCCGGCTTCCCCTTCGCGACGAGGACCGCCTGACGGGCCAGCGCGATCGAGCCGAGGGACTCCCCGAGGAGGTTGAAGTACCCGAAGATCAGGGACTCCCCCGGAAGGCGGGAGTTCACCGCGCCGGTCTGCCGCATGGCCGCGGAGAGCGCCGGACCGGATGCCTTCGGCAGCAGGGTGCGGTCGAGGTCGAAGAAGGCGGCGCCGGTCATGGTGTGGAGGCTACCGAGCGCACCCCTTGGGGTGAACCGTCATCGGATCTAACGTGGGTCACATGAGCGATGACGCCAAGCAGGTCCTGACCACTGACCAGGTGCACGACCGGGCCCCCGTGGGATGGCGGGAGGTCCACGGGATGCTGCGCACGCGGCTGACCACCGGCGACTTCGCCGCGTCCCTCGAGCTCGTCAACCGCATCGCCAGCGCCGCGGACGAGGCGGACCACCACCCCGACATCGACCTCCGCTACGGCTGGGTCGGGCTGGGCCTCGTCAGCCACGACGTCGGCGGGATCACCTCGCGGGACATCGAGCTCGCCGGCACGATCGCCCGGATCGCCGACGATCTCGAGGCCGAGGCCACCCCGCACGTCTCGACGACGATGACCATCGGGATCGACACGGCCGACGCAGGGGCGATCCGCGGCTTCTGGGCCGCGCTCACCGGCCACGAGCCGGCCCCCGACGGCACCCTGCCCAGTCCCGACGGCCAGCTCCCGGAGATCTGG
Source organism: Candidatus Janibacter merdipullorum (assembly GCA_019116945.1). Classification (GTDB taxonomy): domain Bacteria; phylum Actinomycetota; class Actinomycetes; order Actinomycetales; family Dermatophilaceae; genus Janibacter; species Janibacter merdipullorum. The sequence continues at coordinate 7,581 of DXAR01000116.1, read as the reverse complement.
TTCCAGGAGAGCGAGCACCGCGAGGGCCGCGACCGCATCCACCTCGACGTCTACGTCCCGCGCGACCTCGCCCGGCAGCGGGTCGACGCCGTCGTGGCCGCCGGTGGTCGGCTCGTCACCGACGACTTCGCCCCGTCGTGGTGGGTCCTCGCCGACGCCGACGGCAATGTGGCGTGCGTCTGCACCTCGGAGTCCTTGCCGAGCTAGCGCTTCCCCTTGCCCGCGAAGGCCTTCGCGGCCTTGACGCCCGCGGCGAGGCGCTTGGCGTCGAGCTCCGGACCGAGGGCCTTGAGCTGGGAGGCGGTGACCTTCGGGCCGGCCGAGATGATGCGGTCGGCCGCGACCCGAGCGCTCCCGCTGTAGCCCGTCTCCCCGCCGCTGGCGAAGCGGGCGAGCTGCTCACCCGTGCGCTCCTGCGAGGCGAGGTAGAAGGTCAACGCCGCGAAGCCACCGCGGGACCCGGGCGCTCCGGCCTGCTGCCACTTCTTGCCGTCCCAGCCGAGGATGAAGCCGACGGAGTTGAACTCGGGGACGGCCGTCTCGTAGGTCTGCCACCACGAGGGCGCCCCCGCGAGCAGCGCCGAGCGCGCCTTCTTCTCCTCCGCGGCACTCCGCCGGGTGTCCGGCTCCCCCTGGCCCACGAGGACGGCCTTGCCGTCCTTGAGACGCACGAGCCAGGCCCACTCGCCGACCTCCATCTCGTAGACCCAGTCGCCGCCCTCGACCCGCGGCCCGGTGCCCTCGCCCGAGATGTTCGCCGCGGTCCACACCGCGGCATAGGCCGCCCAGCGGTTCTGCAGGTCGTCGGGGGCGTCGAGCGTGACGGTGGACAGCTCCCCCTTCGCCTCGGTGCCCTCGGTGCCGGACGTCGAGGAGCCGCTGCCGCTCTCGTCGGCGTAGTGATAGGTCGTGGACGTGTCGTCACCCAGGGTCGGCTCGGCCTCGTCGGCGCACGCCGCCAGGACGGCGGCTCCGCTGAGACCGCCGATGGCAGTGAGCATGCTGCGGCGGGAGATCTGCTCCACGGTCCCTCCTCGTCGACTGTCGTCGACGACGATACGACGTGCGGCCGGCAGCGGCCACGCCGGCGGACATGAGAACCTGTCCCCGTGGGGACATCACTTCGTCGACGTCGTGGCGCTGCGTGCGCCGCCGCTGCGCTGTCTGCTCTCGTCCTGTCCGCGTGCCTGCCCGGCGATGACGGGGGTGGCGGCGGCGAGTCCTCGGGCGATGCCTCCCCGAGCAGCAGCGCCGAGGCGGACCCTTCGAGCGAGACCGGCGAAGGGGGCGGCGACGCCCCGACCCCCTACGAGGCCGACGAGTTCACCGAGCCGCAGCAGCGCGAGCTGACCTCCAAGGAGGCCAAGGCGGCCCTCCCCACGGTCAAGGACATGCCGGACAAGCACTACAAGCAGGACGTGTCCGACAACGGCACGTCGGACCCATACACCTACGACCCGAAGAAGTGCGCCGCGATCGAGTTCGCCTCCGACGGGGCCGTCGCCTTCGCCGACGAGCACCGCACGACCCTCGAGTACGCGCGTTTCTTCCAGCCACGGTCGGCCGGGGGCGACTTCCTCGGCGTGTGGATCCACTCCTACGACGAGCCCTACCCGCTCGCCTACTTCGACGAGGCGGGCAGCGCGCTCAGCTCCTGCGCGGAGTTCGTCGCAACCAGCCCCAAGGGGCACGACTTCGGCAGGAAGACGCAGGCGATCTCGGCCCCGACGATCGACGGCGCCGAGCGGGTCTTCGCCGTCCGTATCGTCGGTGACCGCGTCAACACCGACCGCCTCTACGTCCGCAGCGGGCACAACCGGATCGTTGTCATGCAGCAGCGTGCGGGTGACGAGCCCTTCGACGAGCGCCTCCTCACCAAGCACGCCAAGGCCGTGCTCGCCGACCTCAAGAAGGGGTCATGAGGCGGAGGCTCGCCCCCGTCGCGGTGGGCGCAGCACTCCTCCTCGGTGCGTGCCTCCCCGGCGACGCCGACGAGCCCGACGACACCGGCAGGTCCTCGAGTAGCAGCGCCTCGAGCAGCTCCGCCTCGGCCACACCCGCCGCCAAGGCTGACACCTTCGACGAGCCGCACCGGCGCGAGCTCACGCAGGAACAGATCGACCGGGCGCTGCCGACCATCGACGACGTCCCCAAGGGATACGGCCCCAACATGAGCGACGGGGGCGACGACTGGGAGTACAAGCCGAAACGGTGCGCGGCGGTCGAGTTCAACTCCCCGACCGTCAAGGACTTCAAGAAGAAGCACCACAGCGTCGGCGGGGCGGCCAAGTACAGCCAGGCCGAGGACCGCGGGGGCGGTTTCCTCGGCGTGTGGATCGACTCCTACGACGAGCCCTACCCGCTCGCCTACTTCGACGAGGCGGGCGAGGAGCTGAGCAACTGCGCGGAGTACACGCAGGCGAGCGATGGGTTCCAGATGGTGACCAAGACGACGCCGATCACCGCTCCGCAGGTCGACGGCGCCGATCGGGTCTTCACCCTCCGGATCGACTCCGGGGACAAGGCCATCGACCGCCTCTACGTCCGCTCCGGGCACAACCGGATCCTCGTCACCCAGATGACCCCGACGCGCCGCCCCTTCGACGAGCGCCGCCTCACCAAGCACGCAGAAGCCGTCCTCGCCGACCTCAAGAAGGACTCATGACACCACCCCGCCGCCTCGCCCCCTTCGTCACCGTCCTCGCCGTCGGGCTGCTCGCGGCCTGCGGCAGCGACACGGACTCTGCCTCGACGGAGTCGAGCTCCGCCGAGCCCTCCACGGTGACCGTCACGTCGACGGCCACCCCCGAGAGCGCCGACGAGCCGCAGCAGCAGGAGCTGACGAAGAAGCAGATCCACGACGCCCTGCCGGAGCAGTCGGATGCTCCCAAGGGATTCGAGAAGGACTCCCGGATCGCGCCGGGCGGGACGAGCACCCGTGAGACCGACCCGGAGAAGTGCCTCGCCGTCTACCTCGACACCGCGGAGATCCGCGAGTGGAAGGACAAGCACTTCGTCGCCTCCGACGGGGTCCGCTACACGCAGCCGGGCGACGCGGCCGGCCGGGCGAGCGTGTCGACCTTCGTCACGACCTACGACCGACCGGTGCCCCGGGCCTTCTTCGACGACGCCGGGAAGACGGTGAGCGACTGCGGTGACTTCGAGGAGAAGGCCACCGCAGACTCCCAGTGGACCGCCAAGAAGGCGAGCAACATCGGCTCGCCTGCCCTCGGTGACCAGAGCTACTCGCTCCGCGTCGGGCTCACCGAGCTCGACCTCACGCTCGACCAGCTCTGGGTCCGCAGCGGGCACAACATCATCAACATCCGGGTCCTCGCCGGGTACGCCGACTTCTCGGACGAGACCCTGGAGTCCATGGCCGAGGCCGTCCTCGAAGACCTCGAGGAGTGACCCGTCCTGCCCTATCGTGGGTCGACGGACGACGAAGGGGGACGAGATGACCATGACGCACGTGGCACGTCGGGGCGGTGCCGTGCTCGCAGCACTCCTGCTGACGACGGCCTGCCTCCCGGCCAATGACTCCGGCGGTGACGACGAGGAGACCTCCGAGTCGCTGCCGAAGGGGGGTCAGCAGCTCACCGAGGAGGAGATCCGCTCCGTGCTGCCCGGGGAGGACGAGGTCCCCCAGGAGATGGGTCGCGACGACGAGGAGGTCGACGAGGCCGCGCACGACCCCGAGTCCAGCTCCTACCCGGCGACCTGCCGGGATGTCGAGCTCGACGGCGAGGAGGGAACCGCCCTCGACGAGCACCAGACCGCCAAGGTCACCCAGGGGTACACCGGGTCCTACGGCGGGGTCGTCAACGTCACGGTCGCCAGCCATGACGAGGTCGTGCCCGGTGAGCTCTTCGACGCGGCAGGAGCCGCGCAGGAGACGTGCACCGAGTTCACCAAGACCAACAAGGACGCCTCGACGAACAAGGTCAGCACGACGAAGTGGAAGCTCACCCCGGCGACGATCAAGCCCATGGGCGAGCGCACCTACATCGCCAACCTCGAGATGCTCTCCGGGGACGAGGTCTTCAAGGGCGGCACGGTCCAGCTCGTCGGCGTGACGATCGGCCACAACCTCGTCTACATCGTCTACAGCGCCGGCCCGCAGTCGCGCCTGTCGACCCAGGTGGTCGAGGAGCTGGCCCAGACCACCGTGGACAACCTCGAGGCGCTCTGAGGTAACCCCGGCCACGGCCGATGGACCTGCCCTATCGTGGCTCGACGGACGACGAAGGGGGACGAGATGACCAGGAATCACGTGGCACGTCGGGGCGGTGCCGTGCTCGCGGCGCTGCTGCTGACGACGGCCTGCCTCCCGGACGGTGACTCCGGCGGTGACGACGAGGAGACCTCCGAGTCGCTGCCGAAGGGGGGTCAGCAGCTCACCGAGGAGGAGATCAGCTCCGTGCTGCCCGGGGAGGACGAGGTCCCCCAGGAGATGGGTCGCGTCGACGAGGACGACGGGTCCGCGCGCGACCCCGAGACCAGCTTCTACCCGAAGACCTGCCGAGATGTCGAGTTCGACGGTGAGGCAGGCACCGCCCTCGACGAGCACCAGACCGCCAAGGCCGCCCAGGGGTACACCGGGGCCTACGGCGGGGCCGTCAAAGTCACGGTCGCCAGCTATGACGAGGTCGTGCCCGGTGAGCTCTTCGACGCGGCAGGAGCCGCGCAGGAGACGTGCACCGAGTTCTCCAAGACCAACACGTACGGCACGACGAAGTGGAAGCTCACCCCGGCGACGATCAAGCCCATGGGCGAGCGCACCTACATCGCCAATCTCGAGGTGCTCTCCGGGGACGAGAGCGTGAAGGGCCGCACGTCCCAGATCGCCGGCGTGACGATCGGCCACAACCTCGTCCTCATCGCCTACAGCGCCGGCCCGAAGTCCAACCTGTCGACCCAGGTGGTCGAGGAACTGGCCCAGACCACCGTGGACAACCTCGAGGCGCTCTGACGTGACCCCGGCCACGGCCGACGGACCTACAGTGGGCCCGTGACCATCCGAGTGGCCCTCGAGCACCGCACGAGCTATCACTTCGCCCGGCCCGTGCACGTCTACCCGCACACCATCCGGCTGCGGCCCGCGCCGCACTCCCGCACCCCCGTCCCCGGCTACTCCCTGCGGGTGGAGCCGGCGAACCACTTCATCAACTGGCAGCAGGACCCCTTCGGCAACTGGCTGGCGCGGGTCGTCTTCCCCGAGGAGGTCGACCACCTCGAGATCACCGTCGACCTCCTCGCGGACATGACGGTCATCAACCCCTTCGACTTCTTCGTCGAGGACTGGGCGGCCACCTACCCCTTCGTCCTCCCCGAGCAGCTGCACGCTGACCTCGCTCCCTACCTCCACCCGGTCGGTGAGGGCGGGACCACCGCGCCCGAGGTCGTCGCCTGGCTCGAGGAGCGCCTCCCCTCGCTCGCCACCGGACCGGTCGATGCGGGCCCGGGCGAGGGCACCCCGATCGTCGACTTCGTCGTCGGGCTCAACCGCGCGATCCGGGACAGCGTCGACTACACGGTGCGGCTCGAGCCGGGCGTGCAGACGCCGGCGCGGACGCTGGAGCGGGGCGTCGGCTCCTGCCGGGACAGCGCCTGGCTGCTCGTCGCCGCTCTGCGGCACCTCGGCCTCGCCGCCCGATTCGTCTCGGGGTACCTCGTCCAGCTCACCGCGGACCTCGGGGCGATCGGCGACGGCGCCGACGGCCCCGCCGAGGACTTCACCGACCTGCACGCGTGGGCCGAGGTCTACCTCCCCGGTGCCGGGTGGGTCGGCCTCGATGCCACCTCGGGCCTCCTCTGCGGCGAGGGGCACATCCCCCTGTCGGCCACCCCGCACCCTGCCTCGGCCGCCCCGATCAGCGGCGCCACCGGGCCGGTCGAGGTCTCCTTCGACTTCGCCAACTCCGTCACCCGCCTCGCGGAGGACCCGCGGAGCACCCGCCCGGTCGACGAGGACCAGTGGGCCCGGATCACCGCGCTCGGCGAGGCGGTCGACGACCTGCTGGCGAAGGGGGATGTCCGCCTGACGATGGGGGGCGAGCCGACCTTCGTCGCGGCCGGGGGGACGACGGACCCGCAGTGGCACACCGAGGCCGACGGCGAGGAGAAGCGAGCGCTCGCGCTGGACCTCGCCCGGCGGCTGTCCGCGCCGGGGACGCTGCGGCACCACGGGCAGGGCAAGTGGTACCCGGGCGAGCCGCTGCCCCGCTGGCAGATCCAGCTCGCCGACCGCGTCGACGGTCGGCCGCTCTGGCACGACCCCTCGCTGCTCGACTCTCCTTGGAGCGCAGGCCAGCTCGAGACAGGGACGTCCGAGGCAGCGGGGGCGGCGAGGGATCTGGCCGTCGGCATCGCCCGGCGCCTCGGCATCGAGCCCGAGCACCTGGCCGCGGCGGTGGAGGACCCCCTGGACCGGCTCGTCACGGAGGCCCGGCTCCCCGTGGGCGAGGCACCAACACCCGGAGACCTGGCACCCGAGGCTGATGCGGCCGCCGACGAGGCGACCCGTGCCGCCCACCTCGCCCGGGTCGACGCGGACGTCGACCCGGACACCCCTGCCGCCTGGGTGCTCCCCCTCTTCCCCGCACCCGATGGTGAGGGGTGGGCGACGACGACCTGGCGGACCCGACGAGGCTTCCTCGCGCTCGTGCCCGGTGACTCCCCGGCCGGCCTGCGGCTGCCCCTGGGATCCATCGCCTGGACGGAGGGGCCTGTGGCACCGGAGCGGTCCCCCTTCGCCCCGCGCGGAGCGCTCCCGGCCCTCGCCCCAGCCTCGCTCGGTGACGTGAGCGCCCTTGCGGCACAAGTCATCCCGGTCGAAGAGGCTCCCCGGACGGCCCTGGCCGTCGAGCACCGAGAGGGCCACCTCTTCGTCTTCCTGCCGCCACTCGAGGAGCTCGAGGACGCCGTCGCGCTCGTCGCGGCCGTCGAGGGGTCGGCCGCGGAGACCGGCCACCCCGTCGTCCTCGAGGGGTACCCCCTTCCCGGTGACGACCGGGTCCGGACGATGTCGGTGACGCCGGACCCCGGTGTCATCGAGGTCAACGTCGCGCCGACGGCGTCGTGGGGCGAGCTCGTGGAGCAGACCGAGAGCCTCCACGAGCACGCGCGGCAGATCCACCTCGCGACGGAGAAGTTCGACCTCGACGGCTCGCACACCGGCACCGGCGGCGGCAACCACCTCACCCTCGGCGGCGCCACGCCCGCCGACAGCCCGTTCCTGCGGCGACCGGACCTCCTGCGCTCCCTCATCACCTACTGGCAGCACCACCCGGCGCTGAGCTACCTCTTCTCCGGACGGTTCATCGGTCCGACCTCGCAGGCCCCACGGGTCGACGAGGGGCGACCGGAGGCGCTCTACGAGCTGGAGATCGCCTTCGCCCAGATGGACCACGTCCTCGCGATGGAGCACGTCGACGAGGACGTGACCGAGCCGCTCACCTCCGACCGCTACGTCAAGCGGGACACCCGCCCGTGGCTCGTCGACCGGCTGCTGCGCCACCTGCTCACGGATGTCACCGGCAACACCCACCGGGCCGAGTTCTGCATCGACAAGCTCTTCGC
>DXAR01000115.1 GCA_019116945.1 Candidatus Janibacter merdipullorum | reverse complement strand
GCCTCCTTAGCTCAGTCGGCAGAGCGTTTCCATGGTAAGGAAAAGGTCGTCGGTTCGATTCCGACAGGAGGCTCGGGTCCGATCCGTGCCGTGCACGGGTTGACCGCCAAGGCGGGGTAGCTCAGCTGGTTAGAGCGCACGACTCATAATCGTGAGGTCGCGGGATCGAGTCCCGCTCCCGCTACGCATCGCCACGATGCGCCCACCACCTCCGGATTTCCGGTCAGGGCGCATCGTGGACTATTCTTGTGCGTCGCTGTGTTGTGTCCGCCGAGGTGGAAGCGACACCACGTACCTCCCGCCCAGCGCAGACCGGCGCCAGGCGAGTACCACCGATGAAGTGTCTGAGAGCAGGTTCCAACCGTGGCCACGAAGAGCGCCGACGTCCGCCCCAAGATCACCATGGCGTGCACGGAGTGCAAGGAGCGGAACTACATCACCAAGAAGAACCGCCGCAACAACCCTGACCGCATGGAGCTGGCGAAGTTCTGCCCCCGGTGCCGCACGCACACGCAGCACCGCGAGACCCGCTGAGGTCACCGCACCCCGTACCACCACGTCGCGGCCGTCGAGCACCTGCTCGGCGGCCGCGTTCTGGTGCGCCCGTAGACTGACCGCATGGCCGTGAACGAGGACTTCCTGGGGCGGAGCTACCCGCCCACACCCCCCTTCGTCGTCGGGCGCGAGCACGTCCGCGACTTCGCGACGGCGGTCGGGGCCACCGACCCCGTCCACCACGACCTCGAGGCGGCCCGGGCCGCCGGCTACGCCGACCTCGTCGCGCCACCGACCTTCGCCGTGATCCCCGGCCAGCGCACCGACGCCCAGTTCGTCGCCGACCCGGAGGCCGGCGTCGACTACACGCGGGTGGTCCACGGGGAGCAGCGCTTCACCCACCACCGCCCGATCGTCGCCGGCGACGAGCTGCGGGGCGTGCTCCACATCGACGCCATCCGCGCCGCCGGCGGCCACCAGATGGTGACGATGCGCAGCGAGATCATCGACGCCGAGGACGCGCCGGTCTCGACGAGCCTGTCGACGATCGTCGTCCGGGGAGGGGAGTGAGCATGGCCGTTCGTCGATTCGCCGAGGTGAGCGAAGGGGAGGCCCTCCCCACCCGCTCCGTCCCCGTGACCCGGGCGACCCTCATCCACTACGCCGGCGCCTCCGGCGACCGCAATGTCATCCACTGGGACGAGCGCACCGCGCAGGCCGTCGGCCTCCCCGACGTCATCGCCCACGGCATGTGGACGATGGGCGCGGCCATCCAGACCGTGACCGACTGGGTCGGGGACGCCGGTCGGGTCGTCGACTACGGCACGCGCTTCACCAAGCCGGTCGTCGTCCCCCACGACGGCGGTGCGAGCCTCGACGTCACCGGCACCGTCCGGTCCCTCGACGAGGAGACGAAGCAGGCGACGGTCGAGCTCACCGTCACCAGCTCCGGCGACAAGGTTCTCGGCCGCTGCCGCGCGACCGTCCAGCTCGACTGATGGCGAGGACCGAGCGCGGCGCCCCCCTGGCGCCGCTGACGACCATGCGGGTCGGGGGTCCCGCGGACACGCTCGTCACCGCCGCGACCGCTCCCGAGGTCGTGGCGGCCGTCCGCGCCGCGGACGAGGCGGGCACCCCCCTTCTCCTCCTCTCCGGCGGGTCCAACCTCGTCATCGCCGACGCCGGCTTCACCGGCACCGTCGTGCGGATCGCGACGACCGGCATCACGGTCGAGGTGGTCGACGAGGCGACGGTCGAGGTGACCGTCGCGGCCGGCGAGGTCTGGGACGACGTCGTCGCCCGCGCCGTCGCCGAGGGCTGGTCGGGCATCGAGGCCCTCTCCGGCATCCCCGGTCTCACCGGTGCCACCCCGGTGCAGAATGTCGGCGCCTACGGCCAGGAGGTCGCCCAGACGATCACCCGGGTCCTCGTCTGGGACCGGGAGGAGTACCGGCAGCTGACCTTCACCGCCGCCGAGTGCGACTTCACCTACCGGCACTCGGTCTTCAAGGAGACCGGACGGTACGTCGTCCTCGAGGTGACCTTCCGACTCGGTCGTGACGGGCTCTCCGCTCCGATCGCCTACGCGGACCTCGCCGCCCACCTCGGGGTCGAGCAGGGGGAGCGCGTTCCCCTCGCGGAGGCCCGCGACGCGGTTCTCGCCCAGCGACGCAAGCGGGGGATGGTGCTCGAGGCCGACGACCACGACACGTGGAGCTGTGGTTCCTTCTTCACCAACCCGATCCTCCCGACCGAGCAGATGGAGGCCCTCGTCGCGCGGGCGGCCGAGCGGCTCGGTCCCGACGGACCGGTCCCGCCGGTCTTCCCGGCGGGGGAGGGGCACGCGAAGACGAGCGCCGCCTGGCTCATCGACAAGGCGGGCTTCGCCAAGGGCTACGCCATGCCCGGCCCGGCCGCCCTCTCGACGAAGCACACCCTCGCCGTGACCAACCGCGGCGAGGCCCGTGCCCGGGACGTCGCCGCGCTCGCCCGCGAGGTGCGCGACGGGGTGCGTGCGGCCTTCGGCGTGACCCTCGTCAACGAGCCGGTCTTCATCGGTCACACCCTGTGATCCACCGCGTGACCCGTTCGCGCTGCTGAGCGCCTCGTCCTTGTCTACGCTCGACCCCACGGAAGCGGTTCGAGGGAGGAGCAGGGGATGGCACGTGGACAGGCGAGCACGGACACGACGCGTGGTGTCGACGAGCTGGCTCAGGCCGTGCGCAGCACGATCGCCGCGAAGGGGTACCAGGACATCAGCGAGAGCCGGGACGGCCGGGAGTTCCGCTTCGTCACGAAGAAGACCGCGCTCAACTGGGAGCTCGACGGGGTCGCGACGGTGACGCCGGGCGGCAGCGGCTCGGTGCTGTCGGTGACCCTCTCCGGCCGGGAGGGGTCACCCAAGGCGCTCATGGACGGGTGGAAGACCCGCAAGGCGGCGGAGAAGCTCGCCGCCGAGATCGTCGGCTGACGGTCACGGCAGGGGCGCCGCCAGCCACGCGTCGATGTCGGCCATCGCCCGGGTGACGACCTCCTCGGGGGCGGCGCTCGCCCGGAAGGAGGACCGCGCCAGCTCGGCGATCTCGGTGTCATCGAGGCCGTGGACCTTGCGGGCCGTCTCGTACTGCGGGAGCAGCCGCGAGTCGAAGAGGAGGGGGTCGTCGGCCCCGAGAGCGATCTGGGCGCCGGCGTCGACGAGGGCCCGAAGGGGGACCTGCGCGGGCTCGCGGTAGACCCCGAGCGAGACATTCGACCCGGGGCAGACCTCGAGGGCGATGCCCGCCGACACGACCTGCTCGAGCACCCGCGGGTCCTCGACGGACCGCACCCCGTGACCGAGACGGTGGGGGTGGAGGGCGCGCACCGTCTCCGCCACGGCATCCGCCCCGAGGAGCTCACCGCCGTGGGGCACGAGCAGCAGCCCGGCCCGCTCGGCGATGGCGAAGGCGCGGGCGAAGTCGCTCGTCGTCCCCCGTCGCTCGTCGTTGGAGAGGCCGAACCCGAGGACGTCACCGGAGCCACGGCCGGCGAGCCGGGCCGCGAGCCGGGCCAGGGTGCGGGCCTCGAGTGGGTGCCGGGTGCGGCTGGCGGCCATGAGCACGCCGACCCGCGCCGCGCCGGTCGCGTCCGCCGTGGCATTCACCTGCCGGGCCTCGTCGAGGACGATCTCCATGACGGGCGTGATGCCCCCGACGAAGGGGGCGTAGGAGGTCGGGTCGACCTGGATCTCCAACCAGTGCGACCCCTCCGCCCCGTCGTCGAGCGCCGCCTCGCGGACGATGCGGCGCATCGCCGCCTCGCTGCGGACGCAGTGGCGGGCGGAGTCGTAGAGCCGCTGGAAGCGGAACCACCCCCGCTCGTCCGCCGCCGACAGCTGCGGTGGGTACTCGGAGCGAAGGGAGCTCGGCAGCCGCAGCTCCAGCTCGTCGGCCATGTCGCGGACCGTCTCCACGCGCATCGACCCCGTGAAGTGCAGGTGGAGGTGCGCCTTGGGCAGGCTCCGCAGGTCCCGACCCGTCGACGAGGTCAGCGGTCCTCCCCTTCGCGGAAGACGTGGACCGCTGCCTCCTCCGCGGAGGCGGCCCCACCGTCGACCCCGACGTCGCGACCCCACGCCTGGTCGTCCTCGTCGCCGTGGCTGCCCTCGTCCGGGCTCACCAGCCGCCCGGCCCGGGCATCGCCGACCTCCTGGTCGCCGATCCAGTCGTCCTCGGCGGCGATGGCATCCGGGTCGTCCCCGCCGAGGGGCTCCGGGTCCTCCTCCGGCTGCCACTGCGGGTCCGGTTCCTCCTGCTTGAGCCGGGCGTCGATCGACTCGGGGACGGCCTGCTCGGCAGCCGTGACGCCGTGCGCGTAGGAGCCCCGCGCCGAGTCGGGCGGTGAGTAGCCCGCATCGAGCGCGTCCTCGTCCTCCCGGCCGGTCCCGGTCAGGCTGTCCCCGGGTTGGAGCTGGTCCTCGTCGTCGAGGCTGTAGCTCGTCAGGTCGGTGTCCAGATCCTCACGCTCGGCCATGTCGGCTCCTCAGGCTGGTGCGTCGATGAGCTGCTCCGCCGCCGCGAGCAGGACGCACGTGGCGACGGTCTCCATCGCCTCGGTCAGCTCCTCCATCGGGGGCATCGTCGGGGCGAGTCGGATGTTGGTGTCCTCAGGGTCATCACCGTAGGGGAAGGAGGCCCCGGCCGGGGTGAGGGAGAGGCCGGCCTCCTTGGCCAGGGCGACCACCCGCGAGGCGGTCCCGGGCAGGACGTCGAGGTTGACGAAGTAGCCGCCGACGGGGGTGTTCCACGTCGCGACGCCGCGACCACCGAGGTGCTCGGTGAGGACCCGGTCGACCTCTGCGAATTTCGGCGCGATGATCTCCGCGTGCTTGCGCATGTGGGCGCGCACACCCTCCGCGTCGCCGAAGAACTCGACGTGCCGCTGCTGGTTGACCTTGTCCGGGCCGATGGAGCCCTTGCCGAGGTGCGCGAGGTACCAGCTCACCTGCTCCACGGAGGAGGCGAGGAAGGCCACGCCGGCGCCCGCCCAGGTGATCTTCGAGGTGGAGGCGAAGAGGACCGCGCGGTGCGGGTGCCCGGCCACCGAGGCGAGGGAGAGGATGTCCGCGCTCTTCGTCTCGTCCGCGCTGAGGTGGTGCAGGGCGTAAGCGTTGTCCCAGAAGATCTTGAAGTCCGGCGCGGCGGTCTCCATGGAGGCGAGCCGGCTGGCGACCTCCCGGCTGCAGGTGGCGCCGGTGGGGTTGGCGTGGGTGGGGACGATCCACATGCCCTTGATCGAGGGGTCGGAGGCCGCGAGGCGGGCGACCTCCTCCGCGTCCGGCCCGTCCTCGCGCATGGGGACCGTGACCATCTCGATGCCGAGGTCCTCGAGGAGCCCGAAGTGCCGGTCGTAGCCGGGCACGGGGCAGATGAAGGTGACCTTGTCCTCCTGCGACCAGGGCCGGGGGGAGTCGATGCCGCCGAAGAGGAGGAGGTCGACGAGGACCTCGCGCATCATCGTCAGCGAGGAGTTGCCCCCGGCGACGAGCTGCTCGGTCTCGACGGCCAGCAGCTCGGCGAAGATCTCGCGCAGCTCGGCGAGGCCGGTGAGACCGCCGTAGTTGCGGACATCGGTGCCGGCGCGGTCCTTCGTCGAGCGGGGGAGGGAGAGCATCTCGTCGGCGAGGTCGAGCTGGGCCGCGCTCGGCTTGCCGCGGGTCACGTCGAGCGTGACCCCCTTCGCGGCCTGCGCGGCGTGGGCCTCGCGCTGGGTCGCCGCGAGGGAGCGCAGCTCCTCGGGGGAGAGGTCGGACAGGGGGCGAGCGTCGTTCGCTGAAGTCACGGGAGCAGTCTCCCACCTGCGGGTCCGCGGCGGTACGGATGTCCGAGTTCGCGGTGGGGGTGCCGGGTGTCGTACAGTTGTCCCTCGGTTGACTTTGACCAGACTCTCCGGCGTGCCCGCGCGCAGAGGGTCGGGCAGGGTGGACCGCGGGTCGCCAGCCCCACCGTGGCGGCCCGAAGGGCAGTGGCTCAATTGGTAGAGCACCGGTCTCCAAAACCGGCGGTTGGGGGTTCGAGTCCCTCCTGCCCTGCGTTGCACGACACCCGTTGCGCAGCCAGGTAGTTCCCCGGACGAGAAGAGATGACGTGAGCCAGCTCGGAGCGCAGCCGACCAACGCGCGGCGCGGGCCGAAGGGCGGCAACCCCATCTCGCGGTTCTTCGGCTCGATCGGCCTCTTCATCGCGCAGATCCTCGACGAGCTGCGCAAGGTCGTCCGGCCGACCCGGTCCGAGCTCGTCAACTACACGCTGGTGCTCATCGTCTTCGTCACCGTGATGATGCTCATCATCTCCGGTCTGGACTGGGTGTTCACCAAGGGTGTGCTCTGGGTGTTCGGCGGCTGATCCCGCTGCCCGCTCGTCCCGCACCACGGCGCCCCGCGCGCCATCCGATGTCGAAGTGAGGAAACAGGTCATGTCCGACCAGGCTCAGACCCCCGAGGAGAACGAGGGCTCGAGCGCGATCGCTGCCGAGCAGGCCGAGCGTGCCGCGCAGCCCCCGGCGGACCTCCCTTCCGCGCAGGAGGCGGACGACGCCCGCGCTGCCGACGAGGCGCTCGAGGCCGCGAGCGACGACGCCGTCTCCTCCGAGGCCGAGGCCGAGGGCGAGGCTGCGGCCGAGGGCGAGAGCGCCCCGACCGAGGACGCCGACGGGGACCTGCTCCCCGAGGACCAGGCCGACCCCGTCCAGGCCTTCAAGGACGACCTCGCCTCGAAGTTCGGTGACTGGTACGTCGTCCACACCTACGCAGGCTACGAGAACCGCGTGAAGCACAACCTCGAGACCCGCATCGCGAACCTCGACATGGAGGACTACATCTTCGAGGTCGCCGTGACCATCGACGAGGTCACCGAGATCAAGTCCGGGCAGAAGAAGGTCCGCAAGCAGCCGCGCATGCCCGGCTACTGCCTCGTCCGCATGGACCTCACCGACGAGTCCTGGGGTGCCGTGCGGCACACGCCGGGCGTCACCGGCTTCGTCGGCAATGCCCACGACCCGGTGCCGCTGAGCCTCGACGAGGTCTACACGATGCTCAAGCCCGCGGACCTCGAGAAGCCTGCTGCGGCCGCCGCCCCCGGCGCCCCCGCCAAGGAGGGTCAGGCCCCGGCGGCCCCGGTGGATGTCGACTTCGAGGTCGGCGAGTCCGTCACCGTCATGGAGGGCCCCTTCGAGACGATGCCCGCGTCGATCTCCGAGATCCTCCCCGAGGCGCAGAAGCTCAAGGTCCTCGTCTCCATCTTCGGCCGGGAGACCCCGGTCGAGCTCGGCTTCCACCAGGTCGCCAAGCTCTGACCCGCCGGGCCCTCGGGCCCGTCGGACGGAAGCAGTACTGCAACCGGGTCATCGCCCATGGCGTGGGCCCACAACAGGAAGTAGGAACACCGCATGCCCCCCAAGAGCAAGAAGGTCGCCGGCTACATCAAGCTGCAGATCCAGGCAGGCTCCGCGACGCCGGCCCCGCCGGTCGGCCCGGCGCTGGGTCAGCACGGCGTCAACATCATGGAGTTCGTCAAGGCGTACAACGACGCCACGGCGGACATGCGCGGCAACGTCGTGCCGGTCGAGATCACGGTCTTCGAGGACCGCTCCTTCACCTTCATCACGAAGACTCCGCCGGCCGCGGAGCTCATCAAGAAGGCGGCGGGCGTCAAGAAGGCCTCCGGCGAGCCGCACAAGACCAAGGTCGGGTCCCTCACCAAGGACCAGCTCAAGGAGATCGCCGAGACCAAGATGCCGGACCTCAACGCCCACGACATCGATGCCGCGATGAAGATCATCTCCGGCACCGCGCGTCAGATGGGTATCGAGACTCCGGAGCTCTGACGAAGGCACGAGAATCCGAGCGAGCTCTAGCGAGGGAGGCTCGGAGTGCCGAGGAAGAGCGACCAGAAGATATCGTGCTCTGACTGATCCTCAGGACGACCAGAGCATGCGTGGGAGGGCCGGCGCTGGCCCGCACCACACCTCCACCACCACCAAGGAGCACACATGAAGCGCAGCAAGAGCTACCGCGCCGCAGCGGAGAAGGTCGACCAGGGCGTGACCTACGCCCCGCTCGAGGCCGTCCGCCTGGCGAAGAGCGCCGCGAAGACCACCTACGACGAGACCGTCGAGGTCGTCTTCCGTCTCGGCATCGACCCCCGCAAGGCCGACCAGATGGTCCGCGGCACGGTCAACCTCCCGCACGGCACGGGCAAGACCGCCCGCGTCCTCGTCTTCGCCAACGGCGACAAGGCCGAGGCCGCCCGTGAGGCCGGCGCCGACTTCGTCGGTTCCGACGACATGCTCGAGAAGGTCCAGGGCGGCTGGATGGACTTCGACGCCGTCGTCGCGACCCCGGACCTCATGGGCAAGGTCGGCCGTCTCGGCAAGGTCCTCGGCCCCCGTGGGCTCATGCCGAACCCGAAGACCGGCACCGTCACGATGGACACGGCCAAGGCCGTCTCCGACATCAAGGGCGGCAAGATCGAGTTCCGCAACGACAAGCACGCCAACCTGCACTTCATCATCGGCAAGGCGAGCTTCGACGAGAAGCAGCTCGTGGAGAACTACCAGAGTGCGCTCGAGGAGATCCTCCGCCTCAAGCCCTCCGCCTCCAAGGGCCTGTACATCTCCAAGGCCACGCTGAGCACGACGATGGGCCCGGGCATCCCGCTCGACAGCTCGCGGACGAAGAACCTCCTCGAGGAGGCCACCCCGGTGGCCACCGCGGAGACCGTCTCCGAGTGACCCACGCCGCACCCTTCAGGTGCGACGCAGGAGCGTCGACGAGGGGCCGCTTCCCGGTGACGGGAGGCGGCCCCCTTCGTCGTGCCCGGGTCCGGCCAGCGGCGCGAAGGGGCCGTGCACCCCACGGTCAGCGGATGCCCAGACAGGTCTCCCAGACTGACCCGGCCCGCCGACGGCGCCACCGTCGGTCCACGACGAAGGGAACCGGCCTGATGAAGACAACGACGACCGCGACCGCTGTGGGTGCTGCGACCCTCCTCGCCCTGGCGGGCTGCGGCTCCGGCCCCAGCGAAGGGGACACGGTCTCGCTCACGGATCTCCGGGAGGACGTCGACGCGGCCATGAAGGATGCCGGTACCGGCTCGATGTCCGCGAAGGCCGGTCAGGAGAAGATCACGGGTGACTTCGACCTGTCCGACGCGGAGTCGACGAGCCTCAAGGGCGATGGCGGACAGCAGAGCGTGGACGTCCGGCAGATCAAGGACGACTTCTACCTCAAGGCGCCCTCGCCGGAGATGACGCAGAAGGGCAAGACCTGGATCAAGGCCGACCCGGACAGCAAGGAGCCGGCCACCCAGCAGCTCGGGGCGAGCCTCGAGTCCATGACGAAGCTCAAGGACCCCTTCGCCGCCATCGACGGGGCCAAGGACGTCGACGCCGAGGTGGCCTCCGTCGACGGCGACGAGGTGACCTACGAGATCGCGCTGAGCAAGAAGCAGATGGCCGCCGTCATGAAGGCCCAGGCGAAGGAGGCCGGTGACGAGCAGGGCGCGGCCATGGCCGAGCAGGGGGCCCAGAAGACGACCGTCGAGCTCGTCGTCGACGGGGACGACCGCCCCGTGAAGAGCACGACGACCGCCGGCGAGCAGAGCCTCACCGTCTCCTACTCGGACTGGGGCGGCGACGTCTCCATCAAGGCCCCGGCGAAGGACTCGGTCGGCACCCCGGAGGTGCCGGAGCAGCCGGCGCCGGGTGGCTCGGGCTCCGGTGGATCGGGCTCGTCCGGTTCGGGCGGCTCGGGCTCGGGGTCCGGCTCGGGATCCTCCGGCTCCTGACCGACGACCGGGTGCCCGGGGCGTTTTGACCGCAGCCGCCCCGGGCGCCTATCGTTGCTCCTTGACCATTGACCGCCGGTTGTCACCGCTCACCGAGCAGTGACCCAAGGTTCCGCGAGAGCGGGCGACCAGCGCAGGCCACGTATCGCGTGCACCTCCCCTGATGTGCATGCCGAGCCCCGTGCCCTGTGCCGGGGCTCCTTCTCGTTCCGGGCCCAGCCGGTGGCACCACACGAGAAGGGAGGCCCGCATGGCGAACGCTCAGAAGGACGCCGCCATCGCCGAGCTCGCGGAGAAGTTCCGCAGCTCCAGCGCGGCCGTTCTCACGGAGTACCGCGGTCTGACCGTGGCGGAGCTCGGCGAGCTCCGCAAGACCCTCCGTGGCAACGCCAGCTACTCCGTGGTGAAGAACACGCTGACCGAGCGCGCTGCCAAGGAGGCGGGCGTCGAGTCCGCCTTCGAGGGCCAGTTCGTCGGCCCCAACGCGATCGCCTTCGTCGAAGGTGACCCCGTCGAGGCCGCCAAGGGTCTGCGTAACTTCGCCAAGGACCACCCCCTCCTGGTGATCAAGGGCGGGATCCTCGACGGAAACCCCCTCTCGCCGGAGCAGATCGACAAGCTCGCGAAGCTTGAGTCCCGCGAGGTGCTTCTGGGCAAGCTCGCTGGCGCCATGAAGGCCCAGCTCACCCAGGCCGCCTACCTCTTCAACGCGCCGCTGTCGCAGACCGCTCGGGTCGTCGACGCACTGCGCGCGAAGGTCGAGGAGCAGGGTCCGCAGGCGTCGGCCGACGAGGCCGCGTCTGACACCGAGTCCACCCCCGAGGGTGGCGACGAGGCCTGAGGCACTCGCCTCCAGGTCACAGCACACACACGCCACTCACGGCACACACGTTTCAGTAGAAAGGACGCCCATCATGGCGAAGCTCAGCACCGACGAGCTCCTTGAGGCCTTCAAGGAGATGACCCTCATCGAGCTCTCCGAGTTCGTGAAGCAGTTCGAGGAGACCTTCGAGGTCACCGCCGCGGCCCCCATGGCCGTCGCGGGTGCCGCCCCGGCCGCCGGTGGCGGCGACGCCGGTGGCGACGCCGCCGCCGAGCAGGACGAGTTCGACGTCATCCTCGCCGCGGCCGGCGACAAGAAGATCCAGGTCATCAAGGAGGTCCGTGGGCTCACGAGCCTCGGCCTCAAGGAGGCCAAGGACCTCGTGGACGGCGCCCCGAAGCCCGTCCTCGAGAAGGTCGACAAGGAGGCCGCCGACAAGGCCAAGGAGGCCCTCGAGGGCGCCGGCGCCACCGTCGAGCTCAAGTGATCTCCGCTCGTCACTGACGGGCACTGATCTGCCGAAGGGCGGGTCGCACCTCGGGTGCGGCCCGCCCTTCGTCGTCCCCGGTCGGCGGTCCCGACTACAGCAGCGGGCGCCAGGGGGAGAGGACGCCCTCGGTGACGCGGTTGATGAGCGGGCGGGCGGTCCACTCCTCGAGGGTGAGCTCGGAGCAGTTGCCGGCGTCGAGGGTGAAGATCTCCTCCATCCGCGAGGCGACCGCCCGGTCGAGGATCTCCATGTTGACCTCGTAGTTGCCGACGAGGCTCAGCCGGTCGATGTTCGCCGTGCCGATCGTCGACCACAGGCCGTCGATCGTCGCGGTCTTCGCGTGGACCATGGCGTTCTCGAAGCGGAGGATCCGGACCCCGCCCCGCAGGAGCTGCTCGTAGTTCACCCGGCTCACCCAGTCGGCGACGATGTGGTTGCTGAAGTGGGGGACGATGATGCGCACGTCCGCGCCCCGCTGGGCCGCGCTGACGAGGCTCCGGGCGAAGGCCCGGTCGGGGATGAGGTAGGCGGTCGTCAGCCAGACTCGCTCGCTGGCCCGGTCGATGGCCTCGAGGTACATGTTGCGGATCGGGTAGACGAGGTCGGCCGGGAGGTTCCGATGGACGCGGATGTCGCGGTTCCACGTCCGCTGCCGCGGCTGGGGGAGTTGCGGCTGGGCGTGGTAGTGGTTCCAGTAGTCGACGAAGGAGTTCTCCAGCTCCACGACCATGTCGCCGGCGAAGCGCGCGTGGGTGTCACGCCAGCGGTGGGCGTAGTCCTCACCGATGTTGTACCCACCGACGTAGGCGGCGGTCTCGTCGACGACGAGCAGCTTGCGGTGGTTGCGGCCCCAGTGGCTCGGCGTGAAGAAGAGGAGCCCACCGGTGGCGAGGGGATGACGCTTGAGGTGGATGCCCTCCGGGAGCGACCGGTAGAAGGAGCGCGGCACGACGAGGTTGGCGAACTCGTCGATGACGATGTAGACCTCGACGCCCCGCTCGTGGGCGGCGACGAGCGCCTGGCGGAAGCGCTCGCCGATCGCGTCCCCCTTCCAGATGTAGGTCTCGAAGTAGATCCGGTCGGTCGCCGCGTCGATGTCGGCGAGCATGTCCGCGAAGAGATCCTCACCGAAGGTGTAGATGCGCATGTCGCCCCCGCTGACCGGCACGGGACCGTCCGCCTCGTGCGGGAACTCCCGGTCGGGCCGGTCCTTGCGACGTTGGCTGTCGAAGACGAGCAGGCCTGCGACGGTGAGGAGCTGGGTCGCGAGGGCGGCAGCCGCGGCGCGCCTGACCAAGGACCGGGCGCTCGTCCGGCGACGACGGCGGCGGAGGTCGCGGGCGTTCATGGCCTCCACCCTAGAGGGGGAGCGGGGGGTCTCCACCGGAGGATGTGTCCACGACCCGCCGGGCCGGTGCCTTGACGTCGCCCCCGCGGTCGTCCACCATCATGGCGTCGAATGATCCGGCCGGAGGCCTCCCGGGAGGCACCGCCGTGGACCACCGTCGAGCCGTCGGCTCGACCGGGTTGGACACTTGTGCGCATCTGCATCTAGACTGTCGCTTTGCGCTGCCCTTCTCCTGTCGTGGCCCCGCCAGATTGCTCGAATCCCCTCAGTGCTGAGGCGTGTGGAGTGGTGTGGAAGGGGCCCGATCGCGGGGCTGTGCAACGCCGCCCGACCCTCTCGGCCCGTGGAAGGATCCATCCTTGGCTGCCTCGCGCACCGCTTCCCCGATGTCCACCGCACAGACTGCCAGCGGCCGTCTGTCCTTCGCGAAGATCCGCGAGCCCCTCGAAGTCCCCGACCTCCTGGCCCTCCAGACCGAGAGCTTCGACTGGCTCCTCGGCAACGAGAAGTGGCAGGAGCGCGTCGCCGAGGCTCTCGAGACCGGCCGTCGTGACGTACCCGAGAACTCGGGTCTCGAGGACATCTTCGAGGAGATCTCGCCCATCGAGGACTTCTCCGGTTCCATGAGCCTCTCCTTCCGGGAGAGCCGCTTCGAGGAGCCCAAGTACAGCGTCGACGACTGCAAGGAGCGCGACCAGACCTACGCGGCGCCCCTCTTCGTCACCGCCGAGTTCATGAACGCCGAGACCGGCGAGATCAAGAGCCAGACGGTCTTCATGGGCGACTTCCCGCTCATGACCGACCGCGGCACCTTCATCATCAACGGCACCGAGCGGGTCGTCGTCTCCCAGCTCGTCCGCAGCCCGGGCGTCTACTTCGAGCGGACGCCGGACAAGACCTCCGACAAGGACGTCTACTCGGCCAAGGTCATCCCGAGCCGGGGCGCCTGGCTCGAGTTCGAGGTCGACAAGCGGGACATGGTCGGTGTCCGCGTGGACCGCAAGCGCAAGCAGTCGGTCACCGTCCTGCTCAAGGCCCTGGGCATGACCTCCGCCGAGATCCTCGAGGAGTTCGGCGACTACGAGTCGATCCGCGCCACGCTCGAGAAGGACACGGTCGAGGACCAGGACGCAGCCCTGCTCGACATCTACCGCAAGCTGCGCCCGGGCGAGCCGCCGACCCGTGAGGCTGCGCAGAACCTGCTCGACAACCTCTACTTCAACCCGAAGCGCTACGACCTGGCCAAGGTCGGTCGCTACAAGGTCAACCGCAAGCTCGGCCGCGACGAGGACCTGTCCTCGTCCGTGCTCCTGCTCGAGGACATCGTCGCGACGCTGCGCTACCTCGTCGCCCTCCACGCCGACCAGCCGACGCTCCCGGGCGTCCGTGACGGCGAGAGCGTCGAGGTCCCCGTCGAGACCGACGACATCGACCACTTCGGCAACCGTCGCCTGCGCAGCGTCGGTGAGCTCATCCAGAACCAGGTCCGTACGGGCCTCTCCCGGATGGAGCGCGTCGTGCGTGAGCGGATGACCACCCAGGACGTCGAGGCGATCACGCCCCAGACGCTCATCAACATCCGGCCGGTCGTCGCCTCCATCAAGGAGTTCTTCGGCACGAGCCAGCTGTCGCAGTTCATGGACCAGAACAACCCGCTGTCGGGTCTGACGCACAAGCGTCGACTCAACGCGCTGGGCCCGGGCGGTATCTCCCGTGACCGTGCCCAGATGGAGGTCCGTGACGTCCACCCCTCGCACTACGGGCGCATGTGCCCGATCGAGACGCCGGAAGGGCCCAACATCGGCCTCATCGGCTCCCTCGCGTCGTACGGGCGGATCAATGCCTTCGGGTTCATCGAGACCCCGTACCGCAAGGTCGTCGACGGTCGCGTCACGGACGAGGTCGTCTACATCTCCGCAGACGAGGAGGACAAGGTCATCGTCGCCCAGGCGAACGCCGTCCTCCTCGACGACGGGACCTTCCGTGACGAGCGCGTCCTCGCCCGCTCGAAGGGCGGCGAGGTCGACCAGGTGCCCGTCGAGGACGTCGACTACATGGACGTCTCGCCGCAGCAGATGGTCTCCGCGGCCACCGCGATGATCCCCTTCCTCGAGCACGACGACGCCAACCGTGCGCTCATGGGCGCCAACATGCAGCGTCAGGCCGTGCCGCTCGTCCAGGCCGAGGCCCCCTTCGTCGGGACCGGCATGGAGCACCGCGCCGCGCTCGACTCCGGCGACGTCGTCCGTGCGGAGAAGGCCGGTGTCGTCACCGAGGTCTCCGCCGACCTCGTCACCGTGACCCAGGACGAGGGCGGATCGCGCTCGTACAAGATGATGAAGTTCTCCCGGTCCAACCAGGGGAACAGCTACAACCAGCGCGTCATGGTCTCCGAGGGCGACCGCGTCGAGGCCGGTCAGCTCATCGCCGACGGTCCCGCCACCGATGGTGGCGAGATGGCCCTGGGCCGCAACCTCCTCGTCGCCTTCATGCCCTGGGAGGGCTACAACTACGAGGACGCGATCATCCTCAGCCAGCGTCTGGTGCAGGACGACGTCCTCTCCTCGATCCACATCGAGGAGCACGAGGTCGATGCCCGCGACACCAAGCTCGGCCCGGAGGAGATCACGCGGGACATCCCCAACGTCTCCGACGACGTGCTCGCCGACCTCGACGAGCGCGGCATCATCCGGATCGGTGCCGAGGTCCGCGACGGTGACCTCCTCGTCGGCAAGGTCACGCCCAAGGGTGAGACCGAGCTGACCCCCGAGGAGCGCCTGCTCCGCGCGATCTTCGGTGAGAAGGCGCGCGAGGTCCGGGACACCTCGATGAAGGTCCCCCACGGCGAGACCGGCACCGTCATCGGCGTCAAGGTCTTCGACAAGGACGAGGGCGACGAGCTGCCCCCGGGCGTGAACCAGCTCGTCCGCGTCTACGTGGCGAACAAGCGCAAGATCACCGACGGTGACAAGCTCGCCGGCCGCCACGGCAACAAGGGAGTCATCTCCAAGATCCTCCCGGTCGAGGACATGCCCTTCCTCGAGGACGGCACCCCGGTGGACGTCGTGCTCAACCCGCTCGGTGTCCCCGGCCGCATGAACATCGGCCAGATCCTCGAGCTGCACCTGGGTTGGGCCGCCAGCCGCGGGTGGAACATCGAGGGCAACCCCGAGTGGGCGCAGATGATCCCCGAGGACGCGCGTCAGGCTCCGCCCAACACCCGCGTCGCCAGCCCGGTCTTCGACGGTGCCGAGGAGGAGGAGATCACCGGTCTCCTCGAGTCGACCACCCCGACCCGCGACGGCGAGCGGCTCATCGGCGCCTCCGGCAAGGCCAGCCTCTTCGACGGCCGCACCGGCGAGCCCTACCCGGACCCCGTGTCCGTCGGCTACATGTACATCCTCAAGCTGCACCACCTCGTGGACGACAAGATCCACGCGCGCAGCACGGGTCCGTACTCGATGATCACCCAGCAGCCGCTCGGCGGTAAGGCCCAGTTCGGTGGCCAGCGCTTCGGCGAGATGGAGGTGTGGGCCCTCGAGGCCTACGGCGCCTCCTACGCGCTCCAGGAGCTGCTGACGATCAAGTCCGACGACGTCACCGGCCGCGTCAAGGTCTACGAGGCCATCGTCAAGGGTGACAACATCCCCGAGCCCGGCATCCCCGAGTCCTTCAAGGTGCTCATCAAGGAGATGCAGTCCCTCTGTCTCAACGTGGAGGTCCTCAACACCGAGGGCGGCACGATCGAGATGCGCGACAACGAGGACGACGTCTTCCGCGCCGCTGAAGAGCTCGGCATCGACCTGTCCCGGCGCGAGCCGAGCAGCGTCGAAGAGGTCTAACCGTCCGGGGGACCGGGTCCTGACGGGCCCGCCCCCGGACACCCCTTCTAAGCCCGCCGTCGTCCCCGCCGGCGACATCAGGGCCACAGAACGTATCGAGAGTCTCCCTCGAGAGCGAGAGTAGGAAACACGTGCTGGACGTCAACTTCTTCGACGAGTTGCGCATCGGCCTGGCCACCGCGGAGGACATCCGCGCATGGAGCCACGGCGAGGTCAAGAAGCCCGAAACCATCAACTACCGCACCCTGAAGCCGGAGAAGGAGGGCCTCTTCTGCGAGCGGATCTTCGGCCCCACCCGGGACTGGGAGTGCTCCTGCGGCAAGTACAAGCGCGTCCGCTTCAAGGGCATCATCTGCGAGCGCTGCGGCGTCGAGGTCACCCGCGCTGGCGTCCGTCGTGAGCGCATGGGCCACATCGAGCTCGCCGCGCCCGTCACCCACATCTGGTACTTCAAGGGTGTCCCGTCGCGGCTGGGCTACCTGCTCGACCTCGCGCCGAAGGACCTGGAGAAGGTCATCTACTTCGCCGCGTACATGATCACGAGCGTCGACGAGGAGCAGCGGCACACCGACCTGCCCTCGCTCGAGGCCCAGATCGAGGGCGAGAAGAAGGAACTCGAGAACCGCCGCGACGCGGATGTCGAGACCCGCGCCCAGAAGCTCGAGAAGGACATCGCCGAGCTCGAGGCCGAGGGCGCCAAGTCCGACGCCAAGCGCAAGGTCCGCGACTCCGCCGAGCGCGAGATGAACCAGATCCGCAAGCGCGCGGACCAGCAGGTCGAGCGCCTGAGCCAGGTCTGGGACCGCTTCAAGAACCTCAAGGTCCAGGACCTCGAGGGCGACGAGCTCCTCTACCGCGAGATGCGTGACCGCTTCGGTCTGTACTTCGAGGGCGGGATGGGCGCCGCGGCGATCCAGAAGCGTCTGGAGACCTTCGACCTCGACGCCGAGGCCGACAAGCTGCGCGAGGTCATCGCCACCGGCAAGGGGCAGAAGAAGACCCGGGCGCTCAAGCGCCTCAAGGTCGTCACCGCCTTCCTCACGACGGACAACAAGCCGGCCGGTATGGTCCTGGACGCGGTCCCGGTCATCCCGCCGGACCTGCGCCCGATGGTCCAGCTCGACGGTGGTCGCTTCGCCACCTCGGACCTCAACGACCTGTACCGCCGCGTCATCAACCGCAACAACCGCCTCAAGCGTCTGCTCGACCTCGGTGCCCCCGAGATCATCGTCAACAACGAGAAGCGGATGCTCCAGGAGGCCGTCGACAACCTCTTCGACAACGGTCGTCGCGGTCGTGCGGTCACCGGACCGGGCAACCGGCCGCTGAAGTCCCTGTCCGACATGCTCAAGGGCAAGCAGGGTCGCTTCCGCCAGAACCTCCTCGGCAAGCGCGTCGACTACTCGGGCCGTTCGGTCATCGTCGTCGGCCCGCAGCTCAAGCTGCACCAGTGCGGTCTGCCGAAGCTCATGGCACTCGAGCTGTTCAAGCCGTTCGTCATGAAGCGCCTGGTGGAGAAGTCCTACGCACAGAACATCAAGTCCGCCAAGCGCATGGTGGAGCGCCAGCGCCCCGAGGTGTGGGACGTGCTGGAAGAGGCCATCGCGGAACACCCCGTGATGCTCAACCGTGCACCTACCCTGCACCGCCTGGGCATCCAG
>DXAR01000020.1 GCA_019116945.1 Candidatus Janibacter merdipullorum | reverse complement strand
CCAGTGGCGGCGACGGTACGACACCTATCGCAGCGAAGGGGGCGAGCTGGGCTACGACGCCTGGAGCGCCGAGATCGCTGCGGACCGCGGGATCTCCCTCGGCCGCTTCGGCCGTGCGGAGGAGGTCGCCTTCGCGATCGTCTCCCTGCTCTCACCCCGTGCTTCCTACATCACCGGCGCGCACGTCGACGTCGGCGGAGGAGTGACCCGCCAGCCATGACCGACATCCAGACCCCTGACCTCACCGCCGCACCCGAGGCCGCGCCTCGCCCCGCGACCGGCGGTGACGTGCTCGTCGAGGTGATGCGCCGACACGGCATCACCCACGCCTTCGGCGTCATCAGCATCCACAACCTCCCCCTGGTCGAGGCGGTCGCCCGCGACCTCACCTTCGTCGAGATGCGTCACGAGGCGGCTGCGGTCAACGCCGCCGATGCCTTCGCCCGCGTCAC
This sequence comes from Candidatus Janibacter merdipullorum, assembly GCA_019116945.1. Lineage (GTDB taxonomy): Bacteria > Actinomycetota > Actinomycetes > Actinomycetales > Dermatophilaceae > Janibacter > Janibacter merdipullorum. Next base: position 4,905 of record DXAR01000020.1, on the reverse strand, counting down.
CGGTGGCATCGGTGTCGCCCTGACGAGCACCGGCACCGGTGCCGGCAATGCCGCGGGGTCGATGCTCGAGGCCCTCACTGCCGGATCGCGGGTGCTGCACATCACCGGTCAGGTGGAGAGCGAGTGGGTGGGCAGCAACCGCGGCGTCATCCACGAGGTCCCGGCCCAGCTGGAGATGCTCACCGCGATCTCGAAGGGGGCAGCCCGGGTCCCGTCCGCGCAGGCCGTGGCGCAGACCCTCGAGGCGGCGATCGCCACGATCGGCACGCCACCGCACGGGCCCTTCTCGGTCGAGTGGCCGAGTGACCTGCAGTACCTGGCCCGTCCGGAGGCCCAGGTCGACGGTGGGCCGCTGCCCCTCGCGGAACCCCCGGCCCCTGACGAGGGCGAGATCGCCGCCGCCGCAGAGGTCCTGGCGTCCGCGCGACGACCCGTGCTGTGGCTCGGTGGGGGAGCGGCCGACGCAGGGGACGGCATCCGACGTCTCGCCGACCGCCTCGGAGCCGCGATCCTCACGAGCAACTCCGGTCGCGCGATCGTCCCGGAGGACGACGAGCTGGTGGTCGGCAACTTCGCGTCCACGCCACAGGGCGCTGCTCTCCTCGCCGACGCCGACGTGCTGCTGAGCATCGGCACGCACTTCCGGTCCAACGAGACCCGCACCTACTCCCTCCCGCTGCCGGCGAAGCACGTGCAGATCGACGTCGACCCTGCCGCGATCGGCCGGGTGCACCCCGCGCGCGTCGGAGTCCGAGGCGATGCGCTGCTCGCCGTCAGCGCGCTCCTCGACCGGGTGGTCGGTTCGTCGACCGAGCCCGGGTGGCGCGACCGCGTCGTCGCCACCCGGGGCGAGGTGCGCGAGCAGCTCACCGACTACATCGGGGGGTACGCCGAGATCTGTGCCGAGCTGCGTCGGCAGTTGCCGCGTGAGTCGGTCTTCGCGCGCGATGTGACGATCCCCTCCAGCCAATGGGGCAACCGCCTGCTCGAGCTGTACTCCCGGGACACCAACGTCTTCCCGCTCGGCGGCGGCATCGGCCAGGGCCTGGCCATGGGCGTCGGCGCCACCGCCGCGTGCCCGCAGGCGCCGACGGTCGTCATCGCGGGGGACGGCGGCCTCTCCGTGCACCTCGGGGAGCTGGCCTCCCTTCGTCAGCTCGGTGGACCGTGCGTCGTCGTCGTCTTCAACGACTCCGGTTACGGGGTCCTGCGCAACATGCAGGCGGCCAACGGCCTGGACCGAGCCGGGGTCGACCTCTGGACGCCGGACTTCGGCGATCTCGCCCGGTCGATGGGGATGCCGTACTGGCGCACGGGTGCTCCCGGCACCTTCGGCCCCGCCCTGACCGAGGCGCTGGCCACCGGTCGCCCGACGCTCATCGAGGTCGACGTCACGGCGCTCGATCCCGCACCAGGGGCCTTCACCCCGCCGGTGCACATCCCCGAGCCCGACCACGGAGGTGGCGCATGACCGACGACCTCACCCGCCCCGTGGCCCTCGTCGGCACGGACCCCGGGGACGCACCTCCCGGTCTGACGGCGGTCACGGTCCGCGACGGCGACCGCTACGGGTGGGCCGCGGCCGCGGCGGACCGGCTGTCGGAGGCCGCCCACGTCATCGCCGTCGGCGAGGACGCCGACGGGGCCTTGTCGCTCGCGGCAGACCACGCGGGCCGTGTCGTCTCGCTCGTCCTCGTCGATCCCGACGTGCAGCCGCAGGACCCGGAGCACCTCGCGACGATGCGGCGGGTGGGCGTACCGACCCTGGTCATCGCCTCGGCGCCGACCCGTGACCATCCCATCGAGCAGGCGCAGTCCGTCGCCGGGGGCGTCGACAACGGGGTCTTCGTCATCATCGACGGCGCGGAGGCTCCCACCCTCGTCAGCCGCCCGGCGTCCGTCATCGAGTGGGCCAGTGCCTTCATGTCGATCGCCGAGGGCCTCGCCGAGACCCGAGACGACCTCATCATCACCGACCAGTCCTAGAGGAGGAGCGATGTCGCAGTACCTCGAGGTGCACCAGACGCACCCGGAACCCTTCAGCCCGTACGAGCAGAAGCTCTCGGGGTCGATCCAGGAGATCTTCGGTCGTGGGATCCACGACCTCCCGGGGCTCGTAGCGGGCCTCAACGACCTGGGCCTCCACGCTCCCGACGGTTCGTCGTGGACGCAGGAGTCCTTCCGTGACGAGATGCGCAGGATGGGCCGCTGACATGACGACCACCACCGCCACCCCGACCGCCGCGCAGGCGAAGGCCAAGCCCCGGCACGCCGTGGGCACCCGTCGCACCCTCACCGCGGAGGAGCTGTCCACCTTCGGTCTGCGCGACCGCTGGTACCCGATCCTGCCCTCGCACATGCTCGCCAACGGCGCGATGCAGAAGGTGACCCGGCTCGGCGTCGACTGGTTGCTCTTCCGCGATGCCACCGGTCGCGTCCGCATGCTCGAGGACCGCTGCCCGCACCGCAGCGCCCCGCTGTCGGCCGGCCAGCACCTCGGTGATCGCGTGGCCTGCCGCTACCACGGCGTCCAGGTCGACGGCACCGGCACCGTCGTCTCGGTGCCGGGGATGCCCGGCTGTGCCCTCGAGGGCCGACAGGCGACCCCTTCGCTGGAGGTCGTCGAGGCGGCCGACGCGATCTTCGCCTTCGTGCCACTGACGGAGGACTCCGTGCCGACCCCCTTCGAGCTGCCGGAGCGGCTGCAGGGTGAGGAGCATTCCTGGTTCCTCAACTACGCGGAGTGGGCCGGGCCGTGGCGCTTCTACATGGACAACGTCCTCGACCCGATGCACGGAGCCTTCCTCCACCGGGACTCGCACTCGATGTCGGGAGGGGACACCTCGGCACGCTTCCGCATCCGGGAGACCGACCGCGGGTTCTTCTTCGAGAAGACCGACCAGCGGGGCAAGAACTTCGACTGGGTGGAGTTCGTGCGCGGCTCGATGGACCACGTCGACCTCGAGATCCCCTACGGCGACGAGGCCGGCCCCGGCGGGCCCTTCGGGATCGTCGGCATGTCCGTGCCCATCGATGCAGACCACGTCGCGGTCTTCCACTGGCGCACTCGCAAGGTGGAGGGCTGGGAGCGCGAGGTGTGGCGCTTCCTCTTCCGCACCAGCCTCGAGGAGAAGCACTGGGGCGTGCTGGAGCAGGACCGCAGCGTCCTGGAGATCCTCGCCCATGACGCCGACGCCGAGGAGCACCTGTACCAGCACGACCTCGGGGTGTCGCGCATCCGCCGCATGTACAAGGCGGATGCCAAGCAGCAGGCGAAGATCCTCGCGGGCGAGGCGTGACGGGAGCCGAGGAGGGCGGGGGCCAGCTCATGCTCACCGTCCTCCTCAGGCACGACCAGTCGCAGCACCTCGAGCAGATCCAGGCCTCGCTCGAGGAGCGCGACTGGTGGCACGGCTTCCCTCCCGAGGGGTGCGAGATCGTCTCGTGGGTCGTGGCCATGGGCATCGGCCAGATCGTCACCCTGCGCTTCCCCGCAGAGCGGCTGGCGGCGGTCAACGTGGAGCTCGAGCGGCGCGCCTGGGGGGTCTTCCAGACCGACTTCTACCCGACCTACGACTTCCTCCCGGTGCGCGAGCGACTCACCCGGGAGGCGGATGCGCGAAGGGGGCAGGGGTGAAGGTCTCCGCGGAGTCCGTCCCGGAACCGCCGCGGCCGGGCATGTTCAGCAATGCCGTCGTGCGAGGTGACCGCTTCTGGACCTCGGGGATGCACGCCGGGGGCCCGGAGGGCCCCGTGGGTGGCGATGACCCCTACCTCCAGGCGCAGGAGACCTTTCGCCGGGTCGTCGAGCTGGTGCGGGCCTGCGGCGCGGAACCCGAGGACGTCACCGTGCTGCGGGTCTACCTCACCGATGTCGCGGACAAGGCCGCGGTCGGCCGGGCGAGGTCCGAGGTCTTCTCGGGCGAGATGCCCTGCTCGACCCTCGTCGGCGTGGCCGCCCTCGTCGAGCCCGGGCTCAAGGTCGAGGTCGAGGCGGAGGGCATCATCGCTCATCGGGTCGCCGCCGGCCCGGGCCGCTCATGAGGGCGCGCCTGCGCATCGTGGTCTCGGGGGCCGGGATCGCGGGCTGTGCGGCCGCGATCGCCTTGGCGGGCAGGGGGCACACCGTCCGGCTCATCGAGCGTCAGGAGGAGTGGGCCTTCGCGAGCTCAGGGATCTTCCTCTACTCCAATGCCCTGGCATCGCTCGATGCCCTCGGGGTGCTCGAGGAGGTCCTCGAGGTCGGGTTCGTCGTCCCCGAGGGACGGAATCTGTACCTGGACCACCGTGGCCAGCACATCGTCACGACCTACTACCCGACGGCTGGCGGCGGGCGGATCCCGGCGATCGTCGGCATCAAGCGGGCGGAGCTGCACCGGGTGCTCGCTGCCCGACTGGGTGAGGCGGGCGTCAGCGTGGAGCTCGGCACGACGATCACCGACCTCGATGACCTGGGTGAGGGCGTCCGCGTCACGACTAGTGAAGGTCGGGTCCGTGAGCACGACCTCGTCGTCTCTGGTGAGGGGCTGCGTTCTCCCCTTCGCCAGCACGTCGCACCCGGGGCGCGGGTGCGGTACTCGGGGTTCGGGATCTGGCGAAGTGTCCACGAGCGGCCGGCCGAGCTCACCGACAAGATCCTCCAGATGGGGTCCGGGACCCGCTTCGGGATCATGCCGATCGGGCCGGATCGGCTCTACACCTTCGGGACGGTGCCCGACCCGGACAAGACCTGGCACGAGCGGGCGGACTGGCCGCGACTCATGCGCGAGGCGCTGGCCGAGTACGAGGGGCCGGCGGGGGCGCTGCTGAGGGAGGTCGACGAGGGCGCCGATGTGCTGTACACCGCGGTGGAGGAGGTCATCCTGCCGCTGCCCTGGCACCGGGGACGCGTGGTGCTCATCGGGG
>DXAR01000019.1 GCA_019116945.1 Candidatus Janibacter merdipullorum | reverse complement strand
CGCTCGGTCGAGCCGGTGAGGCGGCCGAGGACCGCGTCCGCGTCGGCCTGCTCCATCCGGCCCTTGTCGACCTTGCGGGCGAGGTTCTTCGCGACCTTCGCCGCGACGGCGTCGATCTTGTCCTGGCTGCGGGCGACGTAGGTCACCGGGAAGCCGTTGCTCGCGAAGACCTCGATCATGCCGGTGGCCATCGTGCCGGAGCCGACGACGCCGACACTCGTGACGGGACGCGCGGCGCCCTGGCCCACGTCGGAGGGGGTGAGGTCGTCCGCGACGACCTCGTCCCCGTCGTAGGTGTAGAAGCCGCGGCCGGCCGCCTTGCCGGTGCGGCCCTCGGCGATGAGGCGCTTGATGGCGGGGTTGGGCTGGTGTCGCGGGTCCTGCGTCTCGGCGTACCGGGCGGCGAGCGCGTCACGGACGGTCTCGAGGCCGAGCTCGTCGATGACGGTGAGCGGCCCCTTCGGCAGGCCGCAGCCAAAACGCATGCCGTTGTCGACGTCCTCACGGGAGGCGTACTTCTCCTCGAACATCGAGGCGGCGTGGTTGAGGTACGGGAAGACGAGGGCGTCGGCGAGGGCGCGGGTGTCAGACATGTCTGGCACTATCGCAGCACTCATGACCCGCTGGTAGGGACTCGGGGCGTGACGGTCCGCACAGGCATCTCGTGGTGCGCGTAGGGTCTGCGGCGTGCGAGTGGTGATTGCGACGTGCAGCGTCGAGTACGAGGGTCGGCTCAACGCCCACCTGCCCCTGGCGACCCGGCTGCTCATGGTCAAGGCGGACGGGTCGGTACTCGTCCACAGCGACGGCGGCTCCTACAAGCCGCTGAACTGGATGGCGCCGCCGTGCTCCATGGCCGAGGTCGAGCCGGACGAGACCGAGACCGCCGAGGGTGTCGTCGCGGTGTGGAATGTCCAGCACGCCAAGACCGAGGACCGCCTCCGCGTGCGGCTGCACGAGATCCACCACGACTCCTCGCACGATCTCGGCATCGACCCGGGCCTCGTCAAGGACGGGGTCGAGGCGCACCTGCAGAAGCTCCTCGCCGAGCACATCGAGACCCTCGGCGACGGCTACACGCTCGTGCGTCGCGAGTACATGACGGCCATCGGTCCGGTCGACATCCTCGCCAAGGACGCGAAGGGGGTCTCCGTCGCCATCGAGATCAAGCGCCGCGGCGAGATCGACGGCGTCGAGCAGCTGACCCGCTACCTCGAGCTCATGAACCGCGACCCGGCCCTGCGCCCGGTCGAGGGCGTCTTCGCCGCCCAGGTCATCAAGCCGCAGGCCCGCACCCTCGCCGAGGACCGCGGCATCCGCTGCGTCACCCTCGACTACGACGAGCTCAAGGGCATCGACACGAGCATGCACCGCCTCTTCTGACCCGGCCGGGCGAAGGGGGCTACCCCCACCCCGGTCCGGCGGCGCACCCCATCGAGGCCGCGTCCCGGAGACGGAAGGCTCGTGGGCATGAGCCGTAGCCTCGCCCCCTTCGTCCTCGCCCTGGCGTCGCTGGGGCTCCTCGCGCCGACCGCCGTTGCCGCAGAGGCCGACCCGGTCCGCGAGCAGGTCGAGCAGGTGATGGACGACGCCCACGTACCGGGGGCGGCCGTGGCCGTCGTCCCGAAGGAGGGTCGGGTCCGGACGTGGACCCTCGGCGAGGACGGGGACGGCCAGCCCGTGAGCGAGGACACCCCCTTCCTCCTCGGGTCCGTGTCCAAGTCCTTCACGGCGGCGACCGTGCACGATCTCGTCTCCCAGGACCGGCTGCGGCTCGAGGACCGGCTCGGCGACCTCGTGCCCGACCACGGCATCCCGGACGAGCGGGCCGACGACATCACCGTCGAGCAGCTCCTCACCCACACCTCCGGCCTGACCCGCGCCGACGGTCTGGCGCACACCGACCGCTTCGACACCGAGCCGGGCGCGGTGGCCCGGCAGGTGCGCGACCTGGCGGACGTCTCCCTCGCCCGGGATCCCGGCGGCGGCTACGAGTACAGCGACCTCAACTACCTGCTCCTCGGTGCGGTCGTCGAGGAGGCGGGTGAGGCTCCCTTCGCCGATCAGGTCCAGCGCGTGGCCGGCCTCGCCGGGACGGATCTCGTCGCCACCCCGGCCGCCGCCTCGGCGCTCCCGCCCGGCCACCGGCAGGTCCTCGGACGGGCCGTGGCCTTCGACTCCCCCTACGACGCCTCGGGCACCCCCTACGGCTACCTCGGCGCCGACCTCGAGGGCACCGCGGCGTGGGCCCGCGGCCAGCTCGGCGGCGCCCGCAGCCCGAGCGAGGACGTTCTCCGGGAGATGCACACGGGTCGCGTCGAGACCGGGTCGGGTGACGAGTACGGCCACGGCTGGCGGATCGGCGAGCTCGACGGCGAGCCGATCGTGGAGCACACGGGGGCCACGCCGGGCTACTTCAGCCACGTCCTCCTCCTGCCCGAGAGCGAGACGGCCGTCGTCGTGCTCGCCAACAGCTACAGCGAGGCCCGTGGGACCTCCCTCCACGCCATCGCCGGCGACATCGCGCGGATCGAGGACGGGCGGTCCGCGCAGGGTGCGTCCGCCGACCCCCTGCTCACGTGGACGCCCTTCGTCGTCGTCGGTGTCGGCGTGCTGGGACTCCTCGCCGCCCTCGCCGTCATCACCTCGTACGGTCGCCGGTGGCCGGTCGTCGCGCTCGTCGTCGCGGTCCCGGTCGTCGCCCTGGCCCTGCTGGTCCCGGGTCTCGTCGGCTACACCTCCGAGCAGCTGCGGCTGTGGGCACCGGACCTCGGGTGGGGGCTGTGGGGTGTCGCGGCCACGTGGACCCTCGCCGCTGGGACCGCCCTCGTGGCCCTCGTCCGGCGGCGGTCAGTCGATCTCGTGCCGGACGAAGGGGGCCTCCCCCGCCGCGACGAGCACGACCACCGTCTCCCCGCGGTGCAGGTCGGAGATCTCCGCGAGCACTGAGGGCGGCGGCTCAGCGGCGGTCAGGCCGGGTTCGTCCTCCAGCGGCACGTCGAGGACCTCGGCGAGGCGACGGCCGACATCGTCGCCGGGCTCCCGCACGACCCCCAGCACCCGCTCGCCCGTGAGGGACTCGGCGAGCTCGGCGACTCCCTTCGCGTCGCGGGGAGCCGGCGCGAGGAGGAGTGTCGCGGGGCAGTGCAGGGCCATCAACCCATGCTAGGCCCGGCGGAGGGGGCTCACAGGAGGGCCATGGAGAGGCCCAGCGCGCACGGGACGAGCGCGGCGAGGACCCCGACCCCGCTGCCGCGGGACCGGGGGGACAGGACGAGCAGGCAGCCGAGGGCCGCGAGGACCCCCAGGCCGATGAGCCCGGCGAGCACGAAGTCCGACAGGGCGAGGGTGAGCGCCGTCGTCACGGCGACCCAGACGACGAGCGCCACGGGAAGGGCGATGACGGCGCCGATCCAGAAGGCCTGGCCCCGCGGGGCACGTTTCCGCGCGCCGCGGGCCTCCCCCTTCGTCCCGTCCTCGCCCGTCCGGCTCACGCGCCCACGGTCTCGAGAGCGGGCAGCCCGCGCTGCTCGCGGATGATGTCGAGGAAGCGGCCCATGATGTCGTTGAGCCCGAAGTCCTTCGGCGTGAAGACCTCCGCGACGCCCATCTCCTTGAGACGAGCGGCGTCGGACTCGGGGATGATCCCGCCGACGATGACCGGGATGTCGCCGGCGCCCTGGGCCTTGAGGCCCTCGAGGACGTCGGGGACGAGCTCCATGTGCGAGCCGGAGAGGATCGAGACGCCGACGAGGTGGACGTCCTCGGCGACGGCCGCGGCGACGATCTGGTCGGGCGTGAGGCGGATGCCCTGGTAGACGACCTCGAAGCCGGCGTCGCGGGCGCGCACGGCGATCTGCTCGGCGCCGTTGGAGTGGCCGTCGAGGCCGGGCTTGCCGACGAGGACGCGCAGCTTCTCACCGAGCTCCTCCCCGGTGGCGGCCACGCGCTCGCGCACGGAGGCCAGCTCGGCGCTGCCGCCGTCGGCGACCCCCACCGACCCGGAGACACCGGTCGGGGCGCGGAACTCGCCGAAGACCTCGCGCAGCGCCTGGGCCCACTCGCCGACGGTGACACCGGCCCGGGCGCAGTCGAGGGAGGCCTCGAAGAGGTTGTCCTCGGTCTCGGCCACCTCCTTGAGCCGGGTGAGAGAGTCGGCAGCCGCCGCGGCACCCGCCGGGTCGGCGTCGCGCTCGGTGCGCCAGGCACGGACGGCCTCGATGGCCTTCGCCTCGACGTCGGCGTCGACTGTCTGGATCGCCGTGTCGAGGTCCGCCGTGAGCGGGTTGGGCTCGGTGGTCTCGAACTTGTTGACGCCCACGACGATGTCCTCGCCGGCCTCGATCCGCTGGCGGCGGAGGGAGTGGCTCGCGACGAGCGCATTCTTCATGTAGCCGGACTCGACCGCGGGGACCGCGCCCCCCATCTCCTGGATGCGCTCGATCTCGGCCTTCGCGCCCTCGACGAGCTCGCTGACCTTCGCCTCGACGACGGGCGAGCCGGCGAAGAGGTCGTCGTACTCGAGCAGGTCGGACTCGAAGGCGAGGACCTGCTGGAGGCGCAGCGCCCACTGCTGGTCCCAGGGGCGCGGCAGGCCGAGGGCCTCGTTCCACGCCGGGAGCTGGACGGCGCGGGCGCGGGCGTCCTTGCTCAGCGTCACGGCGAGCATCTCGAGGACAATGCGCTGGACGTTGTTCTCCGGCTGGGCCTCGGTGAGGCCGAGGCTGTTGACCTGGACGCCGTAGCGGAAGCGGCGCTGCTTGGGGTCGGTGACGCCGTAGCGCTCGCGGCAGATCTCGTCCCACAGCTCGACGAAGGCGCGCATCTTGCACATCTCCTCGACGAAGCGCACGCCGGCGTTGACGAAGAAGGAGATCCGCGCGACGACCTTGCCGAAGTCCTCCTCGGGGACCCTCCCGGAGTCGCGGACCTGGTCGAGCACCGCGAGCGCGGTCGACATGGAGTAGGCGATCTCCTGGACGGGCGTCGCCCCGGCCTCCTGCAGGTGGTAGCTGCAGATGTTCATCGGGTTCCACTTGGGGATCTCGCCCACGGTGTAGGTCACCATGTCGGTGATGAGGCGCATCGAGGGCCCGGGCGGGAAGACGTAGGTCCCGCGGCTCAGGTACTCCTTGATGATGTCGTTCTGCGTCGTGCCGGCGAGGCGCGCGCGGACCTCGGCGGGGTCCTCACCGGCGGCCTCGGCCTGCTCCTCGGCGGCGACCTGGTACATGGCGAGCATGTACATCGCGACGGCGTTGATCGTCATCGACGTGTTCATCTCGCCGAGCGGGATCTGGTCGAAGAGCTGGCGCATGTCACCGATGTGGCTGATCGGCACCCCGACCTTGCCGACCTCGCCGCGGCTGAGCACGTGGTCCGGGTCGTAGCCGGTCTGCGTCGGCAGGTCGAAGGCGACCGACAGCCCGGTCTGCCCCTTCGCGAGGTTGCGCCGGTACAGCTCGTTGGACGCCGCCGCGCTGGAGTGTCCGGCATACGTGCGCATGAGCCACGGGCGGTCCCGCTCCGGGCGGGTCGCCTCGGCGGCGGGGGTGGGTGCATCGGTGCTGTCGGCCATGGTGGCAAGGTACCCCCGCCGGGCGTCCGGCCCTAGGGGCGTCCGCGGTGAATGACGCCACACGACTGTGCCCCCCGCACATGTCCCCCAGCCCGCACGAGCCTCGGCAGATGCGCACTCCGGCCGCATTTGCCTAGGCAGATGCGGACCCCCGCTCAGCCGATGGGGTCGGTCACGAGGGCCATGGCCCGCTCGACGGGCCCCTTCCCGACGAACCGCGCCCAGGCCCAGCAGGCGAGGACGGTCACGAGGAGGATCCCTCCGGCGTAGAGCGGCCAGGAGTCGAAGGGCGTCCGCGGATCACCCGTGTGCATGGCGAGCGCGATGAGACAGACGTGCAGCACGTAGGCGGTGAGGGCCATCGTGCCGAGCGCTCTCACCGGCTCGAGCACCGTGACCACCGGTGCCGCTCGCGGCCAGCGTGCGATGGCGATGACCGCACCGAAGGCGCACCCGGTGAGGGCGAGGTCGAGCAGCGCATCGGTGAGGTCGCCGGAGATGACCTCGCTCCGCCCGATGCCACGCCCGCCGAGCCAGAGGCTCACCACGCCCAGACCGGCGACCAGCCCCACGGCGAGGGAGCCCACCGCGACCCGGCGGCCCAGCCCCAGCCGGGCGAGCACCACACCGATGAGCACGAAGGGCAGGAGGCTCACCACGCGGTAGTGGGGCGAGAGGACGAACCACTGCAGCATCTGGTCGACGAGGGCGTCGGAGTGGACCCGGGTGGGGTCGAAGGCACCCCGGGCGGCGGCGTTGACGACCGGACCGACGGCGAAGGTGAGGGCCGCACCGACCGCGAGGACCGGCACCGGCAGCAGGACCAGGGGCGCGGCGACGACGAGCGTCGCACCCAAGGACATGAGCACGATGGCGACGAAGGTGTCGAGCTGCTCCAGCCCCACACCGATGACGACGAGGAGGAGCCCGCGCAGGACCGTGCGGGCGACGTAGGTCGGCCCCGTCACCGGGTGCTGGCGGCGGGTGAGGACGATGCCGGCGGAGACGCCCATGATGAGGGCGAAGAGCGGCGAGGCGACGTTGTTGACGAGGAGGAGGCTGAACTTCACCGGGGTGGCCTCGGTCGGCGCCCACACCTTCACGTGGGCGATGACCATGCAGACGATGGCGACGCCGCGGACGAGGTCGACGGCGGCGTCACGGCCGCCGTCCCAGGGCAGGGCGTGGTGGGAAGGCGCGGTCGCCACGGTGAGGAACCTCCGGTCAGGGCGTCGGTGACCGAAGTGTAGGCGCGCGGCCGGCTCACCGGCCCGCGTCGACGGGGGTCAGCTGACGGCGACGTCCTGCTCGAGCGCGGCCACGCCCTCCCCTTCGTGGAGCAGACGGGTCAGGCCGGCCCGCCGCAGGAGGCGAGTCGTCCGCGCATCGGCCCCCGCGTACCGCAGCCGCCGACCAGCACGCGCGGCTCGCGCGTGCGCCCCCAGCATCGTGGCGAAGCCGAGCTGGTCGGCCACGGTCGAGGCGGTGAGATCCACGACGACGGGCCCGCTCCCTTCGCGCAACATGGCGACGAACTCCTGACGGAGGTCGGCGCTGTGGCGGATGTCGAAGGGCACCTGCACCCGGACCCGGGTCGTCCCCTCGCTACCCACCGGCGTCAGCGCGGTCAGTGCGCTCATCGACGGTCACCTGCTCTCCCCTGATGCTGCGATCCGTGCGTCCAGTGTGACCCAGGTCGCTCCCGATCCCATGGACCTTCCCGTCACAATGCGGTTACGCGTCATCGCCCATCGGCCAGACCCCGGCCCCGTCCGACGACGGAGCCTGCGACGATGACCCCATGGTCAACCTCACGAAGATCTACACCCGCACCGGTGACGAGGGCACGACCGCCCTGGGGGACTTCAGCCGCACCCGCAAGACGGACGCCCGGCTGCAGGCCTACGCCGACTCCAACGAGGCGAATGCGGTGATCGGGGTGGCCATCGCCAGCGGCGGTCTGCCGGAGGAGGTCGCGGAGACCCTGACCCGGGTGCAGAACGACCTCTTCGACCTCGGCGCGGACCTCTCCACCCCCCTGCTGGAGAACCCCGAGTACCCGCCGCTCCGGGTCAAGCAGCAGTGGATCGACGAGCTCGAGGCGGACTGCGACCACTACCTCGAGCAGGTCGAGCCGCTGCGCTCCTTCATCCTGCCGGGTGGCACCGCCGCCTCCGCACACCTGCACCACGCGACGACCGTCGTCCGGCGGGCCGAGCGGTCCGCCTGGACGGCCCGGGAGGAGTACGGCGAGGAGGTGGCCGGCGAGCGCGGGGTCGGCGGCGTCAACCCGCTGACGACGACCTATCTCAACCGGCTCTCGGACCTGCTCTTCATCCTCGCCCGCGTCGCGAACCTCCCGATCGGCGGCGACGTCCTGTGGCAGCCCGGCGGTGGCCGTGAGGAGCGCCCCGAGAAGGCGAAGAAGAGCCGCCCCTGACCCGTGAGGCGAAGGGGGGTCAGGTCACGTTGACGTTGTGGCCCGGCGGCGCGGACTCGAGCCAGGAGCGCAGGGCCGGGTAGATCTTCGGCTCGAGGGCGATGTCGGCGAGATGGCCGGAGGGGCCGGTGAGCTCGAGGCAGAGCGCCGCGTCGAGGCCGGGGATGGACACGCGCTCGGGCGCGGGGGTGGAGATGTCCAGCCCCTCACGGCCCCAGGACATCGTCGGTCGGGCCAGGAGACCTCCGACGCTGAACCAGTCGAGGTGATGGGCCCCGAGACGCAGCAGCCCGAGTCGCCATCGAGACGACCCGGGCACGCGGACGGCACAGGGGCTCACCGGCCCGTGCGCTGCGAGGGTGCGGCGGCGCACCCAGAGGAGCACCAGCCAGAGCGCGATGACGAGACACCCTGCAAGGAGGAGGACCTCCACCACCTGCAGGGCCGTCATCGCTGGAGATCAGGCCTTGGCCGGAACCTGGACGGTTTCGGCGACGATCGTCACGTTGTCGTGGTCGACGGAGAGGAAGCCACCGTCGATCGTCGCGGTCTGGTCGCCCTCCGTCCCGTTGATGATGACGTCACCCTCGATGAGGACGCCGAGCAGCGGGGTGTGGCCGGGCATGATGCCGATCTCGCCCTCGGTGCTCCGGGCACGGACCATGGTGGCCTCTCCGGACCAGACCTTGCGGTCCGCGGCGACGAGTTCAACGTTGAGGGAGCTCACTGGAGGGTCCTTCGATGTCGGGGTGAGTGCGGGGTCCATCGTATCCCGCGCTCTCGCGGGCTCGGTGCGCACCTCAGGCGAGGACGAGGGAGAAGTAGTCCTGTCCCATGCCGAGGCTGATCATCCGGATGACCGAGTAGGTGAGCCACACACCGACGAGGGCGACGAGCCAGCGCGGGTTGAGGAGCGAGAGCAGCCGCTCGGGAGGTCGGCGACGGACGAGCGAGTACACCGTGAAGAGCACGAGACCGGCCGCGGCCGCCATGCCGATGGGGCCGAAGAGGTTGTACTCGAAGGCGGTCCCGAGGTTGCCGTGCGCGGTGTGCACCCACGCCCGCGTCATGCCGCACCCGGGGCAGGGCAGGTTGAACATGATCCGCATGAGGCAGGTCGGGTCGCCCGACTCGACGGAGGGCACCGGCCAGGCACGCGCGATGACGAGCCCGATGAGGCTGATCGTCGCGAGGACGAGCACGACGGCCCGCTCGCCGAGGGAGACCCGGCTCGCGAGGTGGACCTGGTTGTGCCCGGTGGGTGCCAGCTGGGTCATCGCAGCGGCCGTCCCTCGGCGTCGACCATCTTGCGCGTGACGATGAGGACGATGTCGATGATGTACCAGATCCAGAGGCCACCGCAGGTGACGAGCTTGAGGATCCCGAGCCCGACCTGACCGACGTACATGCGATCGATCCCCCAGGTCCCGACGAAGATCGAGAGCAGCAGGGTCACGAGCCACTCGCGGTGGGAGAAGAGGCCGGGCACCTGGTTGGCGGGGAACCAGTTCTGCTGGCCGTCGACGCGCACCGGGGTATCCCCCTTGAGCTGGCCGTTGACGGCCATGCCGGCGAGGTCGGTGACGGTGTAGGGCCCGTGGTCCTGGCCCATGACGTTGAGGAAGTAGCGATCGGCACCTCCGGGGCCGCCAAGGCCACCGGGGCCGCCCTGCGGCGGGGGCGCCTGCTGGTAGACGCCGGCGCCGGGGGGCGGTGGGGCGGCAGGCGACGGGCCCGCCGGCGTCGAGCCCGCGGGCGGAGCAGGCGGAGCGTCGTACGACGGGGCCTGCGCGGGGTCGGGTCGACCCTGCGGTGGGGGCGGGCTGCTGTCGTCGCCGAGGGTACTCATGGAGTCCATCCTAAGTGGCATCGCGGCCGTCCGTGGCATCACCCCGCACACGGCCGCGGCCCCTCCCTTCGTCGGACGAAGGGAGGGGCCGCGGACGTGGCGCAGGTGGGATCACATGTTCTTCTGGATCTCCGCCCACTGGCGCTCGACGTCGTCGAGGCCACCGCACATGAAGAAGGCCTGCTCGGCGACGTGGTCGTACTCGCCGTCGCAGATCTTCGTGAAGGCCTCGATGGTGTCGGGCAGCGACACGGTCGAGCCCTCGATGCCGGTGAACTGCTTGGCGACGTAGGTGTTCTGCGAGAGGAAGCGCTGGATGCGCCGCGCACGGTTGACGACGATCTTGTCCTCCTCGGACAGCTCGTCGATACCGAGGATCGCGATGATGTCCTGCAGCTCCTTGTTCTTCTGCAGGATCGACTTCACGCGGACCGCGGTGTTGTAGTGGTCCTCCGCGATGTACCGACGGTCGAGGATGCGGCTCGTCGAGGTGAGCGGGTCCACGGCCGGGTAGATACCCATGGACGCGATCTCACGGTTGAGCTCGGTCGTCGCGTCGAGGTGGGCGAAGGTCGTAGCAGGCGCCGGGTCGGTGTAGTCATCGGCCGGCACGTAGATCGCCTGCATCGAGGTGATCGAGTGACCACGCGTCGAGGTGATGCGCTCCTGGAGGGTGCCCATCTCGTCGGCGAGCGTCGGCTGGTACCCCACGGCGGAGGGCATGCGGCCCAGCAGCGTGGAGACCTCGGAGCCGGCCTGCGTGAAGCGGAAGATGTTGTCGATGAAGAGGAGCACGTCCTGCTTCTGCACGTCCCGGAAGTACTCCGCCATCGTCAGGGCGGAGAGGGCGACGCGCAGACGGGTGCCCGGCGGCTCGTCCATCTGGCCGAAGACGAGGGCGGTCTGCCCGAGGACGCCGGCCTCCTCCATCTCGACCATGAGGTCGTTGCCCTCACGGGTGCGCTCGCCGACACCGGCGAAGACGGAGACACCACCGTGGTTGCGCGCAACACGGGCGATCATCTCCTGGATGAGCACCGTCTTACCGACACCGGCACCACCGAAGAGGCCGATCTTGCCACCCTGGACGTAGGGGGTGAGCAGGTCGATGACCTTGATGCCGGTCTCGAACATCGCCGTCTTCGACTCGAGCTGGTCGAAGCTCGGCGGCTGACGGTGGATGCCCCAGCGCTCGTTGACCTCGAGGGTCTGGCCCTCCTCGAGGTTGAGGCAGGCGCCGGTCGCGTTGAAGACCTTGCCGAGGGTCACGTCGCCGACGGGCACGGTGATCGGGCCACCGGTGTCCTGGACGGCGGCGCCGCGAACGAGGCCGTCGGTCGGCTGCAGCGAGATCGCCCGGACGACGTTGTCGCCGACGTGCTGGGCGACCTCGAGGTTCAGGGTGCGGGTGTCCCCTTCGAGGGTGACCTCGGTGGTGAGCAGGTTGTACTGCTCGGGCATGGTGTCGACGCTGAACTCGACGTCGACGACCGGGCCGATGACGCGCGAGATGCGCCCGACCCCGCCTGCGGTGGTGGTGTTCTCTTCGGTGACGGTGGCAGTCATGGGGTTCTCTCTACCTATCTCACTTGGAATCGGCCAGGGCGCTCGAGCCGCCGACGATCTCGGAGATCTCCTGGGTGATCTCCGCCTGACGGGCCTGGTTGGCCAGCCGGGTGTACTTGTTGATGAGCTCCTCGGCGTTGTCGGTCGCCGACTTCATGGCGCGCTGACGCGCCGCGAGCTCGGAGGCGGCCGCCTGCAGGAGGCAGTTGAAGATGCGCGCGTTGACGTAGCGCGGCAGGAGCGTGTCGAGCAGCTCCTCGCCGCTCGGCTCGAACTCGTAGAGCGGGTACAGCTCGCCCTCGTCGCCCGGCTCCTCGACACCCTCGACGACCTCCAGGGGCAGCAGCCGGATGACCTCGGCCTCCTGGGTGACCATCGAGACGAACCGGGTGAAGACGACGTGGACCTCGTCCACTCCCCCTTCGTCGGTGGGCCTCGTGAAGTCCGCCACGAGGCGCTCGCCGATCTCGCGGGCGTTCTCGAAGGTGGGCTTCTCGGAGCTCCCGGTCCACTCCGCGGCGTACTCCCGCTTGCGGAAGGTGTAGTAGGAGACCGCGCGCCGGCCGACGAGGTAGGGCACGACCTCCTTGCCCTCGTCACGAAGGGCGGCGGCGACCCGCTCCCCCTCCTTGAGGACGTTGGAGTTGTACCCGCCCGCGAGACCGCGGTCGGCGGCGACGACGAGCACCGCGGCGCGGCGCACGTTCTCCGGCTCGGTGGTCAGCGGGTGGTCCTCGTCGGAGTACGTGGCCACGGCCGATGCCGCGCGCGTGAGGGCCCGTGCGTACGGCGTGGACTCACGCACGGCCTGCTGGGCCTTGACGACGCGCGAGGCCGCCATGAGCTCCATGGCGCGCGTGATCTTCTTGGTCGCACTGACGGACCGGATGCGCTGCCGGTACTCCCGGATCTGCGCTCCCATGTGCTTCCGCCTCTCTGGTGGGTCGTGGTCGGCTGGTGCTCGGCGCTGACGCCGCTGCCGCTGCGGGGTGCGGGGTGCTGCTCCCCGGGCGGGCGCGGTGGGCGCCCGCCCGGTGGTGGATCAGCGCTTCTGCTTGACGATCTGGACCTGCTCGGACTCCTGCGCGTCCTCGCCGGTCTCCTCGTCGGAGCCGACCGGGACGGCGTCCTCGTTCGACGGGACGAAGGTGTCGCGGAAGGTCTTGATCTCGGACTCGAGGGCCGAGATCGTCGAGTCCTCGAACTTGCCCGTCTCCTGGATGCCGTCGAGCAGGTCCTGCTTGTTGCGGTGCAGGTGGTCGAGGAACTCGGACTCGAAGCGCTGGACGTCCTCCACCGCGACGGAGTCGAGCTCACCGGTCGTGCCGGCCCAGATGGCGACCGTCATCTCGGGCACCGTGTAGGGGTCGGCCTGCTTCTGCTTGAGCACCTCGACGAGGCGCGCACCACGAGCCAGCTGCTGCTTGGAGGCCGGGTCGAGGTCGGACGCGAACATCGCGAAGGCCTCGAGGGAGCGGTACTGCGCGAGGTCGAGCTTGAGGCGACCGGAGACCGACTTGACCGCCTTGGTCTGCGCGGCCGAACCGACACGCGAGACCGAGACACCCACGTCGATGGCCGGACGGACGTCCGAGTTGAAGAGGTCGGCCTGAAGGTAGATTTGGCCGTCGGTGATCGAGATGACGTTGGTCGGGATGTACGCCGAGACGTCGTTCGCCTTGGTCTCGATGATCGGCAGGCCGGTCATCGAGCCGCCGCCCATCTCGTCGCTGAGCTTGGCGCAGCGCTCGAGGAGGCGGGAGTGCAGGTAGAACACGTCGCCGGGGTACGCCTCGCGGCCCGGCGGGCGGCGCAGCAGCAGCGACACGGCGCGGTAGGCCTCGGCCTGCTTCGAGAGGTCGTCGAAGA
>DXAR01000114.1 GCA_019116945.1 Candidatus Janibacter merdipullorum | reverse complement strand
GGTGCGCGAGAGCGCGCGCAGCGACGCCTTCGGCGGCGCGCTGCTCCTCGGCGCCACCCTCCTGGCCCTCGTCCTGGCGAACTCGGGATCCGGACGAAGGACGAGCGCCTGGGCAAGACCCTGGAGATCGTCGGGCTCAACGAGGCATCGGCGGCCCGGCACGAGCGGCTGAGCGGGCGCCTCGGCGCCGGTCACTGACGGCCGTCAACCGCAGCGCCCTCTTTTGACGGGATGCTCCCCGGGGCTGTCCCATGGGCCCATGACCGACCTCGCGATCGTCGATGCCGCCCCCACCCCCCTTCGCGCACGGGTGGGGACGAAGTTCGCCTACGGCACCCGCGGGGTCCGGGAGGCGTTGCTGTCCTTCGCGGTCTCCGGGGCCCACGCCATCCTCGAGGAGGACATCCTCATCCATGCCGCCGGCCGTGAGGTGGAGGCCGTGGAGCTGGCCGGCAACCACGGCACCCGGCTGCACGTCGTCGGGGATGTCGGTGACGGCTGGCTCGAGGTCACCTACTCGGCGCTCGTCGACATCACCCGACCCACCGGTGACCAGGTCGGGCACGAGATCGACTTCGACCGGTGGGTCTTCACCCGGCCGAGTCGCTACGCGGAGTCGGATCGCTTGGCGCCCATGGCGGCCCAGCTCTTCCCGACCCAGTCCGGAGCCGAGCGGGTCCGCGCGGTCGCGGAGTGGGTCCACGCGCACATGGCCTACGTCTCGGGTGCGAGCCGCGGGACGGATGGTGCCGTCGACTCGATCCTCCAGGCCAGCGGTGTCTGCCGGGACTTCGCCCATGTGGTCGTCGCCCTCCTGCGCGCTCTCGGGACCCCGGCCCGGCTCGTCTCGGTCTATGCGCCAGGCCTGCAGCCGATGGACTTCCATGCGGTCGCCGAGGCGTGGGTCGAGGGTTCCTGGCACATCGTCGACGCCACCCGCCTCGCCCCGCGGGAGGCGATGGTCCGCATCGCGACCGGCCGGGACGCGGCGGACACGGCCTTCCTCACGACGCGGGGAGGTCGGACGACCTTCAACCGGCAGGTGGTCACCGCCTCCCTCGTCGAGGGGGTGCTCCCCCAGGAGTCCCCGGACTCCCTCGTCCGTCTCGCCTGACGCGGACGGGACTTCCCCCACGTCCGGTGGTGGGCCGGCTGCAGGTCTGGTTACCCTTCGGTAACCGCGTCGGTCAAAGGTGACCGACCCCTGCCCCGGAGGTTCAGACCATGCGCCGACGTCGTGCGCTGTCCATCGTCACTGCCGTCGCTGCCGCCCTCGGAGGGGTCGGGGCCGTTGCCCCGTCCGCCGCGACCGCGTCCGCCGTCGAGAAGGCGGCGGACCGGCCGCACTACGTCCAGCTCGGGGACTCCTTCTCCTCGGGCAACGGTGCCGGCAACTACACCGACCGGACCTGCTGGCGCTCGCGCGACAACTACGGGGCGCGGGTGGCCCGCAGCCACGGCGCCACCTACACCAATGTCGCCTGCAGCGGTGGGGTCATCGACGACATCTTCTCGCCCCGTGAGCTGGGCTCGGCGACCTGGCGCACCCGGACCTATGAGGTCCCGGTCGGGACGGTGAACGCCCGCGCCCGGTGGCTCAAGCAGGCCAAGGCCGACCGGCTGTGCGGCACGCCCGCGCAGAAGGACTACTCCTACGAGTACTCGGTGCGCTCGAGCGCCTCCCTCGGCTCGCTCTACACCGCGACGGTGCGCTGCCAGCTCGTGGCTCGGCCGCAGATCGATGCGGTCACACGGCAGACGGACGCCGTCTTCCTCACGATCGGCGGCAACGACATCGGGTTCACCTCGATCGTCACCAACTGTCTCGTGCTGCGCGAGGCGTCCAGCTGCAAGGACAAGATGACCGCCGCCGACGAGGGGCTGGCCGACATGAAGCGTCGGACCAAGCAGGCACTCAAGGCGATCCACGACCGCTCGGGTGGCCGTGCGGATGTCTACCTGCTCGGCTACCCCCACCTGATCAACACCGACAGCTACCGCATCGGGTGGAACTACGACGCCGGTCTCGCGCTCACGAAGCTGCAGCTGCGAGGAGATGCCCTCCAGCGTCAGGCCGTCCGAGAGGTGGACCGCGTCGTCGGTGGCTCCGGCGGGTTCACCTTCGTCGACGTCAAGCCGGCCTGGGGCGGCTACACCCACGGCCTCAACCCCCACGCCCTCGCCGACCAGCGGAGCGCCTGGCTCGTGCCCGTGCTCGGTGTCGGCAACGTGTACTACGAGTGGGTGCACCCGACCCCCGCAGGCTGGGGGGCGAGCGCGCTGGCGCTGTCCACGTCGATGACCTGACCGGGATACCGTCGGGTCCATGACCGGATCACGGACCCGTACCCTTGCTCGCGTCGTCGCCGGGATCCTGATCCTCGTCTGGCTCGCGGTGGGCGGCATCGGCGGCCCCCTCGTCGGCAAGCTGACGAGCGTGCAGAACAACGACCAGGCCTCCTTCCTGCCCCAGGACGCCGAGTCCACCCTCGTGGCCGAGCAGCTCTCGGACTTCGACGCCGACGCGACGCTGCCGCTCCTCATCGCCGTGGAGGGCGAAGGGGGGACGATCGACCGGGCCACGCTCGGCGAGCTGGGGTCTTGGGCGCAGGATCTGCCGGAGCAGCAGCCGGCGAGCGCGCCGGGCACCGTGGGTGACTACCTCGCCTCCGAGCGGGTGCCGGTCCTCCCCTCCGAGGACGGCGAGGCGGCGCTGGCCGTCCTCACGCTCGACGCCAAGGCGGTCGAGGAGACCGTCGACGACACGGCGATCTCGGACCTTCTCGTGGAGGACCTGCGCGCGGAGCTCGGGCCCGACGTGGAGGGGGCGAGCGTGTCGGTGACCGGACCGGCAGGGTTCTCGGCCGACCTCGGCGAGGCCTTCGCCGGGATCGACGGGCTGCTCCTGCTCGTGACGCTGGCGGTCGTCCTCGTCATCCTGCTCGTCGTCTACCGCAGCCCGGTCCTCCCCTTCGTCGTCCTGCTCACGAGCATCTTCGGGCTCTCCTTCGCCGCCCTGCTCATCCACCCGATGGCGGTGGCCGACTGGATCCAGCTCTCCGGCCAGAGCCAGGGGATCCTCTTCATCCTCGTCGTCGGCGCGGCGACCGACTACTCGTTGCTCCTCGTGGCCCGCTACCGGGAGGAGCTGCACTCCGCCGAGCCTCTCCCCGCGCTGCGGACCGCGTGGCGCCAGACGCTCGGGCCGGTGGCGGCGAGCGGGGGCACGGTCATCGCTGGTCTGCTCTGCCTGCTGCTCTCCGACCTCGGCAACATCTCCGGTCTGGGACCCGTGGGCGCCCTGGGGATCCTCGGCGCCATGGTCGCCGCGCTCACCCTGCTCCCGGCCGCCCTGGCGCTCCTCGGCCGGGCCGCCTTCTGGCCGTCGATCCCGGAGCGGGGTAGCGCGCCACAGCACCGGATCTGGTCCTCGGTGGCGCGTCGGGTGACGGCTCGTCCCCGCATGACCTGGGTGGTGACGACCGGCGTGCTCGTCGTCGCTGCCGCCGCTGCCCTGACCTTCCCGACCTCGGGGATCACCCAGGCGCAGTTCTTCACGACCGAGGTCGAGTCCGTGGAGGGGCAGGAGGTCCTCGACCGGCACTTCGACGGAGGTGACCAGCAGCCGATGCAGGTCGTCGCCCCCGATGCTGTGGCCGACGAGGCGAAGGAGGTCCTCGAGGGCCACGACGACGTCGCCGGAGAGGTGGAGGAGCAGCGGTCGACCTCGGGAGCGGGCCGGACGCTCCTGTCGGCCACGCTCACGGCGGGTTCGGAGTCGGAGGAAGCCCGGGAGACCGTGCGGGAGGTGCGGTCGGAGCTGCGGGAGATCGACGCGGAGATCCTCGTCGGCGGGACCACGGCGACGGCCGTAGACACCGACGACGCGAGCACCCGTGACTACCGCGTCGTCGTCCCGAGCATCCTGGTCGTCGTCACCCTCATCCTCGTCGTCCTGCTGCGATCCATCGCTGCCGCAGCGCTGCTCGTCGCGGTCAACGTGCTCACCTTCGCCGCGACGCTCGGGGTCTCGGCGGTGCTCTTCACCCGGGTCCTCGGCCAGCCGGGGGCCGACCCGTCGACGCCCGTGCTCGGCTTCGTCTTCCTCGTCGCGCTCGCCGTCGACTACTCGATCTTCCTCATGACGCGGGCGCGCGAGGAGTCCCTGCAGGTGGGCACCCGTCGGGGCATCCGGCGTGCGGTGGCCGTGACCGGTGGGGTCATCACGAGCGCCGGCGTCGTCCTGGCGGCGACCTTCTCGGCGCTGTGGGTGATCCCGTTGCTCTTCCTCGCGCAGATCGCCTTCATCGTCGCCTTCGGTGTCCTGCTCGACACGATCGTCACCCGCTCGATCCTCGTGCCCGCCATCGCCGCGGACCTCGGCAACCGGATCTGGTGGCCCTGGGCGGACCGGATGGCCCCCGACGAGGAGCGCTCCCGCCGGGGTCGTCGGCAGTAGGTCGTGTCGTCAGCGGAGGTGGTCGACGAGCTGCGGTGCGATACCGACGTAGCTCGCGGGGGTCATCGCGGCGATCCGCTCCTCGACCTCCGCCGGGAGGCCGAGGCCGCGGACGAACTCGACGAGCTCCGGCTGGCCGATGCGACGACCGCGGGTCAGCTCCTTGAGGCGCTCGTAGGGCTCGTCCATGCCCTCGACTCCCTGGGCGCCGAGGGCGCGCATCACCGACTGGATCGGCTCGCCGAGGACCTCCCAGTTGGCGTCGAGGTCGGCGGCCATGGCCTCGGGGACGGCATCGAGCCCGGCGAGGCCGCGACCGACGTTGTCGATCGCGAGCAGCGAGTGGCCGAGGGCGGTCCCGATGTTGCGCTGCATCGAGCTGTCGGTGAGGTCGCGTTGCAGGCGGGAGGTCACGAGCGTCGTCGCGAGGACGTCGAGGAGGGCATTGCTCACCTCGAGGTTGGCCTCGGCGTTCTCGAAGCGGATCGGGTTGACCTTGTGCGGCATGGTGCTCGACCCGACCGTGCCCTGACCGCGCACCTGGGCGAAGTAGCCCATGGAGATGTAGCTCCAGACATCGGTGCACAGGTTGTGCAGCACCCGGTTGAAGCGGGCGATGTCGGCGTAGATCTCGGCCTGCCAGTCGTGGGACTCGATCTGCGTCGTCAGGGGGTTCCACGTCAGACCGAGGTGCTCGACGAAGGAGCGGGAGATCTCCACCCAGTCGGCGCCGGGCACGGCCGCCAGGTGGGCGCCGAAGGTGCCCGTGGCGCCGTTGAGCTTGCCGAGGTACTCATCGGCGGCGATCCGCCGCAGCTGGCGCAGGAGACGGTGGGCGAGTACCGCGAGCTCCTTGCCCATGGTCGTCGGGGTCGCCGGCTGGCCGTGCGTGTGGGCGAGGAGCGGGACCTCGCGCACCTCGTCGGCCATCGCGGCGACGCTCTTGGCGAGCTCGTCGGCGCGGGGCAGCCACACCTGCTCGACCGCGCCCTGGACCATGAGGGCGTAGGCGAGGTTGTTGATGTCCTCGCTGGTGCAGCAGAAGTGGATGAGCTCGGCGAGACCGGCGTCCTCGGGCGCGGGGGCGATCCGGCTCAGCCGCTGCTTGAGGAAGTACTCGACCGCCTTGACGTCGTGCTGGGTGACCTTCTCCGTGGCGGCCAGCTCGGCGATGTCCTCCGGGCCGAAGTCCTCGACGACCTGCCGGAGGGCGGACTGCTCCACCTCGGTGAGCGGCCGGACCCCGGGGACGACCTGCCGGGAGGTGAGGTGGATGAGCCACTCCACCTCGACGTGCACGCGCATCCGGTTCAGCGCAGGCTCGCTCAGGTGGTCGATGAGCGGGGCGACGGCGGGCCGGTAGCGGCCGTCCAGCGCACCGAGGGCGATCTGCGGGGTGGCGTCAGCGAGGCTCTGCATGCGCTCATCTTCCCAGAGCGGAACCGGGCGTCGCGTCCCGGTTCGAAGGGTGGGTCAGGACTGGGCGTGCGGCGGGGGCGTCGTCGAGGCGTAGGCCTTGGCCACGCCGGCCGTGATCCGTCGCATGTCCCCGAGGGACTGCTTGCGGTCGAGGGTGACGGTCGTGTCGATGTAGAGCATCCGGTCCTTGATCCGGGCCGCGACCTTGGACCTGCGCGTCGGCTCGACATCGCTCTCGGTCCGGGTTCCGGGGATGCCCTTGGCGACGGTGATGGGTCCACCCTCGGTCTCGAGCTCGCGGAGGATGCCGGCGTCGCCGCCGGACCCGACGACGTCGAGCCACCGCCACTCGACGATGACGGCACCGGCCTCGGAGGAGCTGACGACCCGGCAGCCCTTGTCGGTCGACTCGACCGAGGCAGCCTTGCCGCCGCGGACCCACTCGTCGACCGTCTCCTGGGGGATGAGGGCGCAGTCGATGGCATAGGGGTCGACGCTCGTGGAGCTCTCCTCGGGGGGAGTCGTGGACTCGCTGGAGGAGGTGCTCGACGATCTGGACTTCGGGGAGGACTCGCTCGAGGAGGTGCTCTCCGCGCTGCTCGAGCTCTCGTTGGATCCCGTCGAGCCGTCCGTCCCGTTGGCGCAGGAGGTGAGGGCGAGCGAACCACAGACGAGCGCCGTGGACGCAGCAAAGGAGAAGCGGCGACGTCTGAGCATGGGGGGCAGGGTACCCGCCCCTTCTGGGCGCGAACTGTGGCCCCGCTCAGCGGCCTTCAGTCCGCCAGCTGGTCCCGCACGAAGGCGACGACCCCGTCGGCGGCGCCGGTCACCTCGTCGTAGGTCCGGTCGAAGGAGGAGTCGTCGCCGTACCAGGGGTCGTCGATGGCGAGCGCATCCCCCTTCGGTCCGGCTGGGTCGAAGGAACGGAGCATGCGGATCCTGGCCTGCGCCTCGGGAGTTCCGGCGAGGCGACGGAGGACCGTGTAGTGGCCGTGGTCGGCGGCGAGGACGAGGTCGACGTCGTCGAACCACCTCTTGTCGAAGACCCGCGCCCGGTGGCCCGTGTAGTCCCCGGTGTGCCCCCGACGGCGAAGGGCGGACACCGTCCGGGGGTCGGCCGGGTTGCCTTCCTCCCAGGCGGTGGTCCCGGCGGAGTCGACGCTCACGACGTCCGCCAGGCCGGCCTCCTCGAGGCGCTCGCGCAGGATGAACTCGGCCATGGGGGAGCGGCAGATGTTTCCTGTGCACACGACCGTGATCCGGTACTCACTCATGGGTCCATCGTCGCCCACGAGTCTGGGGAGCAGCAGGGGAGGGGCTGTGATCTGGGCGTCCCGGTCGGCGCGGAGTCGTCTCGTCGTCGCTCACAGGCCGACCGCGCGGCGCAGCTGCGCGCCGGTCCACCGCCTGCGGTCCGGTCCCGCGGCCTCGGCCTCGCGGACGAGCTCGACGACCCGCGCGCACACCGGGGCCCGCGTGCCGTAGGTCGCGGCGAGGGAGGCCACCGCTCCCTGCAGCTCGTCGATCTCCGTGGGGCGGCCGGCGGCGAGGTCGTCGGCCATCGACGAGCGGGCCTCCGGCGACACCTTGAGCGAGGCCCGGGAGAGATTGGCGAAGACCGGGGTCGGCGACCGGAGCAGACGCGGCACGAGCGCCGGGTGGAGCGGGGTCATCCGGGCCGGTGACACGCCCACGCGCTTGGCGAGGGTGAGCGCCTCGTCCTGGCAGGCGGCGAGCACCGCCCGGCAGTCACGGTCACGCAGCTGGACGGCGAGGGGGAGGCCGGTGAGGGCGTTGACGGGGTTGTTGAGGTTGAGGAGGAGCTTGCCGTAGAGGACGCTGCGCATGTCCGGCTCGACGTCCACCCGCAGTCCGGCACCGTGGGCGGCGCGGACGAAGGGGTCGATGCGGGGGTGGTCCTTGACCTTGACCCGACCGTTCACCGTCTGCGTCCAGTGGGTCTCGCCGGTGCGGACGACGTTGAAGGGGACCATCCCGGCGAGGGCCAACGGGCGGGAGGCCATGCTGGGGAAGGCCGCCGCCAGCGCCTCGTCGATGACCGTCGCATTGCGCAGGCCGTTCTGGAAGGACACGAGGACCGAGTCGTGCAGGAGATAGGGCGCCACCTGCCGGGTCGCGAGCTCGGTACCACTCGTCTTCGTCGTCAGGAGCACGTAGTCCGTGTCGACGACGGCGCTCGCCTCGGTGGCCAGGGTGAGGCTCGACGGAGCCACGGTCCGGGTGCGGCCACGCAGGTCGCTCACCGTGAGCCCCTGGGCCTCGATCGCGTCGATGGTGCTCGCCCGTCCGATGAGCGTGACATCCGCCGACGCGGCGAGCCAGCCGCCGAGATAGCACCCGATGCTTCCGGCGCCCATGATGGCGACGCGGGTACGCCTCATGTCGACCCCCTGTCCGTCTCGCGATGGGCCCCCGTGGGCCCCGCCTTGATCCTAGTGGGGGAGATGGCGCCATCGGCGTCACCTCCCCCTTCGGTCCCGGGATGGGTCAGGCCGTCGTCAGCAGCTGCTCGTCCGTGTCGGCGGCGGAGGTGTGCTTCGTCAGCGCCTCCCCTTCGACGTCGACATTGGGCAGAACCTTGTCCAGCCACGCCGGCATCGCCCAGGCCTTGTCGCCGAGGAGGTACATCAGCGCCGGGATGAGCACCATCCGCACGACGAAGGCGTCGAGGAGGACGGCCGTCGCGAGGGCGAAGCCCATCGACTTGATGAGGTTGTCCGGCTGGAGCATGAAGGCAGCGAAGACCGAGATCATGATCGCCGCCGCGGCCGCGACGACGCGGGCCCCGTGCCGGAAGCCGTCGACGACGGCCTCGTGGGCGCTCACGCCGTGGATGTAGGACTCCCGCATCCGGGTGACGAGGAAGACCTGGTAGTCCATCGCCAGCCCGAAGACGATCCCGATCATGAGGATCGGCAGGAAGCTCACGAGCGGGGCGCCGTCGACGAGACCGAGGGTGCCCTCCTGGAAGATGAGCACCGTCGCGCCGAGCGTGGCGAGCGTCGAGAGGACGAAACCGACCGTCGCCGTGAGCGGCACGAGGATCGAACGGAAGACGAGCATGAGCAGGACGAAGGCCAGCCCGACGACGACCGCGAGGTAGGGCGCAAGGGCTTCCTGGAGCTTCTCCGAGACATCGACCTGGATCGCGTTGAGCCCGGTGACCCCCATGGTGGTGCCCGTCGCCTCCTCCTGGGCGGGGAGGCCGTCACGCAACTCGTGGAGGAGGTCCTCCGTGGCAGGCTCCGCGGCCGAGGTCTCCGGGGTCACCATGAGCTGAGCCCCGGTGCCGTCCTGGTTCGTGCCGACGATCTGGGCGTTGGCGACACCGTCGAGGCCGCTGGCCCACTCGGTGATCTCACCGAAGGCGGCACCGGCCTGACGGGGGTCGTCGAGGTCACGGCCGTCGATGACGACGACCATCCGCGACTCCTGGCCCGCGCCGAAGTGCTCGGCGATGAGGTCCGCCGACGCGCGCTCGGGCGTGCCCTCTGCCGCTGTCGAGTCGGTCGGCAGGGCGAGGTGGAGGTCCTTGCTCGGAATGGCCAGCGCGCCGAGCGCGAGGACGGTGACGAGCACGGCGAGGATCGGGCGGGCGCCGATGGCCTTGGCCCAGCGGGTCCCGCCGTTGTCGATGTGCTGGCCCTCGTCGACGACCTTGTCCTTGCGGATCTGCCCCGCGAAGGCCCGCCGACCCAGCATCCCGAGAACGGCGGGCAGCAGGGTGAGGGCCACGAGGACGGCGACGAGGACGGTGCCGGCCGCGGCCAGACCCATCGCGGTGAGGAAGGGAATGTTGACGACGGCCAGCGCCGCGAGCGCGATGATCACGGTCAGCCCCGCGAAGACGACGGCCGATCCGGCCCGACCGAGGGCCAGGCCCATCGCGTGCTCACGGTCCGAGGTGTGCCGCAGCTCCGTCCGGTAGCGGGAGAGGATGAAGAGGGCGTAGTCGATGCCCACGGCGAGACCGAGCATCGTCGCGAGGATGGGCGTTGTCGTGCCGAGGTCGAAGAAGTAGGTCGCGGCGCTCACGCCGAGGATGCCCGTGCCGACGCCGACGAGGGCGGTGAGGATCGGGAGCCCGGCGGCGACGAGGGAGCCGAAGGTGAGGATGAGGACGAGCAGCGCGATGCCGATGCCGATGAGCTCACTCGTGACGCCCATCTCGGGCATGCCCTGCATGCCGGGGCCGCTCGCCTCGGCGGTCAGGCCGGAGCGCTCGGCGCGCTCCACGGCATTCGTGACCTCCTCCTGGCTCGACGGCTCGACGTCGGTGAGCGAGTCGGCGTCGAAGGTCCACTGGATGAGTCCGGCGTTGCCGTCCTCGGAGAGCGGGGAGACCGCGGCGGCGTTCTCCTTCGCGACCGCGGCGGGCATGCCGTTCTTCTTGGCCTGCTGCTGGTACTGCTGCTCCATCCCCTTCGCGGCGGCGACGGGGTTGACGAACTGCTCCGGGTCGCCGGCCTGGGGGACCTCCCGCAGGTCGGTGAGGAGGGCCTCGACCTTCTTCGCATTGTCCGGGTCGGAGAGCTTCTCGCCCTCGGGGGCGACGACCACGACGGTGGCCGCCGGGGCGTCCAGAGGGTCCTCCGCGTCGGGGAAGAGCTCCTGCTGCAGGGACTGGGCCTCCTCGGAGGGGATGCCCGGGATCGTGAACTTGTCGCTCATCGGCTGCGACATCGTCGCCGCCGCACCGCCGATGGCGATGAGGACGGCCAGCCAGCCGACGATGAAGGCCGGCCAGCGCCGGTGCGCGAGCCGGCCGAGCCGGTAGAGGGCATGTGCCATGGGGTGCCTTTCGGGCGTCGTGGGTGGTGTACCGACCGCGTCGTCGAGGCCGAGGTGGTGGGGCGAAGGGGGGGTTACTGCCGGTCGGTGACGAGTTCCCGGGTCAGGGCGAGGTTGTGCTGGGCGCGTGCACGCAGGGGCCCCCGCGTGGGGTCGTCGATGCAGTCGCGCACGGATCGACCGACGACGCCGCCGGCGATCGACAGGGCCATCCACGCGGTGTCGTCATCGACCCCCGGGCGGCGGATGAGGTGGGTGACGAGGTGGGTACTCAGGTCGTCGACGAAGGACTGGATGCGGGCGAGGAGCTCCGGGTTGCGCAGCACCACGTCGTGCAGCTGCTGCCAGTCCTCCGGCGACCCCGAGTCGGCGTTGAGGCTGTCGAGGATCGTCGTGATGAGGTCGTCGACGAGGTGCCCGCTCGGGCCGCCCGCGCTCAGCGTCTCCACCTGCTCGTCGGTGATCTCGGGGAGCACCCCGAGGACGGCCTCCTCCTTGGAGGAGACGTGGTTGAAGAGCGTGCGACGGGAGACGCCGACGGCCTGGGCGAGGTCGTCGAAGGTGAAGCCCGAGTAGCCGCACTTCACGGCGAGCTGCTGGGCGCAGGAGATGATTATCGAGCGCCGGTCCCCCCGAACGCCCGTTGCACTATTCGTCACAAAGTGCAGTGTTGCACCATCGGTGCTTCAGTGCAAAATCCCCTTCGAGGATGCGCGCGCAGGGGGTACGCAGCTGCCCGGATGGATGTCGCGGACTGCGGCATCCACCCGGGCAGGTGGTCTGTCGGTGGGGTCGGTCAGACGGTGACGGGCGCGAGGCGGCCGACGAGTCCGCGCAGCTGGGCGTCGAGCTCGGCGTCGAGGAGCCGGCCCTCCGCGAAGGCCTCGTAGGAGGCGCCGACCCCGAAGGTGTCCTCGACGACCGCGGCGCCGGCGACCTGGAGGCAGCGGACGGCGTCCGTGCGGGCCCACTGGGCGGCGTGGGGCGACCCGGAGGCGGCCATGACGATGGCGGGCTTGCCGGCGATCGCGGCGTCCTCGCGCGGGCGCGAGAGCCAGTCGATCTGGTTCTTGACGACGCTGGAGAGGGTGCCGTTGTACTCGGGGGTGACGACGATGACGGCGTCGGCGGCAGCGGTGGCCTCCCGCAGCTCGGTGGCGATCGCCGGGGCGGACCCCTCGAGGTCGAGGTCCTCGGAGTAGTGGGGGAGGTCGGCACCGCGGTCGAAGACGGTGGTGGTCGATCCCGCGGGCAGGTGGGCGAGGGCCGCCTCGGCGAGGGCGCGATTGGTGGAGCCGGCGCGCAGGCTGCCGACGAGGACGAGGACGTTCATGGGGGGACTCCCGGATGATTGATTGATCAAGTGCTTGACCAGAATGCGCGCCGCCCTTCGTTAAAGTCAAGCGCTTGACCATACGGCTATCGTTGAGCCATGGAGTCGACGCACGAGGTGACACGGGGGGCCCTCGGTGATGCCTGCGCCGGCGACGACCGCGGGCGGGCCCCCCTCGTGGGCCTGCTCTCCCGCGCGCACGCCCTCTTCGTCGCCGACTTCGAGGAGCGCCTGCGCGAGTCGTCCTTCGACCAGCTCTCCCTCGCCCACTCGAGCAATGTCCTGCGGCATCTCGCCGACGGGCCACGCCGCGCCAGCCACCTCGTGACCCAGTGCGGCGTGACGAAGCAGGCGGTGAGCCAGCAGATCGCCCACCTCGAGCGCGCCGGCTATGTCGCGGTGTGCCCGGACGAGAGCGATCAGCGGGCTCGACTCGTGGCCCTGACGGCGAAGGGGGAGCGTGCCCAGGACCTGGTCCGTCGCCTCTTCAGGGAGGTCGAGGACGCGTGGGTGGCGCGCATCGGGGAGGCGGACGCCGCCTCCCTTCGCCGGGCCCTGGAGACGCTCATCGACGGCGACGAGCCCCGCTGACGCTCACTGTTCGCGGATCGAGATCCAGCCGTCGGGTTCCTCGGCGTCACCGTCCGGGACGATCTGCACCACCTCGTAGTCGACCTCGCCCACCTCGATGACGTCGCCGACGGTCACCTCCGTCGGCTCGCCGTCGACGTCGATGACCCCGGAGTCCTCGGCGGGGTTGTAGGCGATGAGCCGCACTCCGCCGACCTCGGTGGGGAGGTTCTGCTCCAGCTGGGTGGCGTCCTCGACCGGCTCCGGACGCTGCTCCCCGCAGCCGGTGAGCACCGCCACGAGGGCGAGGGCTGCCACCAGTCGTCTCACCGTGTGGCCCTCGTGGCGCCTATGCCTCGGCGAGGGTGCCCGAGGACTCGCCGTGCTTCTTGCAGGTGGCGGTCCACTCGCGCCCCTCGAGGTGCACGGTGAGCTGGCGGCGGCAGGTGGTGCAGTACGTGGGCGGCTGGGTCTCGAGGTGCTGGCGGCAGGCGATGTGGCTCCCGCGGTTGGCGGAGTTGCCGCAGTCGGCGCAGTAGGTCACCGACACCACCGGGGGGATGGCTCCGAGCGTGTCGGGGTCGCTGAAGCCGGGGTCGCCCGCGGTGGGGAAGTCGCTCATCACCGGAGTTCGCTGGGGATCGTGGAAAGAACACGCATGAGGGTGATTGTCGCCCATGCTCCCCGTGCCCGTGTCGGTCACCCCTCGAGGGGGACGCGGATGTCACGGGACGTTGACGTCCGCTGACCCCCGGGGCGGGGTCAGCGGACGTCGTCGAAGACGGAGTTCGGGTAGGTCGCGCTGATGCCGTGGCCATCGCTCACCGTCACGGAGTCGTCGCCGAACTCCACCTCGACCTGCTGACCGGTCAGCGGCCAGGGGTGGACCTCGTAGCGGGCCCCGCCGGACTCCTTGCGGTACAGCTCGATGTCGTGCTCGTCGGAGGCGATGAGGTTGTGGTTGGCCCGCTCGCGGACGCACCGCTCGATCGGTCCGTGGTTGCTGTCGTAACCCTGCTTCCCCTCGCACCACTCGCGGGTCTCGCCGCCGACGAGGACGGACTCGGCGACACCGATGCTTGCGATGGCGACACCGAGCCCTGCCGCGCCCGTGAGGAGTCCGGCCACCGCAGCCACCCGGCGCGACGGTCTGCGGGGGGCCGCCCTGCCGACCGTCGCGGGGTGAGGCACCGGGCTAGGCGCTCTGGTGGCCGCCGGGGGCGACGTTCTCGGCCGGCTGGACGAGGACGTAGCCCTGGCCGCCGAAGGCCATCTGGAAGGTCTCCCCGGTACCGCCGCGGACCATCGACTTCAGGCCACCGGTGTCGACCTTGATGTCCATCCGGACGCCGCCGGTCCACATGACGACCGCCTGGGCGTCGCCGAAGGTGGGTGCGCTGGCCACGTCGAGGGCGACGGGCTCCCCCTTCGTCGTGATCGCCACGTAGCCGCTGCCGCGGAGGGTGACGTTGTACAGGCCACCGGTCATCACCGCGCCGCGGGCCTGGATGCGGTGGATGTCCCACTCGATGGAGGCGGAGAAGGCGAGGATGCTGTTGCCGTTGACCGAGATCATGTCGTTCTCGAGGTAGATCACCTGCACCTCGCTGGCGGCGTCGGCGAGGAAGAGCTCGCCGTTGCCGGTGCACGTCATCATCCGCACGCCCTCACCGGAGGCGGCCTGCTTGAGGAACTTCCCGACACCTCCGGAGCCCTGATTCTCGAACCGGACATCGCCCTGGTAGGCGACCATCGAGCCGACCTTGGCCATGACGGGGCCGTGACCCATCTGGACCTTGAGCAGCTTCTTGTTCTGGAGCGAGAACTGGTCGGAGGTCTGCTCCTCCTTGAAGTCCTGAAAGAGGGAACCGTGGATCGGCATGGATCGACCTTTCGCGTGGGGCGTCCCCCTGCGGACGCCGACTGGGCGACACTGTAGAGCCAGAGGTGCCCCGCCATCTAGGGTGAGGACTCCCCATCGGGCGCCGGTGCCCGGGGAGAGCGCGAAGGGATGTCGATGAGCTTCTTCGAGAGAGCGCGGTCCGGGTACGAGAACCTGGCGGGACGGGCCGACAGTGCCTTCGACTCGGCGACGGCGAGCAAGGACCTCGGCGACATCGATCAGCACTACCGCGACCTCGGGGTGCTGGCGTACCTCGCCGCCACCGGCCGCCCGGCCGATCCCGGCGCCCAGCAGCGGATCATGGAGACCCTGCGGTCGCTCGAGCAGCGCGGCGCGATCCGGGACTTCGTGCTGCACACTGCCGGCGGGGCTCCGGCCGGCCTGCCGGCGGCGCCGGAGCGGCACGGCGGCTCGGACGGCATCCCGCAGCCGCCACCGGAGCGCGCCGGCCGTCACGGGGACTTCCTCACCCAGACCCGCCCTCCGGCGCAGCAGGCCTGGGCGCCGAGCGACCCCGACGAGTCGACCGGTCCCCGCCCTCCGGCTCCTCCGCCACCCCCGGCGACACCGCCCCCACCGCAGACCGGTGGTACCTGGGGGCCGCCGCCGCGGTGAGCTGACGGCTCAGGTCGAGGCGACGGCGGCGAGCACCGGCGGGACGACGAGCGCTGCCGCGCACACGAGGTAGAGCACGAGCGTCTGCCAGGGGGCTGGGTCGTCGGCCACGAGCAGGCGGATCCGGGTCGCCGCAGCCCCCGCGCCCGCGGAGGCGCCGGGCGTGAGGTCGGCCTGCGTCGTCCCGGCCCCGGCGGCCTCGGCGAGCGAGAGGATCGCCCGGCCGAGGGCCACCTCGCCCACCTCGTCGCGGGCGGCGCGGTCGGCGAGGACCTCGACGAGCAGGGCCACCTCGCGCAGTGCGGCGTCGGTGCGCATGAGCCGGGGGCTGGCCGTGTGGAGCACGGTGAAGAACTCGAGCACGAGATCGTGCCGCTCCCTCAGGTGCGCCTCCTCGTGGGCGACGACTGCGGCGAGCTGGTCCCCGGGGAGGGCCACGAGCGCGGCCTCGGTGATGACGAGGCGCGAGCCGGCGCCGGGCACGCAGTAGGCGGACAGGCGCTCCGAGGGCAGCACGCGGGTGTGGTCACCCTCATGGCGCCCGACGAGGTCGACGAGCCCCCGGTGCTCGGCGCGCGCGGCACGGATGCGCCGACCGACGTTGTGCCCGTTGGTGAGCAGCCGGACGAGGACGCCGATCGAGGTGATCGTCGCGACGACGAGCACGACGACCTCGGGCACGAGCGGCAGGGGGCGCACCCGCAGCCACGCGATGGGCGCCGCCGTGAGCATGCACAGGACAGCGGAGAGGGAGAGCGCCTGCCAGACGAAGAGAGCCGCTCGAGGGCTGCGCCGCAGCCGCTCGAGGCGCACGAGCCCGTGCGGAGCGGCGATGAGGGCTGCCGCGCAGAGCAGCAGCAGGGCGGCGATCACTCGTGGGAGTCTGCCGTCGCCCGTCCACGTCGACGCCGGGGGCGGTCCCCCTTCGCCTCCACCTCGGCCATCGCGGCGCGCACGACATCGAGGTCGTCGGCGCTCGCCTCGGTGAGGAAATGGAGGATCGCGGCCTGCCGGTCCTCGTTGCTCAGGTCGTGCAGCGGGCTGCGCATCGCCTCGGCGGTGAGCGACTCACGGGTCGCGGCGGGCCGGTAGCGCCAGGCCCGGCCGTCGCGCTCGCGGGTGGTGACCCCCTTCGCCTCGAGGCGGGAGAGGACGGTCATGACCGTCGTGTAGGCGAGCTCACGACCGGTGAGCCCGTCGAGGACCTCGCGGACGGTGAGGCCGGTCTCGGCGGACCACAGGACATCCATGACCGCCTGCTCGAGGTCACCCAGTGATGTGCTCTTGGGCACGACCGGCTCCTTCCGTGGTGATGGTGACGACGCGGTCCATGCGGTCCAGGCCGACTCCGTGGTGGGTCACCATGATCACCGACCGTCCCTGCGCGTGCCGCAGCAGGTCCGCGATGACCGCCTCGGCGGTCGGGTGGTCGAGGTGGGCCACGGGTTCGTCGAGGAGGATCACGGGTCGCCCGCTGGCGATGGCGCGGGCGATGGCCAGCCGGGTGCGTTCGCCACCGGAGATGCTCAGGCCCCCGGTACCGAGTCGGGTGTCGAGGCCGTCCTCGAGCCCGGCGAGCCATGGCCCCAACCCTGCTCGGCGAAGGGAGTCCGCCAGGGCCTCGTCGTCCGAGTCGGGTGCG
The DNA here is from genome assembly GCA_019116945.1 of Candidatus Janibacter merdipullorum. Taxonomy (GTDB): domain Bacteria; phylum Actinomycetota; class Actinomycetes; order Actinomycetales; family Dermatophilaceae; genus Janibacter; species Janibacter merdipullorum. Next base: position 12,779 of record DXAR01000114.1, on the reverse strand, counting down.
GCGAAGCGCAGGTTGGCCCGGAGGCTGCCAGCCAGGACGTGGGGCTCGTCGTCGACGATCGCGAAGATCGCCCGCGCCGCGTCGAGGTCCAGCTCGGTGGCGTCGGTCCCGTTGATCGCGTAGGTGCCCGAGCCCGGGTCGAGCTGGCGGGCGAGGACGGCGAGAGCCGTCGACTTGCCGGCACCGTTGGGTCCGGTGAGGGCGATGTGCTCGCCCGGGTCGATCGTCAGGTCGAGTGGCCCGACGTCGGTGCGCCCGGGGACCCAGCCCGCGGTGACCCCGCGGAGCTCGAGGAGCGGGGTGCCGTCGCCGGAGGGGCGGTGCGGAGTCGCCGACGGGGAGTCGGCCGCGGCCGGGGACTGGCCGAGGAGGGCGTCGAGGCGCTCCCGGCAGGCGCGGGCCCTGGCGAGGGTGCGGGTGGCGTCGGTGAGGACTCCGAGGGCCTCGCCGGTGGCCACGGGTGCGAGGACGAGCAGGGCCATGAGCGGGGTGCTCGCGCCCGAGGTCGTCGCGAAGGAGGCGCTCGCCAGCGTGCCGACCCCGGTGATGACGAGCACGGCTGCGGCACTAAGGGAGCGACCGCGGGACTGGCGGTCGACGGCGGCGCGCAGGGTGGTGTGCGCCTCCTCGAGCCACCGTGCTGCGGTGCCCGTCCCGCCGATGGAGCGCAGTTCGTCGGCGTGGTCAGCGGTGAGGTGCGCGATCCGGGCGACCTCGGCTCGGGCGGCGAGCACCTCTGCCTGCGACCGGGACTCGAGTCGGTCGGCGATCCACGCGACCCCTGCGGTCGCGAGGAGCATGCCGGCGAGGACGGCCCCCACGCGCGGCTCGACGAGGGCGGTGAGTGCCGTAGCGGTGACTCCGGCCAGGAGGGCGGCGATCGCCGGCACCGTGACGCGGACGGAGGCCTCGACGACGTCGGTGAGGTCGTCGACGATGCCCGTGAGCAGGTCCGCGCGGCCGCGGTTCCCCAGCCGGGCCGGGGTGAGCGGGATGAGACCGGCATAGGTCCGGGTGCGTTGGTCAGCGAGGTCGGCCAGCGCTGCGTCATGACTGCGCAGACGCTCCCAGTAGCGGAAGACCGGGCGCGCGAGGCCGAAGGTCCGCACGGCGACGATCGCCGTGAGCAGCAGCATGATCTGCGGGCGCTGGTCGGCGCGGACGATGAGCCAGCCGGAGGTCGTCGTCAGGGCGATCCCGGAGGCGGTGGCCACGCCGCCGAGGAGGCCGGCGGTGATGAGGCCGCGGTCGAGGCGAAGGGGGCTGAGCCGGCTCATCGGGCCACCTCCGGATCGCGCATCCCCGCGCCGGGTGGCGCGGTGGCGGGGGTGAGGTGGACGTGCTGGTCGGCGCGGCCCACGAGGTCGGGTTGGTGGGTCACGGCGATGACCGTCCGGGTCTCGGCGAGGCGGGCGATGACCTCCCCGATGGTCGCCGCGGAGTCGGGGTCCACGTGGGCGGTCGGCTCGTCGAGGAGTACGACGGGCGCGGAGGAGAGCAGTGCCCGGGCGAGGACGAGGCGGGAGCGCTGGCCCGCGGAGAGACCGAATCCGTCGTCGCCGAGAGGACTGTCCAGGCCGTCCGGGAGCGCGGCGACGGCCCCGTCGAGACCGACGGCCCGCAGGGCCGCCCAGACGTCATGGCTCTCGACCGGGCCGGCGATGGTGAGGTTGTCACGGAGGGTTCCCGCGCCGAGGAAGGGGCGTTGGGTCACGAGGTGGACCTCAGGGGCGACCACCTCGCCGGAGTCCGCCCCCCGGATGCCGGCGATGACCTCGAGGAGGGTCGTCTTGCCGCAGCCAGAGGGCCCAGTGACCACGGTGAGTCCCGGCCCGGCGGTGAAGGACAGGTCCTCCAGCACGGCCCGGCTCGTCCCCGGGTAGGTGTAGGTGACGCCGGTGAGGGTGACGGCACGCCCGGCCTCGCCCCCCTTCGTCCGCATTTCCCTCAGGGAATCCGCGGAATCCTGCATCGCCCTAGGGCAATGCGGCTCGAGCTCGGCGAGGATCTCCTCGAGGGCGCTGGCGCCGTCGGCGGCGGAGTGGAACTCCGTGCCGACCCGTCGGATCGGCCAGTAGGCCTCGGGCGCCAGGAGGATCGCGGTGAGGCCGACGAGGAGCTCCACCGACCCGGTCGTCAGCCGCAGACCGACGACGACCGCGACGATCGCGACCGAGATCGTCGCCAGCAGCTCCAGGGCGGCGGCGGACATGAAGGCCAGCCGCAGGGTGCGCATCGTCGCGCGGCGGTGCCGCTCGCTCACGGCGCCGATGACCTCAACCTGGCGCTCCGCCCGCCCGTAGCTCACGAGGGTCGGAAGTCCCCGCATGACGTCGAGGAAGTGCCCGGAGAGGTCGCGCAGCGAGCCCCACCGGCGGTCGGTGTCCTCCTGCGTCGTCGCCCCGATGAGGGCGGCGAAGAGGGGGAGGAGAGGCACGGTGAGGACGACGACGACCGCGCTCGGCCAGTCCACGACGACGAGGCAGGCGATCGCGAGCACCGGCACGACTGCGGCCGAGACGAGCGCGGGGAGGTACTTCGCGATGTAGGGCTCGACGGTGCTCGTCCCCTGAGCGGCGAGCGTCAGGGCGCGGTCCCGACTGGGGCGCTCCTCGATGGTCCGCGTCGACCACGCCTCGAGCAGGTCCTCTCGCAGCCGGGTCGCCACGAGGGCGCCGGCGCGGGCGGCGATCGTCTCCGATGCGGCGCCGAGCAGGGCACGAAGGGCGAACAGCCCGCCGACCCACAGCGCCGGCCCGAGCAGGGAGTCGCCGCGCACGACGGCGACGACGAGGGAGGCCAGCGCGAAGGCCGTCCCGATCGTCGCGATGCCTTGTGCCACACCGATGCCCGCGAGGGCAGCCACCGGCCTGCGGGTGGCCGGGACCACCCGCAGGATGCGTGGGTCGAAGGGCTTCATCTCAGTGCACCCCGGTGGGCTGCTCCGCGGGCCGCGGCAGGTGCTCCACCGACAGCCGACGGCGGAAGATCCAGTAGCTCCACACCGTGTAGCCGAGCATGATCGGCGTGAAGACCACCGCGGCCCAGGTCATGATCTCGAGGGTCAGGGGCGAGCTGGCGGCTGCCTTCAGCGTGAGGTCGGGGCTGGCGTCCCGGCCGTTGATCGCGTTGGGGAAGAGCATGAGGAAGTAGCTCACGACCGTGAGCCCGATGGTCACCGAGGTGCCGGTGAAGGCCCAGCCCTCCGCCCCCTTCGCATTGGCGGCGAGCGCCGCGAGGAGGGCGACGGCGGCGACACCGGCAACCACCCAGGAGGCGGTCGTGCCGCGCTGGAGGCCGAGGACGGCGATGAGGGCGACGGCGAGGACCACGGAGACGAGGCCGGCCCTCGTCGCGACAGCGCGGGCCTCCGCGCGGATGGGCCCGTCGGTCTTGAGCGCGAGGAAGTGCGCACCGTGCGCCATGCAGAGGACGGTGAGCGTCAGTCCGCCGAGGAGTGCCGTGGGGGTGAGCAGGCTGAGGAGCGAGCCGTCGAACTCGGTGTAGCGCGTGCTGCCCATCGTGTGCTCGGTCATGGGCATCCCCGCGACGAGGTTGGTCAGCGCGACACCGACGAGGAAGGGGGCGAGGTAGGACCCGGCGACGATCGTCAGGTCCCAGCGCTGCACCCACTGCCGGTCGGAGCGCTTGTGCCGGTACTCCAGCCCCATGTTGCGCAGGATGAGCGTCACGAGGAGCAGCAGCAGCGCGAGGTACATGCCGGAGAACATCGTGGCGTACCAGTGCGGGAAGGCGGCGAAGGTCGCGCCGCCCGCGGTGAGCAGCCACACCTCGTTGCCGTCCCAGTGGGGGCCGATGGTCGTGAGCATCGTGCGGCGGCGGTCGTTGCGGTCGTCGCCGTCGCCCTCGAGCACCGGCAGGAGCATGCCGACGCCGAAGTCGAAGCCCTCGGTCACGAGGTAGCCGGTCCACAGGACGGCGAGGAGGATGAACCAGATGAGGACGAGATCCATGGCAGTGCTCCCGGGTCAGTAGGCGAACTCGAGCGGCTCGTCGTCCTCGACGAGGCGGGGTTCCTCGAAGGGCTCGGCGCCGCGGCGGATGTAGGTGAGGAGGAGCTTGACCTCGACGATCGCGAGCGCCCCGTAGAGGAGGGTGAAGACGATCATCGACGTCCACACGTCCGCGGTGCCCACGCTCGGGGAGACCGCGGTGTGCGTGGCCATCTCGCCGAAGACGACCCACGGCTGGCGGCCCACCTCGGTGAAGATCCAGCCGAAGCTGTGGCCGAGGACCGTCGCGACGGGCGCGAGCACGATGAGCCCCTGGACCCACCGCTGCATCGGGACGCGGCCCTTGCGGGTCGCCCAGAGGACCCACGCGCCCGCGGCCATGGCGAAGAACCCGGTGGCCATCATGAGCCGGAAGTTCCAGTAGGTCATCGCGATCGGCGGGATGTAGGTGTCGGACTGGGTGAGCTCGCCGTCGGAGAAGCTCGCGCGGTACTCGTTCTCGAGGTCGGCGATGCCGCGCACCTGCCCGTCGAAGCTCCCCGTGCCGAGGAAGGACAGGAGGCAGGGGACCTCGATGACGTGCGTCGGGTCCTCCCCGCCCAGCCCGGCGATGGTGAGGACGGAGAAGGGGGCGCACTCGCCCTCGGGTGGGGTGTCGTACAGGGCCTCGGCGGCCGCCATCTTCATCGGCTGGACGTCGGTCATCACCTTGCCCTGCACGTCGCCGCTGATCGCGACACCCAGGCCGGACACGAGGACGACGACGGCGCCGAGCCGGGCCGCGTGGCGGTACATCCGGCGGTCGGCGTCGGGTCCCCCCTTCGCCGTGAGGCGGCGGAGCTTGTGCAGCCCGACGGCCATGACCAGTGCGCCCCCGACGAGGTAGCAGGCGGTGATGACGTGGGGGAAGGCGACGAGCTGGACCTCGTTGGTGAGGATCGCGATGAAGTCCGACATCTCGGCGCGGCCGGTCTCGGGGTTGATCCGGTAGCCCACCGGGTGCTGCATGAAGGAGTTGGCGGCGAGGATGAAGTAGGCCGACAGCAGCGTGCCGATGTGGACGATCCACATCGTCGCCGCATGGAGCTTCTCGGGGATGCGGCCCCAGCCGAAGATCCACAGCCCGAGGAAGGTCGACTCGAGGAAGAAGGCGAGGAGGGCCTCGAGCGCGAGGGGTGCGCCGAAGATGTCACCGACGAAGCGGGAGTAGGAGGACCAGTTCATGCCGAACTGGAACTCCTGGACGATGCCGGTGACGAGCCCGAGGGCGAAGTTGATCGTGAAGAGCTTGCCGAGGAACTTCGCCATCCGCAGGTGGCCCTCGTCTCGCGTCCGGATCCACCGGGAGTGGTACCAGGCCACGATGGCGGAGAGCCCGATCGTCACCGGCACGAAGAAGAAGTGGTACACGGTGGTGATGGCGAACTGCCACCGCGCGAGATCGAGGACGTCCACGAAGTCTCCTACGTCGATTAGTACGACATGACGTAGTAGAAGTTACTCCTCGGGGCGGCACCGCACAACTCACCCCACCCCCGGCCACGAAAGGCTGCAGGCAGCCCTTCGTATCGTCAGCAGCAGGTCGAGTGGCGGCTGACGATACGAAGGGCGGCGGCTGACGGGGCCTTGGTGGCGGGTCAGGCCTGCAGGCCTGGCACCCCGTCGGCGATCCGGAAGCTCGCCTGGGTCCGGATCGCCGAGCCGCGGGTGGTGACGCGATCGAGCGACTGGAAGTCGGCCTGCATCCCGTCCCCAGTGATCGACGTCCGGACGTACCCGCGCTGGTTGCCGGAGAACTTCAGGTGCGGGTTCCACGCCATGATCGGGTCCGACCACTCAGGGTCTCCGTCTCCGCCGCTCGTCACGGAGGAGGCGACGAGCTCGGTACCGACGACCGGGCTGTCCGGGTCCGTGTAGTCGGTCTTGATGTCGGCGGCCCAGTGCTTGTGGACGTCGCCGGTGAGGACGACCGGGTTGCGCACCCCCGCGTCCTGCCAGGACTGGGTCACGCGGTCGCGGGACCCGACGTAGCCGTCCCAGCCGTCGTTGCTGGCATTGCGGATGTCCGGGTCCTCGTTGCCGTCACGCTGGGTGAAGAAGACCTGCTGGCCGATGAGGTCCCACCGGGCGGTGCTGTCCCGGAAGCCCTGTGCCAGCCACTGCTCCTGTGCGGCTCCGGTGATGCTCCGGCTCGGGTCGAGGGCCTCCTCGCAGTTGTCGTCCCAGCCGTCGCCGCAGGCCTGGTCGTCGCGGTACCCGCGGGTGTCGAGCATGTGGAAGGTCGCGAGCCGGCCCCAGTGCAGCCGCCGATAGATCTTCATGTCGGAGCCGCGGGGGATCGAGGAGCGGCGCAGCGGCATGTTCTCGTAGTAGGCCTTGAAGGCGTGGGCCCGACGGGCGAGGAATCGCTGGGCGGTGTCATTCCACTGGTCGGGGTCGGAGTTCTCGGGGACGCCGGCGGCCCAGTTGTTGTCGACCTCGTGGTCGTCCCAGACGACGAGCCACGGCGCGACGGCGTGGGCCTGCTGGAGGTCGGGGTCGGTCTTGTACTGGGCGTGACGCAGCCGGTAGGTCGCGAGGTCGACGGTCTCGGGCCCGGCATGCTGCCGGGGCGTACTGCCGTCGGTCTTCGCCGCGTACTCGTACTGGTAGTCCCCGAGGTGGAGGACGAGGTCGGGCTGGTCGTCGGCGAGATAGCGGTAGGCGGTGAAGTACCCGGTCTCCCAGTGCGAGCAGCTGGCGAAGGACATGGCCAGCGATGCGGGCATCTCGTGGGCTGCGGGGGAGGTCATCGTGCGGGCGACCGGGCTGACGTGCCGCCCCGTCCGGAAGCGGAACCAGTACTCGCGGCCCGGTCGCAGGCCCTCGACCTCGACGTGGACGGAGTGGGCATCGCTCGCCCGCGCGCGCACCGTCCCGCGGGCCACGGGTCCGCGCATCCGCGGGTTGTCCGCGATCTCCCAACGCACGGGGATGTCGCGGCCGGGCATCCCTCCCTTCCCGTCGTCGGCCAGGGGGTCCATGGCCAGACGGGTCCACAGGACGACACCGGTGGGGGTGGGGTCGCCGGAGGCGACACCGAGGGTGAAGGGGTCCTGGCGCACCGGACCCCCCGGGTGGCGAAGGGGGGAGCTCGCCTGCGCGGGAGGGGCGGCCGTGAGTGTGATGGCACCGGCGGTGAGTCCACCGGCGAGGGCGTGGCGTCGTGTCAGGGGCATGCCCGTCAGCCTTGACCCACGGCATGAATCATGTGCGCCGTGCACATGAGTCGGGTGTGAAGAGGCGGTCAGCGAATGGTCAGGGTTCTCGCCGTCACGCAGCCCGCGGCACCCGGTAGCGGACGAAGGCGGGGACGGCGGCGGTCGCGACGAGCGTCAGGACGATGACGAGGGCGCCGCCGCCGATGGTGGCCGCCGCGGTGCCGATCCGGCCGGCGGCCAGGCCGTGCACGACGTCGGCGACGCGCGGGCCGCCCGCGACGACGACGATGAAGACCCCCTGGAGCCGACCGCGCATCGCGTCGGTCGCCGCGGTCTGGAGCATCGTCGACCGGAAGGCCGCGGACGCCGTGTCCGCGGCCCCGCCGAGGGCGAAGCAGACGCACGCGATGGCCAGCCACGGCACGAGCAGGCCGTCGGCGAGCGCCACGGCCACGCCGAAGCCCATGATCGCGCCGCCCCAGACGAGGATCGCCACGGTGACCGCGAGGCCCTGCCGCTCGACGTGGGAGACCCACCCGGACAGGACGCCCCCGAGGAAGGCCCCGACCGGCATGGCGGAGAAGAGGAGGGCGAAGGCGAGGCCGCCCTCCTCGGGGCCCCCGAAGTCGACGTGGGCCATCTCGGGGATGAGCGCGCGGGGCATGCCGAAGACCATCGCGATGAGGTCGACGACGAAGGACATGAGGAGCACGGGCTGCGTGGCGAGGTAGACGAACCCGTCGACGACCGAGCGGAAGCCGGGGGAGGAGCCGGCGATGACCGCGACGGGCAGCGGTGGGAGGGAGATCACCGCCCAGAGCGTGGCGAAGAGGAAGAGCGTGTCGGCGAGGTAGAGCCACGAGAAGCCGAGGACCGGGATGAGGGCGCCGCCGACGAGCGGGCCGGCGATGGCGCCACCGGTGAAGACCGTCATGTTGAGGGTGTTCGCCGCGGGGAGCAGCTCCGCCGGGAGGATCCGGGGGAGGACGGCCGACCTCGTCGGCTGGTTGACCCCGAAAAAGGCCTGCTGGAGGGAGAAGATCGACAGCAGCAGCCAGACATTCGTGTTGCCGAGGGCCGCCTGCACCCAGAAGGCGGCGGAGGTGAGGATGAGACCCCACGTCGTCACCGTGAGGAGTCGTCGCCGGTCGACGTGGTCCGCGAGCGACCCGCCGTAGAGCCCGAAGATCACGAGGGGCACGAGGCCGAAGAGCCCGGTGAGACCCACGTAGGAGCTCGACCCGGTCATCGAGTAGATCTGTGCCGGAACGGTGACCACCGTCAGCTGGGCCCCGATGACGGTGACGATCTGGGCGGTGAAGAGCCGCCGGTAGGCGGGCACCCCGAGGGGGCGGGTGTCGGCCAGGAGGCCCCGGAGACGGCGCACCGCGACACCCTACGCCGGGGTGCCGACCGACGCGTCAGAGCAGCTCGGCGGCCGCCTCCGCGACCCGCTCGTGCTCGGTGCGCAGCCGGCTGAGGAAGTCCTTGGTCCGCTGCTGCTTCGGCTCGTTGATGACCTGGCGGGGCGGGCCCTCCTCGACGACGACCCCACCGTCCATGAAGACGACGCGGTCGGCGACGTCCCGGGCGAAGGCCATCTCGTGGGTGACGACGAGCATCGTCATGCCCTGCTTCGCCAGGTCGCGCATGACCTCGAGGACCTCACCGACGAGCTCTGGGTCGAGCGCCGAGGTCGGCTCGTCGAAGAGCATGAGCTTGGGTTGCATCGCCAGTGCCCGCGCGATGGCGACGCGCTGCTGCTGGCCCCCGGAGAGCTGGCCGGGATAGGCGCTGACCTTGTCGCCGAGCCCGACCTTGTCGAGCAGGTCGATCGCCTCGGCCCGGACCTCGGCCTTGCGCCGGCCCTTGACCTTGACCGGCGCCTCCATGACGTTCTCCAGAGCAGTCATGTGCGGGAAGAGGTTGAAGCGCTGGAAGACCATGCCGATCTCGCGACGCTGGGCGGCGATCTCCTTGTCCTTGAGGCGATGGAGCTTGCTCGCCCCCTTCGTGCCCTTGTCCTTGTAGCCCATGAGGTCGCCGTCGACGAAGATCCGGCCCGCCTGGATCTCCTCGAGCTGGTTGATGCACCGCAGGAAGGTCGTCTTGCCCGAGCCCGAGGGCCCGAGCAGGCAGACGACCTCGCCCGCGTGGACGTCGAGGTCGATGCCCTTGAGCACCTCGTTCGGGCCGTAGGACTTGCGGACCTGCACCGCGTGGACGAGTGGCATGTCGGTCACTTGCCGCCTCCGATCGTCAGGCCCGTGAGCTTGGTCCGGTTGACATCCCGCTTCGTCTCCACGGCGGTGTTGCCGTAGCCGCGACCGAAGCGCTTCTCGAGGAAGTGCTGGCCCACCATGAGCACGCTCGTGAGGACGAGGTACCAGAGGCAGGCGGCCATGAGCGAGGGCATGATCTTCAGCGTGCGGTTGCCGATGATCTGGGTCTGGTTGAAGAGCTCCGTCGCGAGCGGGAGGTAGGCGAGCAGCGAGGTGTCCTTGAGCATGGCGATCGTCTCGTTGCCCGTCGGCGGGATGATGACCCGCATCGCCTGGGGCAGGACGATGCGGCGCATCGACAGACCGGGGCTCATGCCCAGCGCCGCTGCGGCCTCGCGCTGGCCGTCGTCGACGCTCATGATGCCGGCGCGGGCGATCTCGGCCATGTAGGCGGCCTCGGAGAGACCCATCGCGATGATCGCCCACACGAGCGTCGTGCTGATCTCGTTGACGTTGAGCGTGAAGAGCGTGAGGTCGTTGCTCAGGCCCAGCCAACCGGCGAGCTGCTGGCTGAAGGGGAAGGGCCCGATGTCGAAGCGCGGGTAGAGGTAGCCGATGCCGGTGCCGAAGAGGACGACGAGCACGAGGCGCGGGATCCCGCGGAAGAACCACGTGTAGAGGAACCCGACGAACGTCAGCACCGGATTGTCGGAGAGCCGCATGATCCCGACGACGGTGCCGAGGGTGACGCCGATGATCATCGAGCCGATGGTCGCGATGATCGTGCCCTTGATCAGGCCCTCGAGCACCGGGTTGTAGTTCATGACCCGGAAGGCGTAGGGCCAGTCCCAGCGCTCGTTGGTCACGAGGCTGGAGATGATCATCGCGAAGATCACCGCGATGACGAGGAGGGCCACCCACCGGCCGGGGTGGCGCACGGGCACGGCGTCGATCGGGCCGTACTCGGCGGAGGAGGTCCCCCCTTCGTCGGGCGAAGGGGGGACCGCTGCGTCGTGGCTCGTCGTCATCAGGGGTTGACGGTGAACTCGTCGATGCCGCCGCTCTCGTTGCCCCACTTCTCGAGGATCTCGTCGTAGGTGCCGTCCTCCTTCATGGACTCGAAGGCGGCGGCGATCGCCTCGCCGAACTCCGTGTCCTCCTTGGGCACGACGATGCCGTAGGGGGCCGAGTCGTAGATGTCGCCGAGGGACTCGAGCTCGGCGTCGTTCTGCTTCACCGCGTAGAGGGCGATGGGGGAGTCGGCGAGCATGGCTTCGGTCTTTCCGGAGATGAGGCTCGCGGTGACCTTGGACTGCTCCTGGTCGACGACCTGCTTGATCGGCTTCTTGCCGTCCTTCTCGCACTGCTTGCTGCGCGCGTCGAGGTCGTCGATCTGGACGGTGCCCTTCTGCACGCCGATGCTCTTGCCGCACGCGTCATCGGGGTCGATCTTGCCCTCGTTGCCCTTGGGGACGACCCACTGGGTGCCGGCGTCGAAGTAGCTGATCATCGACACCTGCTTCTTGCGCTCCTCGTTGATGGTGAAGGAGCTGACGGCCATGTCGTACTTGTCCGAGCTCACGCCGAGGATGAGGGCGTCGAAGGGGGCATTGGTCCACTTCGTCTCGAGGCCCATCTTGGCGGCCGCGGCGTCGAAGAGGTCGACGTCCATGCCCTCGACGGTCTTGCCGTCGTCGCCGAGGAACTCGTTGGGGGCGTAGGAGGCGTCCGAACCGATGTTGAGCGTCGCGCCCTCGAGGTCCTTCGGGACGAGCTTGGCGACCTCGTCATCGACCTCGACCTCGGTCTGCTCGCCGCTCTCCTGACCGGAGCCGCCGCCGCCCTCCTCGAGGGAGTCCGAGCCGCAGGCGGCGAGGGTGCTCACGCCGAGGGCGAGCGAGGCGAAGAGTGCGACATGGGCACGGCGCATGGCCATCCTCCATCGGGGAAGGGGGCACTGGGTCCGTGCCCGGTGGGGACATGGTGCCACCGGTCGCCGTCCACGGGCGACGACCCGGCGCACCGTCATGAAGTCGTGACGCGTCAGCCGCCGCGAGCGAGGAGCGCCTGGACGAAGACCCGCTCGATGTCATCGGGGGTCTCGGCGATGTAGGAGGTCCCGCCGGTCTCGTCCGAGATCTGCTGCAGCGCAGTCGCGTCCGCCTCGCCCATGCCGATGGTGATGATCCGCACGGGGCGCTTCGCGTCGTAGGCGTCGTCGAGCTTGCCCAGCAGCTGGTTGAGGCTGAGCCCGCCGTTGGGGTTGTCGTTCTCGCCGTCGGTGAAGACGACGATCGAGTTGACGTAGTCCGGGTCGTAGTCCTTGACCATCTGCTGGTGGGCGTCCCAGATCGCGTCGTAGAGCGGGGTGTCGCCACCCAGGTACTTGTCGCCGCCGTTGACGAGGCGCTTGAGTCGGTCGCGGTGGTCACCGGAGCCGGCTGCGGAGTTCAGCGGCTTGACCGGCGCGAGCTCCTCGTGGGTCGTCGTGGAGCCGTCCTCGACGGAGAACATCCACCCGCCGACCTGGCTGCCCGCGGGCAGGATGTCGACGCCCTTGAGGAGGGACCCCTTCGTCACGTCCCACCGGGTCTCGCCCGGGGTGGGGCTGTCCCACTTCATCGAGCCGGAGGCGTCGACGAGGGCGAGCATGCGCATGTCGGTGCGCATGAGGTCCCACTGCTCGACGGCCGCGATCCGCTCCTCCCGGTCGGGGGCCTCGAGCTCGGTGACCTCGGGGGCGGCCTTCCCGTCGACCTCCGGCCCGCCCTGGCCGTTCGCGTCGCGGAATCCGGCCTCGGCCAGCGAGTCGCGGATCTCGAGCGTGCCGAGCTCGGTGCGGGCCCGGTCGGCGGCCTCGAGGGCCTCGCCGCTCAGCTCGGGGTTGGTGATCCACGGGTAGTCGAGTGAGAGCGTGCCCTTCTTCGGGATGACGGGGCGAAGGGGGGAGTCCCCGCCCTCCTCCTCGTTGTAGGTGGCGATCCGCTGCTCGGACGCGGGGAAGGGGGTCGACTTCGACGGGTCGTTCGTGTAGTCGTCGAAGAGCTTGTTCACCGACGGGGCCGCGAAGCGGGACATGAAGATCAACCGCTTGCCGGTCTGCAGGCCCATCCGGTCCGGCTGGCCGACGCGGCTGGCGTGGAAGGCCAGCCGGCTCGCGGTGTCGACGTCGGGGTTGGCCATGGTCAGTGAGCCCTCCTCGTTGAGGAGGCGGGTCCACGAGGACACGCTGGACGTCGCTCCCTTCGACTCGGACCCGGTGGCGAGGGCGATGGGGGAGGAGGCGATGGACTGGCCCTCGAGCCACTGCCCCTCGGTCTTGCTCGAGTCGACGGCGTCGATCCAGGTGGAGCTGTCCGGGATCCACACGTCTGGGGCCTCAC
>DXAR01000113.1 GCA_019116945.1 Candidatus Janibacter merdipullorum | reverse complement strand
CCAGGAGGGCGGAGCCGACCCCCTTCGTCCGCTCGGTGGGAGCGACGAAGAGCTCGGTGGAGTCGTCCGCCTGGACCTGGGCGTAGCCGAGGAGGCGTCCGCCCTCGGCGGCGACGAGGTGCCGCCCCTCGCGGGGGAGCGCGAGGAGGAAGGCCTCGCTCAGCGGCGCGACGCCGTCGGCGTCGCCGGCCGCCGCCGCTGCCGTGCGCACGGACTCGACCTGCTCGGGGGAGAGGGTGGCGAAGGGGGTGACCTCGGTCGTCATGCCCCTACCGTCTCACCGACGTCGTGCCCGCCCTCGTCCCGGGAGGGTACGAATCGGTAGCCGACGTTGCGGACCGTGCCGATGAGCTGCTCGTGCTCGCTGCCGAGCTTGGCGCGCAGCCGCCGGACGTGGACGTCCACCGTGCGCGTGCCCCCGTAGTAGTCGTAGCCCCAGACCTCCTGCAGGAGCTGGGCGCGGGTGAAGACGCGGCCGGGGTGCTGGGCGAGGTACTTCAGCAGCTCGAACTCCTTGTACGTGAGGTCGAGGATCCGGGAGCCGAGGCGGGCGGAGTAGCTGTGCTCGTCGATGACGAGCTCTCCGGCGACGATGCGCTCGTCCTCCTCCTCCGGGGCCGGGGACCGGGTCATCGCCAGTCGGAGCCGGGCATCGACCTCCGCCGGCCCGGCGGTGTCGAGGACGACGTCGTCGACGGACCACTCCGCGGTGACCGCGATGAGCCCTCCCTCGGTGAGCACGGCGATGACGGGTGCCGAGGTGCCGGTGGCCCGGATGACCCGGCAGAGGGAGCGCGCCTGGGGCAGCTCCCGGCGGGCGTCGACGAGGACGACATCGGTGTCGGGGGAGTCGAGCAGGGCGGAGGCGTCCGCCGGGAGGGTGCGGACGGGGTGACCGAGGAGCCCCAGCGCCGGGACGACCTCGGCGCTGGGCGCCAGGTCGTTCGTCAGGAGGAGGAGTCGGGCCACGACGCCCAGAATATGCGGTCGGGGCCCGTTACCCTCCCCTTCGTGATGTCTTCAGCCTCCGAGCCCCAGACCAGGGGGTCCCGGCGGGCCCACGCTGCCCGGACCCACGGTGCCGACCCCTCGTGGGCGACGAGCCGGCCCCGGCCGCTCGTCGCCGTGGGGGTCGTCGCCACCGGACTGGCGCTCGCCGGAGCGGCGGCGAGCGGCGAGCGCCTCCTCGAGGTCCTCGTCATCGTCGTCGCGGGGCTCGTCGTCGCGGTCGGCTGGCCACGTCTCGTGGGCTCGCCGACCCCGGTGGGCTCCTCCCTCGTCCTCGCCTTCTCGACGCTCACCCTCGGGGCGGCACTCCTGGCGCGGGACACGGAGCCCTTCCTCGACCAGGCGCCCGCGGCGGTCGCGGCAGGCGTCATCGCCATGTGCCTCCACCCGCTCGTCCAGGCCTCCGCACGCAGCGATCTCGCCCGCGGGCTGGCCGGAACCGCCCTCGGCGTCGTCCTCATCGCCTGTGGTGGCGTCTTCGCGAGCACGGTGACGGATGGCACCAGCCCGACGGTCGTGGCGGGGATCTCGCTCGCGGTCGCCGCGCTGGTGGACCTCGTCACCGAGCGTCCGCGCTCGTCGGCATGGATGCTGCCGGTGGGCATGGTCGTGGGTGGCGCGGTCGGTCTCCTCGTCCACCGGCTCCTCTCCGACGACCTGGCGGCGTGGGCGGCGCTCGTGGGGGTGATCGGTGCGGGGGCCGCGCTCTCCCTGCGGCGGGCGACATCGACGCAACCGGCGATCGACACCGTCCCCGGGGGCATCGCCGCGGGCGTGGCCTCGGTCCTCCTCGTCGGGCCGCTGCTCCACCTCGTGTCCCGGCTGCCCATCAGCTGACCGTCACGGCCTGCCTAGGATGGCGGGGTGTTCACCCTCGATCCCACGATCCATCCGGACATCGCCCCCCTCGCCTGGCTCGTCGGCCGCTGGGAGGGCGCCGGCGTCCTCGGGTACCCGACGATCGAGTCGGCCAACTTCGGGCAGGAGCTCGTCGTCACCCACGACGAGCGCCCCTTCCTCCGCTGGGAGAGCCGCACGTGGATCCTCGACGAGGAGGGGAACAAGGTCCGCCCGTCCGGCACCGAGCTGGGCTTCTGGCGCCCCGGTGAGGAGGGGCACGCCGAGCTGCTGCTGACGCACCCCACCGGCATCGTCGAGATGTACTACGGCACCGTCGAGCCCGGCCGGATCCAGTTGCAGACCGACGGGGTCATCCGCAGCCCCCAGGCCAAGGAGTACTCGGCCGCCACGCGGATGTACGGGCTCGTGGAGTCCAACCTCATGTGGGTCATGGACATGGCCGCGGTCGGGCAGCCGATGACGAGCCACCTGTCGGCGGAGCTCAAGCGGGTCGAGTGACGGGAGCCGCGACTAGCTCCCGTCGTAGCCCTCCATGTCGTCGGTGCGCAGCGCCTCGCTGAGCTCCTTCATGCCCTGCTCGTCGAGGACGTCGATGGAGGCACCCTCGGGGCTCGTCCCGTAGCCGCTGAAGGGCGCGGTGACGAAGTGGATGTCGGCGCCACGGATCGAGCGCAGCCCGATGGCCTCCCGGCGGATGGTCCGCGCGGTCAGGTCGTTGTCGACGACCGTGTGCTCCGTGCCGGCGTCGATGACCCGGTTGAGCCGCGAGGGGTTGAGCAGGACGCCCGGGGTCAGGGTCTTGCTCATGATCCCCTTGAGCCACGCCTGCTGGCGCTGTCCGCGGGAGATGTCCCCCTCCGCCAGGGTCTTGCGCTCGCGGACGTACTGGAGGGCGCTGTCGCCGTCGAGGTCGGTCGAGCCCTCGGGGAACTTGGGGCTGGCCTGGGCGTTGTTGACGGTGACCCCGCCGAGCGCATCGGTGAGGTTCTGGAATCCCTCGAAGTCGGTGATCGCGACGTGGTCGATCTTCACCCCGACGAGGTCCTGGATGGTCCGCACGAGCAGCGGGGTCTTGCCGTAGGCGTAGGCGGCGTTGATCTTGTCCTCGCCGTGCCCCGGGATGGGGACGTAGAGGTCACGCGGGAAGTGGATGATCCAGACGGTGTCCTTGGACTCGTCGACGTGGACGAGCTGGATGACGTCCGAGCGGCCCCCGTCCCCCGGGCGGGCATCGGACCCGAGGAGGAGGTAGTTGTCCCCGGCGTCGTCGACGAGCTTCTGGCCCTGGCTCGTCGTCGTCTGCTCGCGCGAGTCCCCGAAGAGGTCCTCGTGGGCGAGGTTGCGGTCGACCTTGCTGCTGAGGAACCAGCCGTACCCGCCGACGCCGACGGTGATGAGCAGGAGGACGGCGAGGATGGAGACGACGATCCGTCGACGGCGGCTCAGGCGTCGACGAGGGCGCCGGCGGGTCTCCCGCGACTCGTCGGTGGAGTCATCGAATTCCTCGAGCATGGGCATAGAGTATGGCTCCACGCTGTGCGGTGGTAGCCACGGTCCACGCCGCCGGCCGGGCGGCGGGCGAGGGGCCGTAGATTGGGGTCATGGACGACCCGGGTGAGGTGCTTCGCCGGCACGGGCTGCGGATGACCGAGCAGCGCCGCCGGGTCCTCGCGGTGCTCACCCGCCGCTCCCACCTCACCCCGGATGCCATCTCGGCCCTCGTCGACGGCGACGGGGGGCCCGAGCTCCCCCCATCGACGATCTACCGGACCCTCGACGCGCTCGAGGAGGTCGGGCTCGTCGAGCACACCCACCTCGACCACCGCGCCCCGACCTACCGGCTGGCCGGTCACCACGGCCACCTGCACCTCCGCTGCCGGGCCTGCGGCCGCGTGGTCGAGGTCGACCCGGCCGTCGCGGAGGACTTCGTCGAGCGTCTGGGCGCCGCGACGGGCTTCGCCGCCGACCTGACCCACATGGCCATCCATGGCCGCTGCGCCGAGTGCGCAGCCGACACCGAAGGAGGGGCATGACCGCCTCACCACTGCTTCAGGCCCCGGGGGCCGTCCCCGGCGACGGGATCGACGCCGGCGTGGCCGCCCACTACGGCGACCCCATGCGCGAGCAGCGCCTGCTCGCCGAGGGGCTCGGCGTCGTCGACCTGTCGCACCGTGGCGTCGTCACGGTGTCCGGCCCCGACCGGCTCTCCTGGCTCCACTCGCTGACCACCCAGCAGCTGACCGACCTGCCGCCGAGGACGTCGGCGGAGTCGCTCGTCCTCTCCCCCAAGGGCAAGGTCGAGCACGCTCTCCACGTCGTCGACGACGGCGAGCGCACCTGGCTCACCGTCGAGCCCCGTACTGCGCCGGCGCTCGCGGAATGGCTGGACTCGATGCGCTTCATGCTCCGCGTGGAGGTCGAGGACGTCTCCGACCGCTACGCCGTCCTCGGGGAGAGCGTGGGGCGCGAGGGGAGCGAGGGCGAGCCCCCGACGTGGCTCGACCCCTGGCCCCGGGTCGTCGGTGACACCGCCACCTACGGCCCGCCGGCCGAGGAGCATCCCGGCCGCGACCGGGCCTGGCGCGAGGTCATCGTGCCCGTCGACGAGCTCTCGTCCGCCGTCGGTGACCGGGAGCTCGTCGGGACGTGGGCGGCGGAGACCCTCCGCATCGCGGCCTGGCGGCCCCGTCTCGGCGCCGAGACCGACCACCGGACGATCGCCCACGAGGTGGACTGGCTGCGGACCGCCGTCCACCTGCACAAGGGGTGCTACCGCGGCCAGGAGACGGTCGCCCGGGTGCACAACCTCGGTCGGCCGCCGCGGCGCCTCGCCTTCCTCCACCTCGACGGGTCCGGCCACACGCTCCCCGAGGTCGGCGCCGAGGTCCTCCTCGGGGACAAGGTCGTCGGGCGGATCACCTCCGCCGCCCGCCACCACGAGGAGGGGCCGATCGCGCTCGCGGTGCTCAAGCGCAACGCCGACGCCGAGGCCGATCTCCTCGTCGCCCCGTCGATCGCCGCGGCGCAGACGGAGATCGTCCCGCGCTGACCCCCTTCGCACACGGTGATGAGATCCCGGTCACGAGTGCTCACTGGGGCTTGCACCTGCTAACTGGAGCAAGCACAATGGGGGCATGTCGAAGAACCCGCTGGATGCCCTCCCCGGCAACCTGGGCAACAACCTCGGCGACTACCTCCGTGAGCAGCGCCTGACGAAGAAGTTGTCCCTGCGCCAGCTGTCGCACCTGGCCGGGATCTCGAACCCCTATCTCTCGCAGATCGAGCGGGGCGTCAAGCGTCCGAGCGCGGAGATCCTCCAGCAGATCGCCAAGGGTCTCTCGATCTCGGCCGAGACGCTCTACGTGCAGGCGGGCCTCCTCGACCCCAAGGACATGAGGGCGGAGGCGGCCGCCACGACACGCGCAGCGATCGCCGCCGACCCGGCCCTCACCGCACGCCAGCGCCAGACCCTGCTCGAGATCTACGAGTCCTTCGCCGCGACGGGCGAGATCCCCTCGGTCACGGACGAGACGGCATCCGCGCCGACCACGTCGACGCAGGCATCGCCCCGGAAGACGGCGAAGAAGACCGCCGCCAAGAAGACGGCGGCCACGAAGGCCTCGCCCCAGAAGGCAGCGGCGAAGCGCACCACCAGGACCACCGCGAAGAAGACCGCGGGTAGCACGAAGGGCTCGGCAGCGTCGACGGGCCCCACCCGGACCACGAAGACCCCAAGGAGCAAGGCATGAGCGTCACCACCACCGTCAAGAAGGTCGTCACCGACCAGACCTACGCCACCGTCGGCGCGACCGACCTCGCCGTCGAGACCTTCCGCGGGTACACCTCGCAGATCGCCGCCCTCGGCGCCGAGCTCGAGCCGAAGAAGGTCCAGGCCCGCGTCAAGGCTGCCCCGACCGACGCGCAGAACTACTACGCCGGCCTCACCAAGCGCGGCGAGGACCTCATCGCCCGTATCCGCAAGCAGCAGGCCACCCAGGACCTCGTCGGCCAGGCCGAGGCCACCGTCGCGCTCGGCAAGGGCGCCATCACCACCGTCCGCAAGGCCGTCGCCGACGTCGAGCGCTCCGCCAAGGCCACGCTGACCATCGGCCGCAAGGAGGCCGCCCAGGCCGCCGACGCCGTCGCCGACTCGGTGGACGTGGACGTCAAGGTCGACACGGACAAGGCCAAGAAGGCCGTCTCTGGCTCCGCCAAGCGCACCACGACCGCCGCCAAGCGGACCTCCACCACGACGAAGAAGGCCGCGACCCGCACCCGCACCGCGACCAAGTCGACCGCGACCGCCGCGAAGAAGACGGCCGCCAAGACGACGAAGGCCGCTGACAAGGCTGCTGACAAGGTCGGCGACTGAAGGAGCCAGGCTCCGGCGCGGGCACCGCTCGCGCACCAACCGACACTGTGGTGAGGTCGCGGCCGGTAGCCTCCGGCGGGTGAGCGCCCAGACCCCTGACACCACCAGTCTCGACGAGGCCCCCGTGCTGGTCCACGTGACCCGCGGGGGCTTCGTCGAGTCCGCACACCGGGCGACGCTCGTCGCCACCGACGGCGAAGGGGGGCCCCCCCTTCGTCACGGGCGGGTCGACGATCCCGTCCTGCCGCGGTCCTCGCTCAAGCCGATCCAGGCCCTGGCGATGGTCCGCCACGGTCTCGACCTCCCGCCGCACCTGCTCGCCCTCGTCTGCTCCAGCCACTCCGGTGAGCAGGAGCACCGGGACGCCGTCGGCGAGATCCTCGCGACCGTGGGCCTCGACCTCGACGCGCTCCGGAACACCCCGGCGCTGCCCCTCGGTGAGCTCGAGCACGCCCGCTGGCTCGCCGCCGGGACGGAGCCGGCTCCGGTGGCCCAGGACTGCTCCGGCAAGCACGCCGGCATGCTCGTCACCTGCCGCGTCAACGACTGGCCGACCGAGTCCTACCTCGACCCGGCCCACCCCCTCCAGCAGGCCATCGCCGCGACGACGGCCGAGGTCGTGGGGCCGGTGACGCACACGACCGTCGACGGTTGCGGCGCACCGCTCTTCGCCGTCCCCCTCGCCGGCCTCGCGGCCTCATTCGGGCTCCTCGCGGGCGCGGACCCCGCGACCGACGAAGGGAGGGTGTCCGAGGCCATGCGCACCGCACCGCACATGGTCGGTGGGACGGGGCGTGATGTCACGGACTTCATGCGTGTGGTCCCCGGCCTCATCGCCAAGGACGGTGCCGAGTCGGTCTACGCCGCAGGTCTGGCCGACGGCCGCGGCATCGCGGTCAAGGTCGCGGACGGAGCCCCCGTCGCCCGCGCCCGCCGGGCCCTCCTCGCGGCGGCGCTGCTCGCCCTCGGCGTCGACACGGCCGGGCTGCGGGACCTCGCCCACCAGCCGGTGCTCGGCCACGGACGTCCTGTCGGGGCCGTCGAGGTCCTGCCCCTGGTGGACGCATGAGGACCGTCCTCCAGCGCGTCACCGCGGCCCGGGTCAGGGTCGAGGGCGAGGTCGTCGGGGAGATCGGCCCCGGCCTCGTCGCGCTCGTCGGGGTCACCCACGACGACGGGCCGGACGAGGTCGCGACGACCGTGCGCAAGATCGCCGAGCTGCGGATCATGCGCGGCGAGGAGTCGGTGCTCGACTGCGGCGGAGCGGTCCTCGTCGTCAGCCAGTTCACCCTCCACGCCGATGTCCGCAAGGGCCGCCGCCCGTCGTGGAATGCGGCGGCGCCGGGTACGGTCGCGGAGCCCGTCGTCGACGCCGTCGCTGAGGGCCTGCGCGAGCGAGGGATCGAGGTGGCGACCGGGCGTTTCGGCGCGGACATGGCCGTCGACATCCACGGTGACGGTCCGGTGACCCTCGTCGTCGACGTCCCCGCTTAGGCTGGCCAGGTGCAGATCATCAGCCAGATCCAGGGATGGATCATCCTCGCGCTCGGGCTCCTGGCCCTTGCGGCAGAGGTCTATGCGCTCGTCCACGCGGTCCGGCAGCGCCCCGACGCCTTCACCGCGGCCGGCAAGCAGTCCAAGGTCTTCTGGGTCGCGGCGCTGGCCATCGCCACTCTCCTCGGCTTCGCGGTGCTCGGCAGCGGGTTCGGCCT
>DXAR01000112.1 GCA_019116945.1 Candidatus Janibacter merdipullorum | reverse complement strand
TGGGCCCAGCGTGACGCCCACGAGATGAGCGCCGACCCCGGAGACTACGTCCCGCCGGAGGAGATCATGCCCTCCTCGCAAACTCCGACCTCCTCGTCGACGAGCCCGAAGAAGAAGTCCTCGCCCACCTCCTCCTCGACCACGCCGTCGACCAGCCAGCCGACCACCGACGGCGGCACGCAGCCAGCCCAGGGGTCCCAGCAGGCCCCCGCGGGTGACCCCACCCGGGTCCAGGTCCACTCCGGCGGCCGCTCCGTCGTCGATGCCACCCTCCAGGCGACGAAGCTCGACGCCGACAAGGTGCTGGCACCGCCCTTCGGCACCGCCGGCTGGTACGCCGAGCCGGGATGGCCCAAGCCTGGCCACCAGGGGGCGAGCATCCTCGTCGGGCACATCAACCACGGCTCCAACCCGGACGTCTTCTGGAACCTCCCGGAGGTCGAGATCGGCGACATCGTGACCGTCACCTACGGATCCGGCTCGACCGTGAAGTTCAAGATCACCAAGTCCGAGCCCGCGACGAAGCAGGGCGTCCCGCAGGACGCCTCGATCTGGGACCACGACAACCCCGAGCCGGTCCTCCGGCTCATCACGTGCGACCCCGGCACCCCGATGAGCGGTGGTCACTACGAGGGCAACTGGGTGGTCTGGGCCGACCAGATGGTCGCCTGACTCAGCCCGACTGGTCCTCGTCGTCGCCCTCGTCGATCCGGCACCACGCCTGGACGACGAGGCCGGCGGCGGTGATGAGCAGCCCGCCGAGGGCGGCGAAGCCGAAGCGCAGCGCCAGCCCTCCCCGACCGGCGAAGGCCAGGTCCGGCAGGAGCACGACGACCTGACCGAGGTAGACGCCCGCCATGACCGCCCCCGTGAGGGCGCTCGCCTGGGCGAGGCCGAGCACCCGGGCCGCGACGACCGGCTCGACATGAGTGCGGCCCTGCCGCATCCGCCACATCCGCGAGCCGGTGACGAGCACGATGACGGCCATGCCGATGAGCAGGGCACCGGCGAGCCAGCCGATCTGCAGCGCCGGGTGGCCGCCGGAGATCCACCACCGGCCCAGCCCCCAGCTGAGGACCGTGACCGCGAGAGCCACGATGGCCAGCATCGGGATCTTCACGCCCTCCCTCAGCACGAGCCGGCCTCCGTCTCCTCGATGTCGCTCGTGTCGATCTCCGCGAGCAGCTCGGCGACGGGGACGGGCCCGCCGTCGACGGTGAGGCGGGCGTCGGGGTCCAGCCGCGCCCAGGGCGCGAGCACGAAGCCGCGCTGGTGGGCACGCGGGTGCGGGAGCGTCAGGCGCGGGTCCGCGCTGATGACCTCCGTACCGGCTGCGGGGTCGCCGTACTGGATGAGGTCGAGGTCGAGGGTCCGGGCCCCCCACCGCACCTCGCGCACCCGCCCGTGACGGGCCTCGACGGCGTGCAGCCGGGCGAGCAGGGCCTCCGGCGAGAGCGCCGTCGTCGCGAGGGCGATGGAGTTGGTGTAGCGCGGCTGGTCCGGTCCCCCGACCGGGTCCGTCGTGACGAAGGGGGCCCGACGCACCTGCTCGAGGGCTCCGGCGAGGTCGTCGAGGGCGGCGTCGAGGCGGCGGGCGGCGTCACCGAGGTTGGCGCCGAGGGCGATGACGACGGGGACCGCCCGACGGCGGGTGATCGTCACCGCGACGTCCTCGAAGGGCACCCCCACCGGGGCGGAGGGCTTGTGCACCGTCACCTCGACGGCCTCGACACCGGGACGCGCGAGGGCATCCCCGGCGATCTGCTCGGCGAGGGACTCGATGAGGTCGAGGGAGGGCCCCTCGATGCGGGCGACGACATCCGCGCCCACCTCGGCGTAGTTGATCGTGCGGGTCAGGTCGTCGCTCGTCCCGGCGGGCGCGAGGTCGAGGTGGAGCACGACGTCGACGACGAAGTCCTGCCCCTCGCGCTTCTCGTCCGCGAGCACCCCGTGGAAGCCGCGAGCACGCACTCCCCGCAGGCTGATCCGGTCGCCCCCGCTCATGCCGACCGGACCTCCCCCAGGGCCGAGGCCACGTCGAGCGCATCCACGGTCGCCGTGACGTCGTGCACCCGCACGCACCACACGCCGGCCCGGGCGGCCCGGGCGCTCGTCGCGGCCGTGACGACGGCCCGGGCGTCGAGCGGACGCTCGTCACCCTCCCTTCGCCCGACGCTGCCGAGGAATCCCTTGCGGGAGGTGCCGAGGAGGACCGGGAGGCCGAGGTCGACGACCCGCTCGAGGCCGGCGAGCAGCTCCCAGTTGTGCGCCGCGGTCTTCGCGAAGCCGATGCCGGGGTCGAGGACGAGCTGCTCCCGCGCCGCCCCGGCGGCCAGGAGCACGTCGACGCGCTCGGTGAGCTCGGTGCACACCTCGGCGACGACGTCGCCGTAGACGGCCCGGGACTGCATGTCGTGGGAGTGCCCCCGCCAGTGCATGACGACGAAGGGGGCACCGCTCTCGGCGACGAGGGCCGGCATCGCGGGGTCGGCCAGTCCCCCGCTCACGTCGTTGATGATCGCGGCGCCGGCGTCGAGGGCGGCCCGGGCCACCTCGGCGCGCATCGTGTCGACGGAGACGACGACACCCTCCTCGGCGAGGGCCGCCACGACGGTGACGACGCGGCGCAGCTCCTCCTCCAGGGAAGGGCGCTCCGCGCCCGGTCGCGTGGACTCCCCGCCGACGTCGATGATCCCGGCGCCGGCGGCGACGAGCGCCCGGCCGTGGGCGACCGCAGCGTCAGTCTCGACCCACCGGCCGCCGTCGCTGAAGGAGTCGGGAGTGACGTTGACGACCCCCATGACGATCGGCCCGGGGCGGTCCGTACCGGCCGCGAGCTGCTCGAGGAGGGCGTGGGTCACCGGGCGGCCCCGGTGAGCAGGGCCATCGCCTCGGCGCGGGTCGTCGAGTCGCGCAGCTGACCGCGCACGGCCGAGGTGATCGTCGTGGCACCGGGCTTGCGCACCCCCCGCATCGACATGCACAGGTGCTCGGCCTCGACGACGACGATGACGCCCGCGACGTCGAGGTGCTCGACGAGGGCATCGGCGACCTCGGAGGTCAGCCGCTCCTGCACCTGGGGGCGTTTGGCGAAGAGGTCGACGAGCCGGGCGATCTTCGACAGCCCGGTCACCTTGCCGCTCGTCCCCGGCAGGTAGCCGACGTGGGCCACCCCGTGGAAGGGGACGAGGTGGTGCTCGCACGTGGAGTAGAGCGGGATGTCCCGGACGATGACGAGCTCGTCGTGGTCGAGGTCGAAGGTCGTCGCGAGCAGCTCCGCGGGGTCGGCGCGCAGCCCGGAGAAGATCTCTGCGTAGGACCGGGCGACCCGCCCGGGGGTCTCGAGGAGGCCATCGCGGTCGGGGTCCTCCCCGACCGCGATGAGGATCTCCCGCACCGCGGACTCGATGCGGGCCAGATCGACGTCGTCGGTCATCGGTCAGGCGCGTCCGTCGCCGTCCACGGAGTCGCCCGGCGGGACCTCACGGACCTCGGTCGGCGGGTGCTCCTCCGGGTAGGGAGTCGCTCCCTCCTCGGCGGCGCGGTCGATGGCTTGGGTCGTCTCCGGGTCCCCGGTGACCTCCCGGCCGGGCTCGACGGCGGTGGCCAGCGGCCCCGCGGGGGCCTCCTGCGCGGGCGTGGCCTGACCGCCGTCGCGCGCACGCATCGCGGCCTGCTCGGCGGGCGTGAGGACCGGCGGGATCGTCGAGATGTGCCGGTGCTCGCTGCTGAGCCACGTCGGGCGCTTCGGGCGACGACGCACGTCGGCGAAGATCACCTCGAGCTCCTTGGCGTTGAGGGTCTCGTGCTCGAGCAGCTCGAGGACGAGACGGTCGAGGACCTCACGGTTGTCGTTGAGCGCGTGCCACGCCTCGTCGTGCGCTGCCTCGATGAAGCGACGCACCTCCTGGTCGACGATGCCGGCGATGTTCTCCGAGTAGTCGCGCTGGTGCCCCATGTCCTTGCCGAGGAAGACCTCGCCCTGGGACTGGCCGAGCTTGACCGCACCGATCTTCTCGCTCATGCCGAACTCGGTGACCATCTTGCGGGCCATACCGGTGGCCTTCTCGATGTCATTGGACGCGCCGGTCGAGGGGTCGTGGAAGATGATCTCCTCCGCGACGCGACCACCGAGGGCGTAGGCCAGCTGGTCGAGGATCTCGTTGCGCGTCGTCGAGTACTTGTCGTCGAGCGGCATGACCATCGTGTAACCGAGGGCCCGCCCGCGCGGGAGGATCGTGATCTTCGTGACCGGGTCGGTGTGGTTCATCGCGGCGGCCACGAGGGCGTGGCCGCCCTCGTGGTAGGCGGTGATCTTGCGCTCCTGCGCGCTCATGATGCGGGTGCGCTTCTGCGGACCGGCGATGACGCGGTCGATGGCCTCGTCGAGGATCCCGTCGTCGATGAACTGCTTGTCCGTGCGGGCGGTGAGCAGGGCGGCCTCGTTGAGGACATTCGCCAGGTCGGCACCGGTCATGCCCGGCGTGCGTCGGGCCACGGCGAGGAGGTCGACCCCGGGCGCCATGGGCTTGCCCGAGGCGTGGACCTCGAGGATGCGGTGGCGGCCGATCATGTCGGGGTTCTCGATGGCGATCTGCCGGTCGAAGCGGCCCGGGCGCAGGAGCGCCGGGTCGAGGATGTCCGGGCGGTTGGTCGCCGCGATGAGGATGACATTCGTCTTGACGTCGAAGCCGTCCATCTCGACGAGGAGCTGGTTGAGCGTCTGCTCCCGCTCGTCGTGGCCGCCGCCCATGCCGGCACCGCGGTGGCGACCGACGGCGTCGATCTCGTCGACGAAGACGATGGCCGGCGAGTTGGTCTTCGCCTGCTCGAAGAGGTCACGGACACGCGAGGCACCGACACCGACGAACATCTCGACGAAGTCCGAGCCGGAGATCGAGAAGAAGGGGACGCCGGCCTCGCCGGCGACGGCGCGGGCGAGGAGGGTCTTGCCGGTACCGGGCTGGCCGTAGAGGAGGACGCCCTTGGGGATCTTCGCGCCGACGGCGAGGAACTTGCTCGGCTCGCGGAGGAAGTCGACGATCTCGTGGAGCTCCTCGACGGCCTCGTCGGCCCCGGCGACGTCGGCGAAGGTCACCTGCGGGGTGTCCTTCGTCGCGAGCTTCGCCTTGGACTTGCCGAACTTCATCACCTGGGAGCCGCCGCCCTGGGCGCGGCTGAGGATGAACCAGAAGAGGGCCACGAGGAGGAGCAGCGGGAGGATCGAGAGGAGGACATTGCTCCACATGCTCGGCCGCTCGACAGTGTCGTTCTGCACGCCGTCGACGTTCTCCTCGACGACGTCGAGCATGTGCCGGGCGCGCGCGTCGATGAACTCGGTCTCGACCTTGTCCGCGTCCTTGACGGTGTCACCCTCGGAGTAGGTCTCGCCGTCCTTGAGGTCGAGCTGGAGGACGTTCTCCGTCGTGAAGTGCGCCTCCTCGACCTTGCCGTCGGTGACGAGCTTCTCGGCGGCCGAGGTGTCGATCCGGGCGTACTCCTCCTCGCCTTGGGTGAGGAACATCAGGCCGAAGACCGTGATGAGCAGCAGCGCCCAGAAGGCTGGGGAGCGGAAAAACTTCTTGGCGTTCATGCGGGTACGGGTCTTCCCGGACTTCCTGACTCGACGACGTGGCGGCCACCGGTCAAGGCCGGGGCAACAGCACGAAACTACCTGACCCCGGTCCACCAGCGGCTATCAGGCCAACGAGCAGCCCCTCCCCGGTGTTCCCGC
>DXAR01000018.1 GCA_019116945.1 Candidatus Janibacter merdipullorum | reverse complement strand
GCAGTGGGGTCACATCACCGACTGGCAGGCCGAGCTCAAGCCGCACTACGACATGGCCAGCTCGATGCTCGGCGTCGTGACCAACCCCTGCGACGGCCCGGTGGAGCAGGCGATGCGCAGCTCGGCCGAGGCCATGGGGGTCGGCGAGACCTACACCAAGACCCCCGTCGGGGTCCTCTTCGACGACGACGGTGCCCGCGTGCCGGGCCAGCGGGTCGCGGACCCCTACTTCGGTGGTGCCGGTCCGGAGCGCACGACGTGCACCGAGTGCGGCAACTGCATGGTCGGCTGCCGCGTGGGTGCCAAGAACACCCTCATGAAGAACTACCTGGCCCTCGCGGAGCAGCTGGGGGCCCAGATCCTCCCGATGCGCACCGTCACCCGGGTCGGTCTCGTCCCCGGTACCGATGACGCGGGCGAGGAGGTCTTCCGGGTCCGACACGAGGCCACGGATGCGCTGGGGGACAAGACCGCTCGCGTCACGACCGCCCGGCACGTCGTCCTGGCCGCGGGGACCTGGGGGACCCAGAACCTCCTGCACCGGATGAAGGACGACGGTGAGCTCCCACGCATCAGCGACCGGCTCGGTGAGCTGACCAGGACCAACTCCGAGGCCCTCGTCGGTGCGCTCGCCTCGACGCCCCCGACCGGAGCGGACGACCTGACGAAGGGGGTGGCGATCACCACCTCCTTCCACCCGGACGAGGCGACGCACATCGAGAACGTCCGCTACGGCCACGGGTCGGATGCGATGGGTCTGCTCACCACGCTGCTCGCGCCGCCGCGCACTGGCGTCACCCCGCGCTTCCTCAAGCTGCTCGCGGCCCTGCCGAAGAACCTGCCCGCGCTCAAGGCATGGTTCCCCCCGGGAACCCACTTCGCCGACAGCACGGTCATCGGTCTCGTCATGCAGAGCCTCGACAACTCCCTGACGACCTCGCTGCGGCGGAGTCCCTGGGGTCGGCGGCTGACCTCGCGTCAGGGGCACGGCGAGGAGAACCCCACCTACATCGAGGCCGGCCACCGGGGCATCACGGTCGTTGCCGACGAGATGTCGAAGAAGCTCGGGCAGCCCTTCCACCCCGGCGGCACGTGGAGCGAGGCCTTCGACATCCCGCTCACCGCCCACTTCCTCGGTGGCGTCCCGATCAGCGACTCCCCGGCGACGGGGGTCATCGACCCCTACCAGCGGATGTGGGGGCACCCCGGGATCAGCGTCGTCGACGGCTCGTCGGTGTCGGCGAACCTCGGCGTCAACCCCTCGCTGACGATCACCGCGCAGGCCGAGCGGGCCTTTTCGTTGTGGCCCAACGTGGGCGAGCGCGACCCCCGCCCGGCGCAGGGCGACGCCTACGTGCGCCTTCAGCCGGTGCGGCCCCGGGTGCGCGCGGTGGAGCGCTTCACCCACGCGAGCGCGAAGGTCGACCTCGGGATGCCGCGGCTCGCCCCCTGACGCAGGAGTGCCCCGGCCGCTGGGCCCGACCGCGGGGTGACCCAGGTCGCCCACGTACCCTGAGACGGTGCTCCGGACCGCCCTTCGCCCCAAGTGGGTGGGACTGCTCGCCCTTGCGGTGGTCCTCGCCATCGGGTGCATCATCGCAGGCCGCTGGCAGTGGTCGGTGGCGCACGACGTGGCCCGGGCCGACGCGGTGCGGGAGGTGCAGGACCAGCCGGTCGAGTCCCTCGAGTCGGTGATGGAGCCGCACGAGAGCTTCCCCGACGACGGGTCCGGGCAGCGGGTGACGACGCGTGGTCGGTACACGGGGGACCGGATCCTCGTCGTGGGCCGGCTCCTCGAGGACGTCGAGGGGGAGTGGGTCGTGGAGCGCTTCGTCGTGGAGGAGAGCGGGGCCAACCTCGCCGTGGTGCGGGGCTGGATCCCGAAGGGGGAGACCCCGCCCGTCGCCCCCTCCGGCACCATCGAGCTCCTCGGTTCATTGGCGCCCAAGGAGGCGCCCGACGAAGGGGGCCTCCCCGAGGGGAAGATGACCTCCGTCGACATCGCCCAGCTGGTCAACCGCTGGCCCGGCGAGATCTACAACGGGTTCGCCTTCGCGATGGAGGAGGACGGGAGCGCGCAGGCCTCCGGCGTGGACCGGGTGCCGCCACCGCTGCCGGACACCTCGCTGAACTTCCGGAACGTCATGTACGCGTTCCAGTGGTGGATCTTCGCGGCCTTCCCCCTGTGGATGTGGATGAAGATGGTGCGCCAGGAGGCGCGCCGTGACGACACCGCGGCCGAGCCCGCGGAGAAGAAGGAGCAGGTGGCGTGAGCACGGACGAGACGACGAGTGTCCCCGAGGCGGATCCGCGGGCGATCGCGACCGCCCTGACCCTCTTCCGCGTCAGCGCGGTCGTCGCCGGACTGGCGATGTTCGTCCTCATCGTCGAGATGGTCCTCAAGTACGGCATGGGCAATGACGTGCTCGCCTGGTGGTCCCCCGTGCACGGGCTGATCTTCATGGTCTTCGCCGTCCTCACCGCCAACCTCGGCTTCAAGGTCGGTTGGTCGGTCGGCCGGATGATCCTCATCCTCCTGCTGGCGTGCATCCCCTTCGTCGCCTTCGTCGAGGAGCGCCGCGTCGTCCGCGAGGTCAGCCCCCTCACCGAGCCCCGGTAGCCTGTGCCCGTGACGGAAAACCTCAAGACCTCCCCGGTCCTGGTCGTCGACTACGGCGCCCAGTACGCCCAGCTCATCGCCCGGCGGGTGCGTGAGGCCAAGATCTACAGCGAGGTCGTCCCGCACTCGATGCCGGTCGCCGAGATGCTCGCGAAGGAGCCGGCGGCCATCATCCTCTCCGGCGGCCCCGCCTCGGTCTACGCCGACGACGCGCCGGGCCTGGACGTCGCGCTGCTCGAGGCCGGCGTGCCCGTCTTCGGCATGTGCTACGGCTTCCAGGCGATGGTCAAGGCGCTCGGCGGCACCGTGGCGCGGACCGGCCTGCGGGAGTACGGCTCCACCCGGGCGCAGGTCAGCGATCGTGAGTCCACGCTCTTCAACGGTCAGCCCGCCGAGCAGTCGGTGTGGATGAGCCACGGTGACTCGGTCACGGAGGCCCCCGAGGGCATGCGGGTCACCGCGAGCACCTCCGGTGCGGCCGTCGCGGCCTTCGAGGACGACGAGCGGCGGCTCTACGGCGTGCAGTGGCACCCCGAGGTCATGCACTCGACCTTCGGCCAGCCGGTGCTCGAGAACTTCCTCGTCCGCGGTGCCGGGCTCACCCCGGACTGGACGGCGGACAACGTCATCGACGAGCAGGTCGAGGTCATCCGCGAGACCGTCGGCGAGGACCGTGTCCTCTGCGCGCTCTCCGGTGGCGTCGACTCCTCGGTCGCGGC
Organism: Candidatus Janibacter merdipullorum; assembly: GCA_019116945.1. Taxonomy (GTDB): domain Bacteria; phylum Actinomycetota; class Actinomycetes; order Actinomycetales; family Dermatophilaceae; genus Janibacter; species Janibacter merdipullorum. The sequence goes on along the minus strand of DXAR01000018.1, from coordinate 30,659 downwards.
CGCGCTCGTGCAGCGAGCCGTCGGCGAGCAGCTGACCTGCGTCTTCGTCGACCACGGGCTGCTGCGCCAGGGCGAGGCCGAGCAGGTCGAGGAGGAGTTCGTCGCCGCGACCGGCGTCCGGCTCGTCGTCGTCGACGCCAAGGAGCGCTTCCTCGGCGCGCTCGCCGGGGTCACCGACCCCGAGGAGAAGCGCAAGATCATCGGTCGGGAGTTCATCCGCGTCTTCGAGCAGGCGGCGCGCGACGTCGTCGGCGAAGGGGATGACGAGGGGCACCCGGTCAAGTGGCTCGTCCAGGGGACGCTCTACCCGGACGTCGTCGAGTCCGGCGGGGGGACCGGCGCGGCCAACATCAAGTCCCACCACAACGTCGGTGGCCTGCCGGAGGACCTGCAGTTCAAGCTCATCGAGCCGCTGCGAGCCCTCTTCAAGGACGAGGTGCGCCAGGTGGGCCGCGAGCTCGGCGTGCCCGACCCGATCGTCGACCGCCAGCCCTTCCCGGGCCCGGGCCTGGGCATCCGGATCATCGGCGAGGTCACCGAGCACAACCTCGACATCCTCCGTCGCGCCGACGCGATCGCCCGCGAGGAGCTGACCGCGGCCGGCCTCGACAAGGAGATCTGGCAGTGCCCGGTCGTCCTCCTCGCCGACGTCCGCTCCGTCGGAGTCCAGGGCGACGGCCGCACGTACGGCCACCCGATCGTGCTGCGGCCCGTCTCCTCCGAGGACGCGATGACGGCCGACTGGACCCGTGTCCCCGGCGACGTCCTCGCCCAGATCTCGACGCGGATCACCAACGAGGTCGAAGAGGTCAACCGGGTCGTGCTCGACGTCACGAGCAAGCCCCCGGGCACCATCGAGTGGGAGTGAGCGAAGGGGGAGCGGCGCTGCGACGATGGACTCATGAGCGAGCAGCGTGAGACCCCAGAAGCACTCTTCGACGATCCGGCGGAGTCCGTGGAGCACGCGATCGGGCTGGCCCTCGAGTCGGAGCAGGCGCTGCCCCTCGCCGTGATCACCGACGAGGAGCTCTACGCGTACTGCAACTCCCCGGAGGAGGCGGCCCCGGAGGGGGCCTACTTCCGGACGTTGTCGAAGGAGCAGCGGCAGGTGGCCTCGGTCACGGCCATGCGGGTCTTGGCGGCCCAAGGTTGGCTGGGCAACGAGGTCGACGAGGACGGGACGGGTACCTTCGAACTCCCCACGACGACGGTGGCAGCACTCGAGATGCGCAAGCTGTCTCCGCAGCTCTCGCTCCAGATCCGTGGGCACATCGGCGAGGCGTGGTACGTGCTGCGCCACGTGCGGGACGACCTCTTCCTGCGGGAGACGGTGACCCCGCACGGATTCCATGCGCACACCCTGGTCCGACTGGATGCGGCCGAGCGGGACGTCTTCGTGGCGCAGCACCAGCTACCGGCAGGCTCGGATGGAGCGGCTCCGCCGCATGTGGACCGGACGGTCTCGCTGCCGCAGGTGGAGGGAGCAAGCATCGGGACGACGAGCACGATGTCCTTCCTCGAGGACACGATCCTCATCGGCACCCTCGTGCGGGTTCCGGAGGGGGACGGGCCGACGACGACCATCATCAACATCCAGCCCGACGGTGCCGTGATCCTTGGTGACCTGAACGGCGAGAGCGTCCGGTACCGCGGCGGGACGGTGGGGGACGTGGAGGAGATCTGGGACTCCTGGGTCCCCCGGATGCATGCGACTTTGCGAGAGGTCGACGGCGAGGCGGCGGACGCCCGGGTGTGATCTGTCAAGGGGGAGTGCTCCCCATGGCCGGGGTGGAGGAGCTTTCGTAGGGTCGGGTCCGCACGACAACGGACCGTCTCGAGCAGGAGCGCATGACCACCGTCAGCCATGGCATGGACGTCTCCCGGGTCCGGGAGATCGCCACCCAGGTCCAGGGCCTGGCCACCCGGGTGGATGCCGTGCGCACCAGGGGGACGGCCCAGGTGGAGACCCTCGAGTCAGCGTGGGCGGGGCCCGACGCCGACGCGCTGGCCGGCGAGTGGTCGGCTGCCACGCCGATGATCTCCGGTGCGGCCCAAGGACTTCGTCAGTCAGCCACGGCGATGCTCAGGGACGCGGACGAGCAGGAGCGGGCCTCCCAGGCGGAGGGCGGTTGGGGAGCGACCGGCATCACCCCGCGGCCCGCGACCCCCGGTGCCGCAAGCATCATCGATCGTGTCACCGATGTCATCACGGACATCGCCAAGAAGGTCGCGGACGGCATCCGCCTGGTCGCCGAGACGATTCGCGACATCATGCGCAACCCGGCGGTCGCGATCCCCATGCTCATCAAGAGCATGATCCAGGAGCTCGCGAAGCGTGTGGACGACGTCGGCGACTTCTTCAAGACCCTCCCGGAGCGCTATCCGAAGGTGGCCGGGGTGTGGAGCAAGGCAGCTCCTGTGCTCAAGTTCCTGGGGCGCTTCGCGAAGGTGATCCCCGGGGCCGGGGTCGTGGCGTGGGTCGTCGATGCCTGGGGTGTCGGAGCGGACATCATGAACGGTGAGCTCAATCTCCGGGACGTCTGGAGCAAGGTCGTCCTCGGTGGGGTCTCGGCGATCGCCGCGTTGTTCCCCGGCGTGGGCACCCTCATCTCTATCGGGGCCGCCCTCGAGCAGATGCGATTCGACTTCGAACCCTTCCTATGGGGTCCCGCGGACCAGCTCTTCGGGGACAGCAAGGAGTACCAGCACCTCAAGAGGGTGATCAATCTGCTCCAGGGGTCGTTCTACGCGCCGGCCTACGCGGACCTGCTCCCCTCCGACCCGATCACCTTCACGCCACCCACGGAGATGTTCGGGGATGTCCCGGTGATGTACGGCACTCCCGGCGGGGTCGGTAGTCCGCTGTACTACCCCTTGCGCGATCTTCTGGGCCTGGACGATCTTCTGGGGCGGGGCTGACCATGTGCACGGGACGGGACGGGAGCGCTCGTCGTCCTGACCTCAGAGGGTGGCGACGAGGGAGAGACCCACGCAGCATGCGAGCGTGCCGAAGAGGATCCCGAGGACCAGGACGAGCATCGTCACCAGGCCGGTGCGCGGCTGCTCGTGGTGACCGATCCTCCCCGTCGTGAACTGGTGCCACGGCGGCGCGTAGAAGACCGGGACCACCTGCCCGGGATGGATGTCCACCTCCATGCCCGCCTGCCCGTAGCGACGGAGCCACTGCATGTCGACGTCGATGCGGTGCCGTCCGGGACGAAGGGGGTAGAAGGTCATGCCGTAGGCGCCCGGGACCGGGTACCCGTCGATCCGCGGGGTCGGCGAGTTGGGGGTCGCGGTGAGGACGCTGCCCTGCAGCGTCAGGAGCATCGCCCCGTACCCGGGCGGCGGCTGCATCATCGCGGCCTGCGGTCCGGGGACCGGCCACGGCTGCTGTGGGACGTCCGTCATGAGTCGGAGCCTAGGTGACTACCCTGACGTCGTGGACAGCAACAGTGCGATGCGCGCGGGCGAGTGGCTCCTGCGCAGGGTGCTCGTGGGGCCTCCCCTTCGTGCCTACCTTCGGCTGCGGGTCGAGGGCGCCGAGCACATCCCCGACACCGGGCCGGTCATCATCGCGAGCAACCACCTGAGCTTCGTCGACTCGATGGTCATCCCGCTGGCCGCCGGCCGCAAGGTCGGCTTCCTCGGCAAGGCCGAGTACGTGCAGGGCACGGGGGCGAAGGGCTGGCTCAAGCGGATGTGGTTCGGCGAGTTCGGCGGGATGATCCCCGTCGACCGCGAGGACGCGCGGGCCGCGGCCCGGTCGCTCGAGCTCGCCGAGGAGCACCTGGCCAGGGGAGGCGCCTTCGGCATCTACCCCGAAGGGACCCGCAGCCGTGACGGCCGGTTGCACAAGGGACGGACCGGTGTGGGCCGCCTGGCCGACGCCACCGGGGCCCTCCTCGTCCCGTGCGCCCTCACCGGCACCGACCGGGTCCAGCCGATCGGTGCCCGCGGGCTGCGGCCGCACCGGGTCACCGTCCGCTTCGCCCCACCCGTCGACGTCGCCGCCCTGCAGGAGCAGCACGTCAAGGCGCGCCTGTACCGGGCGATCACTGACGAGGTCATGGCCGCCATCGCCCTCCGATGTGATCAGGAGCGCAGTGCCGACTACGCGGACCGTCCAGGGCCCGGCTCCCCGTTAGGGTGATCCGGTGCTGAGAACGACGATCGCCGCCCTCGCCGGCAAGGCCGCCCGACGCGCCGCCCGCATGAGGGGAGGGGGCTCCGGCGGGTCCGCCTTCCCTGGCCTCGTCGCCGAGAAGGTCGACCCCGGCTTCCTCGCCCACGCGCTCGCCGACGTCCCCGACGGGATCGTCGTCGTGTCGGGGACGAACGGCAAGACGACGACGACGAAGATGCTCGTCGCCGTTCTCCGCGCCCACGGCAAGGAGGTCTTCACCAACCCGACCGGCAGCAACTTCACCCGGGGCGTCATCTCCTCCCTCCTCAGCGAGCCCCTGCGCCGCGGCCGGCTCCGCGCCGACATGGCCGTCCTCGAGCTCGACGAGGCGCACGCCCTCCACTTCGGCCGGGCGGTGGCCCCGACGCACGCGCTGCTCCTCAACGTCGCACGCGACCAGCTCGACCGCTTCGCCGAGATCGACCACACGGCAGGCCTGCTCACCCAGCTCGCCGGGATGACCTCCGACGGTGTCGTCCTCAACCGCGACGACCCCTACGTCAACAGGATCGCCGCGACCCTCGCTCCGGGCGTCGACGTCACGTGGTTCGGTCTCGGTGCCTCGGTCGCCGACCGGATCAGCGAGCTCTCCGAGCACGACGCGCGGGAGCAGGAGGACTTCACCGCGCCTCCCGCCGGTGCCCGCGACGGGCTCCTCGACCCCCTGGATGAGGAGCGGCTCCAGATCACCTTCGGCGCCGAGGGCGAAGGGGGCCGGGTCGGCCCCGTTTCCCTGCGCCAGCGTGGCCTCGCCGCGATGATCAACGCCGCGGCCGCGACGACGACGGCCAAGCACCTCCTCGGCGCGGACTTCCGGCCCGAGGCGGCCGAGCAGGCGCTGCGCGCGGTGGCGCCCCCCTTCGGCCGGGGTGAGGTCATCGACGTCGACGGCACGACGCTCGAGCTCGTCCTCGTGAAGAACCCGGCCGGCTTCACCGTCGCCCTCGGCACATACGGCAGCACGCCCACCGCCACGATGATCGCCATCAACGACGACTACGCGGACGGCCGGGACGTCTCCTGGCTCTACGATGTGAGCTTCGAGTCCCTGCGGGACAAGGGAGTCGCCCTGACGACCGGTGTCCGTGGGTGGGACATGGCCCTGCGGCTGCAGTACGACGACGTGCCCGTCGGGGCGACCGAGGTCGACCTGAGGCGGGCGCTGGACACCTTCCTCGCCGACCACGCGGGGGAGCCGAAGCGGATCTTCACCTCCTACACGGCGATGCTCGCCCTGCGCCGCATGCTCGGTGAGCGCTACGACCTGCCCGAGATGGGCGTGGACCGCGACGAGAACGACGGGCAGGACACATGAGCGATCCCCGCGATGTCACGATCCTCGGCGAGCCGGAGCTCTCCGACCGACCGGCCGACCCCGGGCACGAGGGCAAGGGCGAGATCCACCTCGTCCACATGTACCCCCGTGAGATGAGCATCTACGGCGACCTCGGCAACACCCGGTGCCTCGCCGCCCGCATCCGCCGCCACGGGTACGTGCCCGTCGTCCACCAGCACCACCCCGGCCAGCCCTTCCCCGAGGTGGCCCACCTCGTCGTCGGTGGCGGCGGCCAGGACTCCGGCCAGGCGAAGGTCGAGGCGGACCTCGAGCGGATCGGCGACCGCCTCCGCCGGCTCGCCGACGAGGGTGCCGCGATGCTCATGATCTGCGGGATGTACCAGCTCTTCGGCAAGGCCTTCGTCACCGTCGAGGGTCGGACCCTGCCCGGGCTGGGCATCCTCGACGTGACCACCCGGGGCAACGAGCAGCGGATGATCGGTCCCGTCGTGCTGTCGACGGACGTCGGTGACGTCGTCGGCTACGAGAACCACTCGGGTGCGACGACGCGCGGGCCGGGGCAGGCTTCCTTCGGCCGGGTCCGGCACGGCCAGGGCAACGACGGCGCGGACGGCACAGAGGGCGCCGTCGCCGGCCACGTCATCGGGTCCTACCTCCACGGGCCGATCCTCCCGGCCAACCCGCGGCTGGCCGACACCCTCATCGGGTGGGCGGCCGAGCTGGCCACGGGCCGCGCCTTCGAGCCGGGCGACCTTGACGACGAGGTGGCCACGCGCGCGCACGACCACCAGATCGCGCGCCTGCTCGGCTGACCGCGTCAGCCCACGGCCCCGGCCTGGTCGCGCTCGGCGGGGCTCGCCTTGGGCATGAGGCTCCACGCGAGCCACCCGAGGGCGCCGAGTGGCACCTCGAGCAGGTGCGTGAAGATCGAGAAGAGGACGACTCCCGCCATCGACGCCGCCGGGTCCGCACCCCAGGCCACGAGCGCGGCGGCCGTGCCCGTCTCGGTGACGCCGACGCCTCCGGGGGTGACGCCGACGGCCGTGAGGAGGCGTCCGATGGCGTAGGCGGCGAAGAGCTGGCCGAAGGGGAGGTCGATGCCCGTCGTCGCCGTGCACAGGAGGAAGAGGACGTAGTAGAGGCCGAAGAAGCCGACCATCCCGAGGGTCATCGACAGCCACCCCTCGCGCACCGTGGCCGCGGTCCGGGCGCGCATCCCCGTGAGGGAGGTCTCGATCTGGTGCGCGTGACGGCGGCGGACGGCGCGCACGAGGCGGTCGAGGCACCGGCCCAGGGACCGCGCACCCGCGTCGGTGCCGACGGCGAGGACGGAGAGGGCGAGCACGACCCCGCCGGTGACGATCGCGACGACCGCCGCCTCCCGCATCGACGGGGGCAGCTCGGTGGCACCCCACGAGAGCCCGATGATGGCGATGAGGGGGAGCGCGGCACGGGCCAGGACATTCCACACGCCGGTGACGACCGCCATCGTCGTCACGGACCCGACGGAGAATCCCCAGGACTTGGCGATCGAGAAGGTCGCGGCGAGGCCGACGGCGCCACCGCCCGGGAGGAGGTTGGACACCGAGGAACCGCAGACGTTGAGGATGAGGGCCCGCGTGTGGCTCAGGCCGGGCATCGCCCCGGTCATGACGAAGGTGTAGCAGTAGAGGCCCGAGACGACGAGCGCGGTGAAGACCACGGCCTTCCACCACGGCACGGTGCCGAGGACGTCGAAGACCTCCGACCACGAGGTCTGGGCGAAGTACGGAAGGCCCCAGCCGAGCATGCCGATCGCGACGACGAGTCCGAGGACGACCTGGAGGACCTGGACGAAGGGGCGACCCCGCGGTCGTGTGGCGGGGGCGGTCACGAGAGCCCCTCGAAGACGTCGGTGCGGGCCGTGCCCGGCGGCGCGTCCGGGTCGACGAACCACTCGCGCCCGAGGACGAGGTCGTAGAGGGGGCGGGGGATGCGCGCGAGGATCCCGAGGGTGCGGTCACCCTCACCTGCTCCCTGGCTGGCGTGGGCGCGCATCGCCGCGCGCTTGGCGCGGGCGTGGCGGCGCACCGAGATCCGGTGGGTGATGTCGGACCGCGCCGAGAAGGCCCGGTCGAAGGCGGCGCGGTCGAACTCGGCGGGGAAGGTGTAGACCCTCGCGACGAGATCGAGGGCCCGGCAGAGGAGGTCCCGCGGCACGGTGGCCCACAGGACCCGCACCGGCAGGCCGCGCTCGCGCGCCAGCTCGGCGGCCCGGGCCCCGACCTCGTGGACCCGGACGTGGTCGCGGTGGCCGTAGCCGCCGTTCGGGTCGTAGGTGGTGAGGACGTCGGCGCGCTCCTCGAGGAGGATGGCGCTGATGCGCTCGGCAGCCTCCTCGACCGGCACCCGGACGAAGCGCCGTCCACCGGGTGGGTCCGGGTAGACCTCGGGTCCGCTCCCGCTGTCGGCGAAGCCGAGCTCCACGGTGCGTGCCACACCGAGCGTCCTTGCGCTGGTGGCGAGCTCGCGGCTGCGGGTGGCGGCGAGGGCTGCTCCCTTCGCTCCGTAGGTGGACTCGTCGGTGAGGCCGAGGGCGCCGTCCGTGGCGACGACGAGCACGACTCGGTGGCCCTGCGCGGCGGCTCGGGCCATCGTGCCGGCGGTGAGGAGGGCTTCGTCGTCGGGGTGCGCGTGGAGGACCACGAGCGCGCGGGGCCTGCTGGGCTCGTCCATCGGGGGACAGGTTCCCACACCACCCCGTGGCACCCTTGGACGCGTGAAGGTCGCCCTCCTCTCCGACTGCTTCCCGCCGCGCACCGGCGGCATCGAGTCGCAGGTCGGCGATCTCGCCGCGGAGCTGGTGCGGGCCGGCCACGAGGTGGAGGTCTTCACCGCGACCCCGGGGGCGAAGGGGGAGCCCCCCGGCCGCGTCGAGGTGGCCGGCGGCGCCACCGTGCACCGGATGGCGTTGCCGCTGCCCGGCGGGATACCGGTCAACCCCCTCGCTCCGCCGAAGGTCCGAGAGCGACTGCGGCACAGCGGGTTCGACGTCGCGCACATCCACCTGGGGGTGGTGTCCCCCTTCGCCTGGGACATGGCGCGGGTGACGACGGCGGTGGGCCTGCCGACGGCGCTCACCTTCCACTGCGTCCTCGACCGGGCAGGGCCCGCGCTGGGCCCGCTGGTCCGGTCATGGACGGCAGGCGGAGCGGTCCTGTCCGCGGTCTCGGAGGTCGCTGCCCGCGGCATCCGCCGCGCGGTCCCGGGTCGGCCGGTCGCGGTGGTGCCCAACGGGATCGATCCCGCCGCCTGGCCGGTGGGCGCGATGCGGACCGGGTCGCGGCCGGTCCGGCTCGTCACGGCCGCCCGTCTGGCGCCGCGCAAGCGAGTCGGTCCCCTGCTGGGCATCCTCACGAGCGCCGCGCGTCGGCTTGGGCCGGGTGCGGTGACGTTCGACGTCTACGGGGAGGGTGCCCTGCGGCCCGTGCTCGAGCGCCGCATCCGGACGCTCGGTCTGTCCGAGGTGGTGACGCTGCGCGGCGAGGTCCCACGAGCGGAGCTCGCCCGCGCATACCGTGGAGCCGATGCCTACCTCTCACCGGCCCGGCTCGAGGCCTTCGGGATCGCGGCGCTCGAGGCCCGCACCTCCGGTCTGCCCGTCATCGCCCGCGCGGACTCGGGCGTGAGCGAGGTCGTGCGGCACGGCACGAGCGGGCTCCTCGCCTGGGACGACCACGGGCTCGTGGACGCCGTCGTGCGGCTCGCCGCGGACGAGACCCTGCGAACGCGCATCGCCCGGCACAACACCGCGACCCCGACGGCCTCCACCTGGGAGCGCGTCGTGGACCTCACCCTCGCCGAGTACCGACGGGCCGGCGCATGAGGATCGTCGTCGTGGCCCGCGACGTGGGGCGGTGGCCGCTGGGGCAGGGACAGGACCCGGCGGACGTGCTCGCGGAGCACGGCTGGGCCGGCGACCCCGTACGCGCCGTCCGGGGCGAGGGCGACGACGTGGAGCTGCACTACGCGGTGTCGGCGCTGGCGGATCCCGCGGTCACCGTCGCGGTGCACCCCGGTCCGCCGGGCACGCGCGCCTATCAGCGGCTCGCGGCCTATGCCCTCGTCGTCGACGAGGGGCGGCTGCTCATGTCGCAGTTGTCGGAGCGGGTGCGGGGTGCCGCCGGCCGGTGGAGCCTGCCGGGAGGCGGGGTCGACCCGGGGGAGGAGCCGCTGCACGGCGTCGTGCGGGAGGTGCACGAGGAGACGGGGCAGCACGTCATCGTCGACGACCTCGTCCAGGTCCAGTCGAGCCACTGGGTGGCCGATGACGTGCCGGAGGACGACTACGAGGACTTCCACGCGGTGCGTCTCATCTACCGGGCGACCTGCCCGCGGCCGACGGCGGCCGAGGTCGTGGAGATCGATGGCTCGACGGGGGCCGCCGCATGGGTTCCCCTGGCGGAGGTGTCCGCCCTCCCGCTCGTCGGGATGGTGGGCGAGGCGCACGGTCTCGTCGACGTCGGCTGAGTCCTACCCCGTGTAGGACTTGCGTGTGGCGGCCCCTAGCCTTGGACCCATGGAATCCCTGCGTCTCGTCCTCTACATCCTCCACATGCTCGCCATGCTGGCCATCGTCGTCGGCCCGGCCATCGCCGGTCGGGGCCACCTCGTCCAGGTCTGGGGCGCCCGGATCCAGCTCCTCCTCGGCCTCGCCCTCACGGCCATCGCGGAGGCGGGCGACGACCCGGTCAACCACGCCAAGATCGGCACCAAGCTCGTCATCATGATCGCCGTGCTCGCCTGCGCGGAGATCGGCAACGGCAAGTCCAAGCGTGGCGAGAACGGCACGACCCTCGCGTGGGTCGCCGCCGCGCTCGCGGTCGTCAACGCGGCCGTCGCCTTCCTCTGGTGATCACGCGCTGCACGAGCGGGCGAGCGTCGGAGCACGCCGTAGACCGGTGACCCAGGCGATGACGTCGCGCACCCAGTCGGGCTCGAACATCACGTGCTCCCAGGCGAACCGGAGGACGACCCACCGGGCGATGGTCATCTCGGTGTAGCGCCAGCAGTCCCGCCGCACATCGGCCCGTGTCTTGTGGAAGGTGTGGCTGTCGGCCTCGAGGGCGATCTGCAGCTCGGCGCACCCGGTGTCGGCGTGGAGGAGGCGGCCGTCCCTCACGAGGACCGGGGTCTGCGGCACCCAGAGCTCATCGGTGGCCTCGGTCGCGAGGGCGCGCAGCCCGGACTCGAAGGGGTTGGCGGCATCGGCCGAGGCCAGGTCGAGCACGCGGCTGGCCCGTGCCCGGCCCAGTCGTGGCAGGTCGGCGGCCGCCTCCGTGAGGTCCGCTCGGGTGAGGCTGCCGGCGCGGAGGGCGGAGTCGGCCACGGCCAGGGCCTCGGGCAGCTCGAGGTCACGCGCGCAGTCGACGACCGTGCGCAGGGGAGAGGTGACGCCGTTCACCGCGTCCTCCTCGTCGAGGACCCGCCACCGGAGGTGCAGACCGGTGCGCCGGGAGCGGTCCAGGCGCAGGTGCCGGGGGACGACGATCTCCGGTCGGGAGGGCTCGTGGAGGACACCCCAGCCGTGGAGGAGCGCAGCGCTCCGGTGGCTCACGACGCCACTCGCACGCTGCGCGCCCTCCACGGCGGCGTCGAGCCCGGGGAGGGTGTAGACCCCTCGCCGGGGACGCAGGAGCAGGCCCTCCCGGACGGCCGCGGTCAGCCGCCGTTGGCTGACGCCGCCGATCTCGGCACGCGAGGCGGTGCCGCCGCACTGGGCGATGATCTGGGCCATCTCGGCTGACATGGCTCGAGCGTGGCAGGAGCACCGCGATCGTCCGCGGAGTTGTCCACAGCGTTCGGAAGTACTGCATCTCGATCGCCCGGGGCCCGCGCGGCCGCGGACTCTCGTTGGTCCGGGCTCGACCTGCAGTACTTCCGAACGTCTCCGTCAGGGGACGAGGATGAGCTTGCCGGTGGTGGCCCGCCCCTCGAGCGCCCGGTAGGCCTCGGCCGCGTCCGCGAAGGAGTAGCGACCACCCACGGCGATGTCGAGGCGTCCGGCGGAGACGTCGGCGAAGACCTCGCGCCCCCGCAACTGCAGCTCCTCCGTCTCCTCGATGAAGTGCGCCAGCGAGGGCCGGGTGACGAAGAGCGACCCGCCCGCGTTGAGCCGCTGGAGGTCGAAGGGCGGAACCTGCCCCGAAGCCCCGCCGAAGAGCACGAGCGTGCCGCGCGTGCGCAGCGACGCCAGTGACGCGTCGAAGGTCGCCTTGCCGACCCCGTCGTAGGCGACGTCGACACCCCGCGGAGCGCCGATCCGCTCGGCGGCGGTGGCGATCTCCCCGGCGAGGTCGTCGGTCGCGGAGTAGTCGATGAGCTCGGTGGCGCCGCGGGAGCGGGCGATCTCGAGCTTGTCCGGGGAGCCCGCGGTGGCGATGACGAGACCGCCGCGGGCGGTGATCATCTGGGTGAGCAGCTGGCCCACGCCCCCGGCCGCGGCGTGGACGAGCGCGACCGTCCCCTCCTGGACCCGGTAGCAATCGGTGACGAGCGCGTGCGCGGTCATGCCCTGCAGCGTTGCGGCGCAGGCGGTCTCGAGGTTGACGTTGTCCGGAACGGGGAGGAGCCGCTCGGCGTCGGCGAGGACGAGCCCCGCGTGGAGGCCGTCGACCATGGACCAGGCGACCCGGTCACCGACGGCCACGGCCGCGCCCTCGCCGACCTCACGCACCGTGCCGGCGGCCTCGAAGCCCTGCACGTAGGGCGGGTCGGTGGGGTAGATGCCGGCGCGCTTGTAGGCGTCGATGAAGTTCACCCCACCGGCGGCGACCTCCACGAGGGCCTCGCCGGGTCCGGGCGCGGGGACCTCGCGCTCCTCGAGGGCGAGGACCTCGGGTCCTCCGTGACGGGTGACGACGAGCGCGGTGGTGGTAGCCATGGGCCCCACCATAGGGACTACAGCGAGGCGATGATCTCGTCGAGCATGGCCTCGGTGAGCTTCCCGGTGAAGGTGTTCTGCTGGCTCACGTGGTAGCAGCCGACGAGCGCGACCTCGCGTCCCTCGGGCGTGCGCAGGACCGCGCGGGCGCCGTGCCCGAACCTCGGCTTGGGGCGGGGCACCTCCCAGCCGGCGTGCCGGACGCCGGCGATCGTCGCGTCCCAGCCGATCGACCCCAGGCACATGATCGACCGGACGACGGGGGCGCTCCGGGCGAGGTCGGCGTCGAGCCACGGCGCGCACGTCCGCTTCTCGGTGGTCGTGGGCTTGTTCTGCGGGGGTGCGCAGCGCACGGGGGCGATGATCCGCACCCCCTCGAGCGTGAGGCCGTCACCGGCGGCCCAGGACTCCGGCTGGTTGGCATACCCGGCGCGGTGCAGGGCGCCGTACAGCCAGTCGCCGGAACGGTCCCCGGTGAAGTTGCGGCCCGTGCGGTTGGCGCCGTGCGCCGCAGGCGCCAGGCCGACGATGACCACCGGTGCATCGGGTGGTCCCAGCGCGGGAACGGGCCGCCCCCAGTAGGGCTGGTCGGCGAAGGCCGCCCGCTTGGTCGTCGCCACCTCCTCGCGCCAGCCGACCAAGCGGGGGCAGGCGCGGCACACGGAGATCCGGGCGTCGAGCTCGTCCTGACCGACGGCTCCCTGCGCGAGGCGTCCCACCTGCGCAGGGGTCCGGGCGACGGGGGTGTCGGCGCTCGCCAGGTCGTCGGGCCAGCCGGTCCCCGGCTCCACGGGCGAGGCGAAGGGGGCGCCCGTCACCGGGTGGGGGAGGAGGACGGGCTCGGGCACCCGCCCACCATAGGTGGCACTGTTGAGCCATGGCCATCGACGAGCACCTCGCCGACCGGGTCCGTACGACCCTCTCCGACCACGATCTCGAGTGGGAGGAGAAGCGGATGTTCGGGGCGCTGATCTTCATGGTCGGCGGGGCGATCCTCGTCGGGGTCCGCGGAGGTGGCGGCCTGCTCGTGCGGGTGGACCCGGACGAGAGCGAGGAGCTGCTCCGGGAGGCCGGCCCGTGGTACGCGCAGGTGGCGCTCATGGGTGAGAAGGACATGGGGCCGAGCTGGCTCGACGTCTCCCCGGACGCCGTCGAGGAAGACCGCGGCCTCGCGCACTGGGTCGACGCGGCCCTGCGCCGCTAGGCCTCTGGGTCCGCGGGCGGTTCCGCGCCCTCGGCCTCGTCCCGGTCGGCCCACTCGAGCAGCGGCGTCAGGTCGTGCGCGACGTCGTCGATGGTCGCGTGGAGGTCCCCCAGGCAGGCGAAGCGCTCTGGCACCGTCGCGATGGTGCACTCCCGCGGCTCGACGTCGGCCACCTCGTCCCAGGTGATCGGGGTCGACACGGTGCCGGTGGCATTGCCCCGCACCGAGTAGGCCGCCGCGATCGTGTGGTCGCGCGCGTTTTGGTTGTAGTCGACGAAGACCGCCGCCGGGTCGCGGTCCTTGCGCCACCACGTCGTCGTCACGTCCTCCGGCACCCGCCGCTCGACCTCACGGGCGAAGGCGAGCGCCGCCCTTCGCACCTCGGCGAACTCCCACCGCGGATCGATCCGCACGTACACGTGGAGCCCGGACCCGCCGGAGGTCTTGGGGAAGCCGACGATCCCCAGCTCGTCGAGGACCTCCCGGCACACCCCGGCCACGCGGCGCACCCGGTCGAAGGGAGCATCCGGCATCGGGTCGAGGTCGATGCGCCACTCGTCGGGCCGGTCGACGTCCGCGCGGCGGACATTCCACGGGTGCAGCTCGACCGTGCTCATCTGGGCCGCCCAGATGATCTGCGCGAGCTCGGTCGGGCACAGCTCGTCGGCGTGGAGGTCGTACCGGGGGAAGTGGAGCCGCACGGTCTCGACCCAGTCGGGGGCCCCCTTCGGCAGGCGCTTCTGGTGGACCTTGGCGCCGGCCACCCCCTTCGGGTAGCGGTGCAGCATCGTCGGCCGCTCCCGCAGCGCACGAACGATGCCGTCGCCCACGGACAGGTAGTAGTGGGCGAGGTCGAGCTTGGTCTCCCCGCGCTCGGGGAAGTAGACCCGGTCGGGGGAGGAGATGCGCACGTCCCGTCCACCGACGTCGAGATGGACGTCCTCGCCGTGCTCGCCGCGGGCCATGGGCCGAGCCTATGCCCGACCGGTCAGGAGATGCGGGCTCCAGCCGGCCGATCCGTGGCGATCGTCGGCACCCAGTAGCGCCGCGTGCCGACGCGGGAGTCCTCGTACTCGCCACCGACGCCCTCGATGATGGCGCGCGAGGCGATGTTGTCCTCGTCGCAGGTGAGGAGGACCCGGTCGTGCCCCATCTCGGCGGCCAGCTCCAGGACCTGACGAAGGGCGGTGCTCGCGTGCCCCCGCCGCCGCGCCGAGGGGCGGATGGAGTAGCCGACGTGGCCCCCTTCGCGGAGGAGGAAGTCGTTGAGCGCGTGGCGGAAGGCGATGGAGCCGAGGTACTCGTCGCCGTCGACCACCCAGAGGAAGGTGCACGGGACCCGTCCGCTCGGGCGCGGGGTCTCGGGCAGCTCCTCGCTGCGGCGCTGCCGGACGAAGCGGCGGAACTCCTCGGGATCGGCCAGGCCCTCGCGCGTGAAGGCGAAGCCCGCGAACCCGGTGGCCGGGTCGGCCTCCTGCGCCATGTCCCCGTCCCCGTCCCGGTGCGCTCCGGCGAACTCGTCCGTCGCCTCGAGGTAGGAGCGCTGGTAGCGGGCATCGGGTCGCACGATCTGGGTCATGGGGTGACCTTATGCGTCCGCGCACCTACGCTGGCCGTCGTGGGGCCGGACGCCCGAGGGGGGTGGGACCAGACATGGCACGAGTGCTTTTTGCCCCGGAGACCTTCAACCTCGGGGAGACGACGCGGGGGATCGAGGTGGCCCGCGCGATGCGCGCCGACGGGCACGACATCCGCTTCTCCGGGTACTCCGAGCGCTTCAGCGGCGAGGTGACCCGCGCGGGCTTCGAGCTCGACCTGCTCGAGCCCGCCCTCGACGACACCGACGCCGACCGGCTCATCGCGGTCGACCAGGGCCGCTCGGTGCGGCATCCCTTCACCGTCGAGATGCTGCGCCGGCGGGTCGCGAGCGAGCTGGACCTCATCGCCGACTGGGCGCCCGACGTCGTCGTCATCGGGTCGACCTTCAGCACGATCATCTCCGCCCGGGCGGCCGGGGTCCCACTCGTCTACGTCAAGCCCTACGCCATGAGCCGCGGGCACCTCACGGCGATGACCCACTTCCCGGTCCTCGCCGGCGCCGGCACCCTCGTCGAGGTGACGAATGCCGTGGCCGGGCGGGCGATCCGCGGGGCGGCAGCACGCATGTCCTGGCTCCCGAAGGCCTTCCGGGTCGTCGCCCGGGAGCACGGCGTCCGGCTGCCCGAGACGACGGTCGAGGCGCTCGACGGCGACCTCAACCTCATCGCCTCCCTCCCACCGCTGCTGGACCCGCTGCCCCTGGGACCGAAGGACGAGGTCGTCGGACCGATCCACGCCCGCTCGGAGGGGGAGCTGCCCGCAGCGGTCCACGCGCGCGCCGCCGGTGACCGACCGCTCGTGTACGTGGGGATGGGGTCCTCGGCGAACCGCGCGCTCGCGCGGCGCGTGCTCGCCGAGGTGAGCAGCCTCGACGTGGCGGTGGTCTCGACGGTCGGGCGCTACCTCACCGCGGAGGACCGCGCGGAGCTCCCCGACCACGTGCACGTCGTCGACCACCTGCCGGCGCACCAGCTGGCCGGGCTCATCGACGCCTCCGTCGTCCACGGTGGTGAGGGCACGGTGCAGACGGCGTGCGCGTCCGGGGCCCCCTTCGCCGGCATCGGCCTGCAGGCGGAGCAGCGGTGGAATGTCCGGGAGGCGGAACGGTCAGGGCACGCGGTGGGATTCACCGCGCGCGGGCTGCGGCGCGGAGCGCTGCCCGGCATTGTCACCCGGCTGCTGGAGGACCCGCTCCTGCGGGAGCGGGCCCGCGAGGTGGCGGAGCGCGTGGCGAACCTCGACGGTGCGGCGGTGGCCGCCGAGCGGATCGAGGCCCTCGTCGCCGACCGCCGGGGAGGCTGACCGGGGTCAGGGAGCCGCCGGGTCCACCGGCGCGGGGTACTCGCCCCGGGCGACGGCATCGTCCGACCCGTCCGGCGCGTGCAGCGTGCGCACCTCCGGCGAGAGGAGGGCCAAGAGGCTGGAGAGGACGATGAGCCCGGCGCACACGAGGAGCGCCGGGTGGGCGCCGAGGTGGACCGCGGCGGGCCCGGCGACGAGCACCCCGATCGGGCCGAAGACCATCGAGCCGAAGGCGTCGTAGGAGGCGACCCGGGAGAGCGCCTCGGGCGGGACCTCGCGTTGCATCGTCGTCTGCCAGAGCACGTTGAAGGTGTCCATCCCCAGCCCCATGAGGAATCCCCCGAGGACGATGACCGCGAGGGGTGCACCGATGCCGAGGAGCAGGTACGGCAGGGCGGTGGTCGAGGTGAGCACGACGGCGACGAGGATCGGCCGTCGCGGACGGATGCGCAGGGCGATGACCACCCCGACGAGCATCCCGACGGCCTCCCCGGTGAGGATCGCGGACCACGCCGCGGCACCGCCGAGCTCGGCCTCGGCGACGACGGGCCCGAGGACGGTGTGCGCGCCCTGCCAGGCGAGGATGAGGAGGGAGAACTGCGCCACGACGACCCACAGCCACTGGCGGGAGGAGAACTCGACCCACCCCTCGCGCAGCTCGGCGACCGCGGAGGTGCCACCCTCCCTTCCCGGCCGTGGGGTGCGTCCGATCCGCCAGGCGAAGGTCGCCGCCGCGGCGTAGACGATCGCGGCGCCGACGAGGGCCCACCCGGGCCCGACGAGGACGACGACGGCGCCGGCGGAGACGAGGCCGGTGATCCGCGCGACGTTGGCGCCGACGGCCAGCAGGGCGTTCGCGGCCTGGAAGCGGTGGGGCGGCGCGACCTCGGGGATGATCCCGGAGAGCACGGGCCACACGACCGCACCGGCGATCCCCGTGAGGACGGCGAAGGCGCAGACGACCGGGATCGGTGCCCACCCGAGCAGGAGCATGGTCCCGATGCCGAGCCAGGCGATGCAGGAGAGGCACTCGCCGGTGAACATGACGAACCGACGGGGGTACCGGTCGGTGACGACCCCGCCGAGGAGGAGGCCGAGGACGTGCGGGATCGCCTCGGCGGCGACGACGACCGACAGGGTCCCCGCGTCCGCCCCCGGGAGTCCGAGGACGCCGAAGGCGAGCGCGACGGGGGCGAAGGCCAGGCCGAGCATCGACAGCGTCCGGGCGCCGAAGAGGGAGGCGAAGCGACGCTCGCGCAGCAGCGTCAGGTCCTCCCGGATGGCGGTCACCGCGGCACCGTACCGGGCGCCCTGCGGCCGCGGAGCCTGTCACCGCCGCGACGTAGGCTGGTCGCCGACATGAGCAGCCTCTTCGACGACCTTCCCGATGCCCTGCCCGGCGACTGGACCACGGACGTGTCCGACTCCGGGGTCCCCACGTGGGCGATGTCCGACGAGGGCCCGACGCGGGCCGCGCACGCACCCCGCCGCGCCTCCCACGAGCTCGACCCGGAGGCGCTCGTCGCGGGGCTCAACGATGCCCAGCGCGAGGCCGTGCTCCACGACGGCGGCCCGCTGCTCATCATCGCCGGCGCCGGGTCGGGCAAGACCCGCGTGCTCACCCATCGCATCGCCCACCTCCTCGCGACGAAGGGGGTCCAGCCCGGCCAGGTCCTCGCGATCACCTTCACCAACAAGGCCGCCGCGGAGATGCGGGAGCGGGTCGAGGAGCTCGTCGGGCCCCGGGCCCGGGCGATGTGGGTCATGACCTTCCACTCCGCGTGCGTGCGCATCCTCCGGCGCGAGGCGACGAAGGTCGGGATGAAGAGCAACTTCTCCATCTACGACGCCGCGGACAGCCAGCGGCTCATCGCGCTCGTCATGCGCGACCTCGACCTCGACCCCAAGCGCTTCCCGCCCCGGGCCTTCGGCTACCGGATCAGCAACCTCAAGAACGAGCTCGTCGACGAGGAGGAGTTCGCCCGCAGCGTCTCCGTCGACGAGGACGCCCAGACTGCGGGGGCACCCCAGGACCGGACGCTCGCCGAGGTCTACACGGAGTACCAGCGCCGCCTGCGCCAGGCCAATGCGCTCGACTTCGACGACATCATCATGACGACGGTCCACATCCTCCAGGCCTTCCCCGATGTGGCGGAGCACTACCGGCGACGCTTCCGCCACGTGCTCGTCGACGAGTACCAAGACACCAACCACGCGCAGTACATGTTGGTCAGGGAGCTCGTGGGCGGGGTTGACGCCGAGCGGGAGGACCGGCCGACGGTGCCCCCTTCGGACCTCGTCGTCGTCGGTGACGCCGACCAGTCGATCTATGCCTTCCGTGGGGCCTCGATCCGCAACATCATCGAGTTCGAGGAGGACTACCCGGACGCGCGCTCGATCATGCTCGAGCAGAACTACCGCTCCACGCAGACGATCCTCACGGCGGCCAATGCGGTCATCGAGCGCAACGAGTCCCGCCGCAAGAAGAACCTCTGGACCCAGGCGGGGGAGGGCGAGCAGATCGTCGGCTACGTCGGGGACAACGAGCACGACGAGGCGGCCTTCGTCGCCAAGACCATCGACGAGCTGCACGACGAGCACGGCGTCCGCCCCGGCGATGTCGCGGTCTTCTACCGGACCAATGCCCAGTCGCGGGCCCTGGAGGAGGTCTTCGTCCGCGTCGGTCTGCCCTACAAGGTGGTCGGCGGGACCCGCTTCTACGAGCGGCGCGAGGTCAAGGACGCGCTCGCCTACCTCCACGTCATCGCCAACGCGGCGGACACGGTCAACCTGCGCCGGATCATCAACGTCCCCAAGCGCGGGATCGGGGACCGGGCCCAGCTCGCCGTGGCCCAGCTCGCCGAGCGGGAGCGCATCCCCTTCGTCGCGGCGCTCGGCCGGGTCGAGGACGCTCCCGGCATCGCCACCCGCTCGGTCAAGGCCGTCCAGGGCTTCACCACCCTCCTCGAGGGGCTGCGGGAGCAGTACGAGGGCGAAGGGGGGATCGGTGACCTCCTCCAGGCCGTCCTCGACCGCACCGGCTACGTGAGCGAGCTGCAGGCGAGCCGGGACCCGCAGGACGAGACCCGGCTGGAAAATCTCGCGGAGCTCGTCGGCGTCGCCCGCGAGTTCGACGCGACGCGTGAGGCCACGGGGGAGGTCGCGAGCCTCGACGACTTCCTCGAGCAGGTGAGCCTCGTCGCCGATGCCGACGAGATCCCCGACGATGAGGCCGAGGGGGAGGACAAGGGGGTCGTCACGCTCATGACCCTGCACACGGCCAAGGGTCTGGAGTTCCCCGTCGTCTTCCTCACCGGGCTCGAGGACGGGACCTTCCCGCACAACCGCAGCCTGAGCGACACCAAGGAGCTCGAGGAGGAGCGTCGGCTGGCCTACGTGGGAATCACGCGCGCCCGCGAGCGGCTGCACCTCTCCCGGGCGGCGGTGCGCAGCGCCTTCGGGACCCCGCAGTACAACCCGCCCTCCCGCTTCCTCGACGAGATCCCGGAGCACCTCGTGCGGTGGGAGCGCACCGGTCCACCCCTCGGCGGGGTCTCCGGGAGCCGTGACCGCGGGCGACAGCCGGCGGTGGCCCGCCTCGCGGCCCGGCCGGGTGTGCGCTCACCCGGCAACCGTCCGGTCATCGCGCTGGCCGACGGGGACAAGGTGACCCATGACAGCTTCGGCCTGGGCACGGTCATCCGCGTCGAGGGCGAGGGCGACAAGGCGATGGCGCACGTCGACTTCGGCGGGGAGGACGGCGTCAAGCGCCTGCTCCTGCGCTATGCCCCCCTCGAGAAGATCTAGGGATCAGCCGATGCCGCGCTCGGCGAGCCAGGGGGCCGGGTCGATCGGCTCGCCGCCGCCGGGCCGGATCTCGAGGTGGAGGTGCGGCCCGGTCGAACGGCCGGTGTTGCCCGAGAGTGCCACGACGTCCCCGGCGGCGACCGTCTGTCCGACGCTCGCGCTGACCGAGCTGAGGTGGCCGTAGCGGGAGACGGTGCCGTCCTCGAACTCGATGTCGATGTAGGTGCCGTAGCCGGACATCGGTCCGGCCCCGATGACGGTCCCGGCGCCCATGGCCTTGAGCGGGGTGCCGATCGCGGCGGCGTAGTCCTGCCCGGCGTGGAGGCGGCCCCAGCGGTGACCGTAGGGGGAGGTGAAGACGGCGTCGTCGAGCGGCGCGACCCAGCCCGACTCCGAGGTCTCGGCGGAGGAGTCGTCCGTGTCGGCCGCGGCGGTGCCCGAGCCGCCGGCCGAGCGCTGCTCCGCCTTCTTCTCGGCCTTGTCGGCAGCGAGCTCCTGTCGGGCCTCGCTGCGGGCGGCGCGCTGCCGCTCCTGGTGGCGGCCCTGCCCTTCGGCGACCGTGGCCGAGGCCTGCTGGCGGCGCTCGGTGAGGCCCGAGTCCTCGCGCACGGTGTCCCGGGCCTCCTCGCGGGCGGTGTCGGCGAGGGCGGGGTCGGCGAGGAGGGCGGCGGTGCCGGAGTCCTTGGTCTCGCCCGGTCCGGTGATGGCGGCCGCGGCTCCGGAGGTGGCCCCCTCGATGAAGGGGGAGGACTGGGCGGCCGTGGCCCCCGCTGCGGTGAGCGCCAGGGCCACCGCTGCCGCGGTCGGCAGGGCATGCGCGGGGGTCAGGCTCTTGGGGAGGCGCCGGTGGCGTTCGAGGGCGCGTCGCTCGGCTCGGGTGGGCGGCCGGTGCCGCCCCGTGTAGTCACTCATGGATGGAACGACGTCCTCGGCAGGGGAATCTCGGACAAATCCCCGAAACCTTAGCGAGACCTTTTCGTGATGCAAAACCGGGGGTGTGGACAGGGCGTCCCGCCCGCGATCAGGCGGAGATGTGGGTCACGGAGGCGGTCGGAGCGCCCTCGCTGTCCAGCTGGGTGAGGCTCGTCGCGATGCGGTGGACGACGCTCGGGAGGATGGGGAGGGAGAGGTGGCCGACCCCCCGGAGGCGGATGTTGGTCGTCGGCACCCCCTCCTGGTCGAGGGAGGCGTTGACCGCTGGGATGATCGCTTCGTCGGTGTCGGACCAGAAGGCGATGACGCGCGTGCGGCACCCGGGCGAGGGCTGGTTGAGCTCGGCCATGAAGGGACTTCCCGGGCGCAGCTGCCGGGTGAGCGCCGTGGGGACGGCATGGGCGAGGAGGGTGCCGCGGTGCGGAGCGCCCAGGGTGACGAGCGTGTGGACGCGGTCGTCACCGCCGAGACGGGTGAGGTAGTAGCGCGCGATGACGCCCCCGAGGCTGTGGGCCACGATGTGGATGCGTTCGTACCCCGTCTCCTCGACGATCGTCTCGATCTCCTCCGCGAGCTGGGCGGCGGCGGTGCGGATGTCCTTCGTCCGCACCGCGTAGTTCATGGCGAAGACCTGGGAGAAGCCGCGACGCAGGAGCCCGCGGCGGAGCAGGGTGAAGATCGAGTGGTTGTCGGCGAGCCCGTGGAGCAGGAGGATCGGCGTCCCGAGCTCGGTGACCCCCGAGACGAGCATGCTCCGCTTGAGGGGGGAGAGGTGCTCGATCCGGTAGCCGTGGCCGACCGCGCCACGTCGGGGCGCGCGGGTCCCGAAGGGGTAGAGGGAGATGTGAGTCGTCGCCCAGACCACTTCCACGGCGGCGAAAACGGCCGCCTGCACCGTCGCCATCTGTCGCAGCTGGGCACACACGCCCTGGCGCAGCGACCGCGGCCTCGATGCCGGGTGGCTGTCCTCGTCGGCGACCTCCGCCGCTGGCTGCTCAACCATGGTGACCGCACAGTAACCCGCTGGGGGACAACGGCGCGAGAGGTCGTTGCACGTCTGTGATGCAGGATTCAAGGATCCGCTGCGCGGACCGGACGTGCCGCGCCTTCGCCCGGGGGGCTAGTCTCGTGCCGCACCCCGTTACCACAGCAGAGGACGGAATCACCCTCGTGGATCTCTTCGAGTACCAAGCACGCGACGTGTTCGAGAAGCACGGCGTCCCGGTTCTTGCCGGCGCCGTCGCCACCACTCCCCAGGAGGCCCGCGCGGCCGCCGAGACCATCGGTCAGAAGAGTGGCGGTGTCACCGTCGTCAAGGCCCAGGTCAAGACCGGTGGCCGCGGCAAGGCCGGTGGCGTCAAGGTCGCCAAGACCGCTGACGAGGCCGAGGCGCACGCCGAGGCCATCCTCGGGATGGACATCAAGGGCCACACGGTCCACACGGTGATGATCGCCCAGGGCGCTCAGATCGCCGAGGAGTACTACTTCTCGATCCTCCTCGACCGGGCCAACCGGACCTACCTCGCCATGTGCTCCAAGGAGGGCGGCATGGAGATCGAGCAGCTGGCCGTCGAGCGCCCCGAGGCCCTGGCCCGCATCGCCGTCGACCCCAACGTCGGCATCGACGACGCCAAGGCGAAGGAGATCGTCGTCGCCGCGGGCTTCGAAGAGGCCGACCAGCAGAAGATCGCCGACACCCTCAAGAAGCTCTGGGTCGTCTACCGCGACGAGGACGCCACCCTCGTCGAGGTCAACCCGCTCGTGAAGACCGAGCAGGGTGACATCGTCGCCCTCGACGGCAAGGTGACGCTCGACGGCAACGCGGACTTCCGCCAGCCGGACCACGCGGCCCTCGAGGACAAGGCCGCGGCCGACCCGCTCGAGGCCAAGGCCAAGGCCAAGGGCCTCAACTACGTCAAGCTCGACGGCAACGTCGGCATCATCGGCAACGGCGCCGGGCTCGTCATGAGCACCCTCGACGTCGTCGCCTACGCGGGCGAGGACCACACCGGCGGCGCGGCCAAGCCGGCGAACTTCCTCGACATCGGCGGCGGTGCCTCGGCCGAGGTCATGGCCAACGGCCTCGACGTGATCCTCGGCGACGAGCAGGTGAAGTCGGTCTTCGTCAACGTCTTCGGCGGCATCACCGCGTGCGACGCGGTCGCGGACGGCATCGTCGGCGCGTTGAAGACCCTGGGCGACGGCGCCACCAAGCCGCTCGTCGTCCGTCTCGACGGGAACAACGTCGACGAGGGTCGTCGCATCCTCGGCGAGTTCAACCACCCGCTCGTGTCCATCGAGGACACCATGGACGGCGCCGCCCGCAAGGCCGCCGAGCTGGCCGCGAAGTAAAGGACGTAGAGAACAGACATGGCAATCTTCCTCACCGCTGACTCCAAGGTCATCGTCCAGGGCATGACCGGCTCGGAGGGCATGAAGCACACGACGCGCATGCTCGCCTCCGGCACCAACGTCGTGGGCGGCGTCAACCCCAAGAAGGCCGGCCAGAGCGTCGACTTCCCGGGTGGCCAGTCCGTCCCCGTCTTCGGCTCCGTCGCCGACGCCATGAAGGAGACCGGCGCCGACGTGTCCGTCGTCTTCGTGCCGCCGGCCTTCGCCAAGTCCGCCGTCGTCGAGGCGATCGACGCCGAGATCGGTCTCGCCGTCGTCATCACCGAGGGCATCGCGGTCAAGGACTCCGCGGAGTTCTACAACTACTCCAAGGGCAAGTCCACCCGGATCATCGGCCCGAACTGCCCCGGTCTCATCAGCCCCGGCCAGTCCAACGCCGGCATCATCCCGGCGGACATCGCCGGCGCCGGCCGCATCGGTCTCGTGTCCAAGTCGGGCACGCTGACCTACCAGATGATGTACGAGCTGCGTGAGTTCGGCTTCTCCACCGGCGTGGGCATCGGTGGCGACCCCGTCATCGGCACCACGCACATCGACTGCCTCGAGGCCTTCGAGAAGGACCCCGAGACCGACGCCATCGTCATGATCGGCGAGATCGGCGGCGACGCCGAGGAGCGGGCGGCCGACTACATCAAGGAGCACGTCACCAAGCCGGTCGTCGGCTACGTCGCGGGCTTCACCGCCCCGGAGGGCAAGACCATGGGCCACGCTGGCGCCATCGTGTCCGGCTCCTCCGGTACCGCCGCCGCCAAGAAGGAGGCCCTCGAGGCCGCCGGCGTCAAGGTCGGCAAGACGCCGTCCGAGACCGCCGACCTCATGCGCGAGATCATGCAGGGCCTGGCGAAGTAACGAGCCCGGCAACGCCGCGAAGGGGGCGACGACCATCTGGTCGTCGCCCCCTTCGCCGTCCTGTGCGGCCGTGAACCTCCTTGACGAAGGCTTGACGAAACCGGGAGACGCGCATGGTCCGGACGTCACCTGCGGTGCCTAGCGTCGGGGCGACCGCGTGCCGACGAGGCCGCCCCTGACCGACCCGAGGAGACCTGATGTCCCGCACCACGCTTGCCCTCGCTGCGAGCTCGTTCGCTGCTCTCGCCATGACGATCACGAGTGCTGCGGGCGCCGCACCCGCACCCACCGGGGAAGGGGAGACGCCGACCCCCACCGACGAGGCGAGGTCCGCGGGCATCGAGGAGCCCGGCGACGCCGCGATGGGCTGGAAGCAGCGGGACGTCCGCACCCGGACCCAGGCCAAGGCCGCCGCCCCCTCGGGGGTCCCCGGCATCGACGTCTCCGGGTGGCAGGGCCAGGTCGACTGGGCCGGCCAGTACGCCGACGGCAAGCGCTTCGCCTACGTCAAGGCCACCGAGGGCACGAACTACACGAGTGACGACTTCGGTCACCAGTACAACGGCTCGTACGACGCCGGGATGATCCGCGGCGCGTACCACTTCGCCCTGCCCAATGCCTCGAGCGGCGCCGACCAGGCGAACTACTTCGTCGACAACGGTGGGGGCTGGAGCAACGACGGCAAGACCCTCCCGGGTGCGCTCGACATGGAGTGGAACCCCTACGGCGCCACCTGCTTCGGCAAGTCGCAGGCGCAGATGCAGTCGTGGATCAGCGACTTCCTCGAGACCTACAAGTCCCGCACCGGCCGCTACCCGGCGATCTACACCAACACGAACTGGTGGAACGAGTGCGTCGGGCACGACACCTCCTTCGGCGACAAGTCGCCCCTGTGGATCGCCCGCTACGGTGACTCCGCGGGCACCCTGCCGACCGGGTGGGGGACCCACACCTTCTGGCAGTACACGGACAAGCCCATCGACCAGAACGTCTTCAACGGGACCATGGACCGTCTCGAGGTCCTCGCGAAGGGCTGACCCGACGGCCCTGTCCCACGGGTCCCGCACCGTGGGACAGGGCACAGTCACCGCCGGCCGGACGTCGAGTATCCTTGGGCCCGTACGAACGACAGTCGTACGCGTGCTCCGGGGTCGGTGAAAGTCCGAGCCGGCGGTGACAGTCCGCGAGCCCGTCCCTCTCGGGGGTCGGGTTGAGCTGGTGGAACTCCAGCACCGACGGTGAAAGTCCGGATGGGAGGCAGCACGCGGCGGCACCGGCCGTGCCGCGGAACTCCCGTCGGCGCGGACGGACCGGTCCACCGGTCCCGTCGGTGCACGCCGTCACGTCCGCAGGGCGTGCCTCCTCCTCGCTCCGCAGCTCGCGTCTGAGCGCGAGAGGGCAGTCATGGACGGTGAGCATCCCGTCGACCTCGAGGCAGCGATGGCACGTGCCGTCGACCTCGCCGGACGCGCCCTCGGGCGGACGAGCCCGAACCCCGTCGTGGGCTGCGTCATCCTCGACGCCGACGGGCGCCTCGTCGGTGAGGGCCTGCACGAGCGGGCCGGAGGTCCGCACGCCGAGGTCGCCGCACTGGCGGACGCGGGCGACCGGGCGCGGGGCGGCACCGCCGTCGTCACCCTCGAGCCCTGCCGGCACACCGGCCGCACCGGGCCCTGCGCGCAGGCTCTCGTCGACGCCGGGATCGCCCGGGTCGTCATCGCCGTCCCCGACCCGACCGAGACCGCCGGAGGCGGCGCAGACCTGTTGCGGCAGCAGGGGATCGAGGTCGTCGAGGGCGTGGGACGCGCCGCCGCCGCCCACGGGAACCGCGCCTGGCTGCAGGCCATGGCCACCGGCCGCCCCTTCGTCACCTGGAAGCTCGCCGCCACCCTCGACGGACGCACCGCGGCCTCGGACGGGACGAGCCGGTGGATCACCGGTCCCGAGGCCCGGGGTGCGGTGCACCGCCTGCGGGCGGAGCGCGATGCCGTCCTCGTCGGGTCGGGCACCCTGCGAGCCGATGACCCGCACCTCGCCGTGCGCGATGTGCCGGGCGCGGAGCAGCCGCTCCGGGTCGTCCTCGATGCCCGCGCGGAGCTGCCGCTGACGGCGCGCGTCCTCGATGACGCTGCCGCCACGCTCGTCGTCGTCGCCGACGACGCCGATGCCGCGCGTCTCACCGCGGCCGGGGTCGACCTGCTGCGGGTCCCGTCCTCGGACGCCGGCCTCGACCTGCCCGCGGTCCTCGTCGGCCTCCACGAACGCGGGATGCGATCGGTCCTCCTCGAGGGGGGCGCCGGGCTCGCCGGGTCCTTCGTCCGCGGCGGACTCGTCGACGAGGTCGTCGCCCACCTCGCCCCGGCCCTCCTCGGCTCGGGCCGCTCGGTCCTCGAGCACGCCGGCATCACGACCATCACCGAGGCGTTGCGCCTCACCACCACCGATGTCACCCGCCTCGGCGAGGACATCGCCATCACCGCCACCGTGAGAAGGGACCACTGATGTTCACCGGGATCATCGAAGAGCTCGGGGAGGTGGTCGGCATCGAGTCCGGCACCGACTCGAGCCGGATCACCGTGCGAGGTCGGGTCGCGACGACCGACGCCGCGCACGGTGCCTCGATCGCCGTCAACGGGGCCTGCCTCACGGTCACCGACACCGAGGCGAAGGGGGGCGTGGTCACCTTCGACGTCATGGCGGAGAGCCTGCAGCGCACCGCCCTCGGCGATCTCGCAGCGGGCGATGCCGTCAACCTCGAGCGCGCCATGGTCCTCGGGGCGCGGCTCGACGGGCACCTCGTCCAGGGGCACGTCGACGGGACCGCGACGATCACCGAGCGCCGCCCGGGGGACCGCTGGGAGGAGGTGCGGCTCGCCATCCCGCCCGAGCTGGCCCCCTTCGTCGTGGAGAAGGGGTCGATCTGCCTCGACGGGGTGAGCCTCACCCTGACCGTCGTGGGTGACGACCACGTCGAGGTCGCGCTCATCCCGACCACCCTCGAGCTGACGACGTTGGGGCGCAAGGGGGTCGGCGATCGACTCAATGTCGAGGTCGACGTCCTCGGCAAGTACGTCCACCGCATGACCACCCTCGGGATCGGAGAGCCGCGATGACCCACCGTGAGGACCTGCTCGACCCTGTCGAGTCCGCCGTCGAGGCCATCGCCGCCGGCCGGCCCGTGCTCGTCGTCGACGACGCCGACCGGGAGAACGAGGGTGACATCATCTTCGCCGCCGACGCCGCGACGGACGAGCTCATGGGGCTCACCGTGCGCCTCGGCAGCGGCGTCATCTGCGTCGCGATGACGGGGGAGGAGCTCGACCGACTCGCCCTCCCCCCGATGACGGCCATCAACGAGGACGCCAAGGGCACCGCCTACTCCGTGTCGGTCGACGCGGCCACCGGGGTCACCACCGGCATCAGCGCGGCCGACCGCGCCCGCACGGCGCGGCTGCTCGCCGACGCGACCACGGTGCGCGGTGACCTCGCCCGGCCAGGGCACGTCTTCCCCCTTCGCTCCCGTGCCGGAGGGGTGCTCGTGCGCCGCGGTCACACCGAGGCGGCCGTCGACCTCTGCCGGCTCGGTGGGCGGGCGCCCGCCGGTGTCATCTGCGAGGTCGTCGAGGACGACGGCTCGATGGCGCGGCTGCCCTCCCTCCGCCGCCTCGCCGACGAGCGGGGGTGGCCGCTCGTGAGCATCGCCGACCTCGTGGACCTGCGGCGTCGCAGCGAGGCGCTCGTGGAGCGGGTCGTCACCACCCGCCTGCCGACGGTCCAGGGGGAGTTCACCGCCCACGGCTTCCGCAGCGGGGTCGACGGCAGCGAGCACGTCGCGCTCGTCCACGGCGACGTCACCGGAGGGGCGCCTCTCGTCCGGGTCCACAGCGAGTGCCTCACCGGCGACGTCTTCGACTCGCTGCGGTGCGACTGCGGCCCCCAGCTCGAGGCCGCGCAGCGGGCCGTCGTCGCCGCCGGGGCCGGCGTCATCGTCTACGTCCGCGGCCACGAGGGCCGCGGCATCGGACTCGTCGACAAGCTCCGGGCCTACGCCGCCCAGGACGCGGGCGCGGACACGGTGGACGCCAACGAGGAGCTGGGCCTGCCCGTCGACGCCCGCGACTACACGCACGCAGCCCAGGTGCTGCGTGAGCTGGGCGTGAGCTCGCTCCGCCTGCTGAGCAACAACCCCGCCAAGGTCGAGGCGCTCACCGGGCTCGGGATCGACGTCGTCGATCGCGAGCCGCTGCCAGCGGGCATCACCGACGACAACCTCGGCTACCTGCGCACCAAGCGCGACCGGATGGGCCACGACCTGCCGTGGCTCCCGGAGGGCATCGACGAAGGGAGCACGACATGAGTGGGCACGGCGCGCCGCGCATCGACATCAGCGAAGGGGGAGGCCTCCGGGTCGCCGTGGTCGCCTCGCGCTGGCACACGGTCGTCATGGACGGCCTCGTCTCCGGCGCCCGGTCCGCGCTCGCCGAGGCGGGTATCGACGCGGAGGTGACGTGGGTGCCGGGCAGCTTCGAGCTACCGGTGGTCGCGGCCGCGCTCACGGAGACCCACGACGCCGTCGTCGCGCTCGGGGTCGTCATCCGGGGCGGCACCCCGCACTTCGACTACGTGTGCGCGGCCGCCACTGAGGGTCTCTCCCGGGTCGCCGTGGAGACCGGGACGCCCGTGGGATTCGGCCTGCTCACCTGCGACGACGAGGCCCAGGCGCTCGCTCGTGCCGGCCTGCCGGACTCCTCCGAGGACAAGGGGCGTGAGGCGGCCGAGGCCGCCGTGGCCACGGCTCTGGTCCTGCGCGAGGTGCGCTCACCGCGATGACCCGAGGGTCCGTGCCGGGGCTCACCCTCCACAGGGGTGGCACGGTCTCGTCCCCGGCCCTAGCCTGAGGGTGCAGCGCCGACCCGGTCGATCCCCCCTGCTCCCGGGTCGGCGCTGTCTTGCCCGGAGGAGGGGGCCTCCTCAGCGGGCGAGGCGGGCCAGGCGCCGCAGCTCCGAGGCCGCGGAGGAGTCCGTCAGGGGCGCCGGGGCGGTCTTGGCCGTCGCGAGGTGGAGGACCGTGATCGAGGTGGGGCTCTGCCGGACCACCGCCACGTACGTCGTGCTGTCACCCATGGCCATGGCGAAGGTGTCCACCGAGCCGTTGCCGATGGTGCGGGTGTTGCTCCTGCCGCTGCAGTCGGTGTTGTACTGGCCGATGAGGTTCGTGAACATCTGGTCGGCCTCGCCGCGCGTCTCCGTGCGGAGGATGTACTGCCGGCCGAAGAAGTTGTCCGAGCCGCTGCCGGAGCGGATGCCCAGACCGCCGACCTGGGAGGCGCCCTCGGTGCTGGCGCACTCGTCGATGGTGATCGCGCCCTCGAGCTGGAGGGTGCCACCGATGGCCGGCTCCCCGCCGGTGAGGGTCTGGGAGCTCCAGCGGCTCGGCGCGATGTAGGCCGAGGAGGGGATCGGCCCCACGACGGGGCGGCTCACGTCGGGGGGAGTGGGGGTGTTCGGCGGCGGGCTCGGGGACGTCGAGGACGACCCCGAGGGCGACGAGCCCGAGGTCGACGAGCCCGAGGGCGTCGTCGGCGCGGTCTCGGTGGTCGTCGTCGTGCTCGGGGCGCTCGTGGTCTCGGGGCTGGTCGTCTTGGTCGGCTCGCTGGTCGTCGAGGACGGCGACTCCGTGAGGTCGATCTCGCCGAGAACCCCGCGTGCCAGGGTGGTGATGTCGCTGGTGCCGTAGGCGCGGTCGCTGGGCTCGGGCAGGACGAGGAAGGACGTCGAGACGCCGTCGCTGACCTCGGCCCACCAGACGCCCTGCCCCTGCGAGCCGACGGCGTGCCAGGCCCGGAGGGTGCCGCCGCTGGCGAAGGTGTCCTTCAGTGTCTCGTCCGTGGTGTAGCCCTCGCAGTCGTCGACGGCCCGATCCACCGAGGCGGTGAGGGGGGAGATGCCCTCCGGCGAGGTCCCGATCCATTGCCCGGCGAGGGGCGTGGCGTCGGCCTGTCGTGCCGTCCGACCCTGCCACGTGGTGCCGTCGGCGGGCTCGAAGCAGTGCGCCTCCGGCTCCCCGGGGGCGGTGGAGGCGACGGGCACACCGAGGACACGCTGCCACTCCGCGGGGCCGAGGGCGACGAGGCGGGAGTCGTCGGCG
>DXAR01000017.1 GCA_019116945.1 Candidatus Janibacter merdipullorum | reverse complement strand
CTGGAGCGCAATGTCCGAGCGGTCTGGGCGGCCATCGAGCGGGCCGTCCGGGAGCAGGACTTCCGCCCCAACCCCTCCCGCTTGTGCAGCTGGTGCGACTTCAAGCCGCTCTGCCCCGCCTTCGGTGGGACCCCGCCGCCGATGCCCGTGGACGTCGAGATCGGCACCCCGGAGACCCCCTGAGACGCACGACCCTGGGCAAGTGCGAGGGGTCTCCGCACGACCTCAAGGAGATGTGGTCTGGGGGGTGGTGGCCAGCGGCAGGAGGTCGAAGGGGGTGAGCCCGACCAGGGTGGGCACCGGCACCGCTCCCGGGATCTCGGGCACCTCGACGTGGTGCGGGATGGCGAGGGTGGGCACGCCCGCGGCGACGGCCGAGCGGGCACCCGTCGGCGAGTCCTCGAGGGCGACGCTCTCGTCGGCTCGCACGCCGAGCTCGCCCACGGCGGTCTCGTAGGGCTCCGGGTGGGGCTTGCCGTGGGTCACCCGGTCGCCGGTGACCGTGAGCTCGAAGGACCCCTCGGGGGTCGCGTCGACGACCGCTGACGCGAGGTCCGTCCACGACATCGTCACCATCGCGCACCGCACCCCTTCCGCCCGGCAGGCCGCGAGGAGCTCCTTCGCCCCGGGGCGCCACGGCACGGCCTCGGCGATCTGCTCGACGACCCGCGACTGGAGCCGGTGGACGACCTCCTCCGCCGGCAGGTCCACCGGGGAGTGGTCGAGGATGAACTGCGCCGACACGAGGAGCGGGTTGCCGACGAGCTGCAGGGCGAGCTCGTGGGTCCACGTCCCCCCGAACTCCGCCACGAGCTCGTGCTCGGCCCGGATCCAGTAGGGCTCGGTGTCGACGAGGGTGCCGTCCATGTCCCAGAGGACGGCGGCGGGCAGGGTC
Organism: Candidatus Janibacter merdipullorum; assembly: GCA_019116945.1. GTDB lineage: Bacteria > Actinomycetota > Actinomycetes > Actinomycetales > Dermatophilaceae > Janibacter > Janibacter merdipullorum. The sequence goes on along the minus strand of DXAR01000017.1, from coordinate 8,221 downwards.
GGTGCGGGATCGGTGCTCGCAGCGTTCACGGGGCCCACGCTACGCGTCGTAGGCTGGTGACCGTGATCGAGATCGAGGACCTGCCAGAGCTGCACGACCCGGTGATGATCCTCGCCTTCGAGGGGTGGAACGACGCCGGTGAGGCCGCGACCCGGGTCATCGAGCACCTCACCTCCACGTGGGATGCGGAGACGGTCGCCGCCATCGACCCGGAGGACTACTACGACTTCCAGGTGACCCGGCCCCGGGTCACCAACCAGGGGCAGGGCCGGGGCATCCACTGGAACACCACGCGGGTCCTCCTCGCCTCCCCCGACAGCCTCGGCCGGGATGTCCTCCTCGTCACGGGTGTGGAGCCCTCCTTCCGCTGGCGCGGCTTCACGACCGAGCTGCTCGACCTCGCGGCCGCCCACGGCGTGGAGACGGTCATCACCCTGGGTGCCCTCCTCGCCGACGTGGCCCACTCCCGCCCCATCCCGGTGTCCTCCTCGAGCCCGGACGAGGCGACCTCCTACCGTCTCGACCTCGAGCCGTCGACCTACGAGGGACCGACGGGCATCACGGGGGTCGTCGCCGACGGTGCCCACCAGGCCGAGATGACCTCGATCTCCTCGTGGGCGGCGGTCCCTCACTACGCCGCGCAGGTCCCCTGCCCCAAGGCGAGCCTCGCCCTTCTCACCGAGATCGAGGAGCTCCTCGACACGGTCATCGAGCACGGGGACCTCGAGGAGGAGGCCCGCGCCTGGGAGCGGGGCGTGGACGAGCTCGCGAGCAGTGACGAGGACGTCGCGGCGTACGTCTCGGCGATCGAGAACGCCCAGGACACGTCCGAGCTGCCGGAGGCGAGTGGCGACGCGATCGCCAAGGAGTTCGAGCGCTACCTCCGCCGTCGGGACGACCCGAAGGGCAAGGGCTGAGTCAGAGGCGGATGCCGAGCAGGGCGTCGACGGCCCGGGCGAGCTCTCCCGGTGCCGAGCGGTCGTCGCCACCGGCACCCAGGGATTCCTCACACCACGCGTCGACGGCGGCCAGGGCCGCGGGCGTGTCGAGGTCGTCCGCCACCGCAGCACGGAGGGCGGCGATGGTCGCGGTGGCATCGGGGCCGCCGTCGGTCGAGAGGGCCGAACGCCACCGCTCGAGCCGGGCGATGCCCGCGTCGAGGTCGCTCTGGGTCCACTCCCACTCACCGCGGTAGTGGTGGGCCAGCAGGACGAGCCGGATGGCCATGGGGTCGACGCCCTCGGAGCGCAGCGTGGAGACCCGCACGAGGTTGCCCTTGGACTTGCTCATCTTCTCGCCGTCGTAGGCGACCATCGCCTGGTGGGCGGTGTGCGTCGCGAAGGGACGCCGGCCCGTGAGCGCCTCGGCCTGGACGACCGACATCTCGTGGTGCGGGAAGACGAGGTCGGTCCCGCCCCCCTGGACGTCGATCCGGTCGCCGAGGTGCTCCATGGCGATCGCCGTGCACTCGATGTGCCAGCCGGGTCGACCGCGGCCGAGTCGTCCTCCGTCCCAAGCCGGTTCGCCCTCGCGCTCGCCGCGCCACAGCATCGGGTCAAGGGGATCGCGCTTGCCCGGACGGTCCGGGTCTCCCCCGCGCTCGGCGGAGAAGGTGAGCATCGTCTCCCGGTCGAGGTGGCTCAGCTCGCCGAGACCACCCGCGGCCGCGAGGTCGAGATAGGTGTCCCGGACACCCTCCTCGACGACCTCGTAGGTGACCTCTCGCTCGACGAGTCCGGTCACCGCGTCGATGATGCCCGGCATCGACTCCATGACGCCCATGAAGTGCTCGGGGGCGAGGACCCCCAGGGCGGTCATGTCCTCGAGGAAGAGTGCGATCTGCTCCTGGCCGAGATCGCGCCAGTCGATCCCGTCGCGGGCGGCGCGCTCGAAGAGCGGGTCGTCGACGTCGGTGACGTTCTGCACGTACGTGACCTCGCGCCCACCGTCGCGGAGTGCGCGGTTGACGACGTCGAAGGTCACGTAGGTCGCTGCGTGCCCCATGTGGGTGGTGTCGTAGGGCGTGACGCCGCAGACGTAGAGCCGGGCCGGGGTCGCCGGCTCCACCGGGGCCACCTCGCCTCGGGCCACGTCATGGAGGCGAAGGGCGGTGGGCTCGCCGGGGACGACGGGGAGGTGCGGGGAAGGCCAGGCTCTCACGCGGGACAGCCTACGAGGTCGTCGTCACAGCGGCGGCCACGGGATGGACGGCCACTCCTCGGACGGGTGGGGGTGGGTCCCGGTCGCGAGCAGGTGGGCGACCCGTCCGCGCAGCGCCTCGACCTCGTCCGCGGTGATGAGCGTGCCCAGCTGCTCCACGACGACCTCCTCCTCGAGGGCCGCGGCGAGGGCACGGAGCCGGGCGGAGTCCTCCGGCGTCACCGGGTCGCCGGCCCACCCCCAGAGCACGGTGCGCAGCTTGGGTTCGGCGTGCAGGCTCACCCCGTGGTCGATCCCCCACAGGCGGTCCCCCACGACGAGGACGTGCCCACCCTTGCGGTCGGAGTTGTTGAGGACGGCGTCGAGGACGGCCATCGACCGGAGCCGGGGGTCGTCGGGGTGTGAGAGGAGCAGGGGGGCGCCCCCTTCGTCCTCACCGGCCAGCACGACGAGGTTGCCCGAAGGCACCTCGTCCGGTGGCGTCACGGCGACCGGCGTGCGAGCCGGTGTGGTGACCTCCCCGACCCAGCGCTGGACGGATCCCGGCCCGGCCGGCCCTTCCCTGAGGACGGTGTCCGGGATGAGGTCGAAGCCCCCGAGCCGATCGATCCGGGCGGCCGCGACCTCGCGGGCGGCCAGGGATCCGTCGGGGAAGTCCCACAGGGGGCGCTCCCCCGCGATCGGCTTGTAGGAGACCATCACCGGCTCGAGATCGGCGGCCCGGAGCTCGGCGACGAGGACGATGTTGCTCGCCGAGGGGTGGCGGCCGAGGACGGTGATCTCCCCGTCGGGCAGGGTCGGGTCCAGGGGCACGTCGGTCAGCGCTTGTACCCGTTGGCCCGCGGGCAGATGTGCCCCTCGGGGTCGAGGGGACCCCCGCAGAAGGGGCAGGACGGTCGCCCCGCCCGCACGACGGTCTCGCACCGCCGGGCGAAGGCCCTCGCGTGGGCGGGCGAGAGGGAGACCCGCAGGCTGTTGACGACCGTGTCCTCGTCGACCTCGTCGGGGTCCTGGTCGTGGGCCTCGATGATGACGACGTGCTGGTCCTCGTCCCACGACAGCGCCAGCGCGCTCACGCGGAAGTCCTCGGAGATCGGGGTGTCGAGAGGAGCGTTGTCGGCAGCCTCCGCCGCGGCGGCGATCGTCGCCTCGAGACCGGCCACCTGGTCGAGCAGCTCGCCGATGCGCTCGGCGAGCACTTGGGCGTGGAGCTTCTCGAGGGAGACCTGGACTCGACGCTCGCCGTCGCTGGCCTGGAGGAAGAAGGCGCGCTGCCCGGGAGGGCCAACCGTGCCCACGATGAAGCGCTCCGGCGGGTTGAACTCGACGAGGCTCATGACCCTGACCCTAGTCCGCGACCGCCGCCCACCGCGGCGTCGCCCTCCCGGGCCCCCTCCTCCGGTGGTGCAGGGCGAAGGGAGGAGACACCGGAGTCGTTGCTGCGCAGCAGCATCGGGCGCTTCTCGGTGTAGTGGACGACCGACACGGAGGCGGGGTCGGCGTGGAGCCGCTGGAAGTCGTCGAGCGCGGTGCCCACGGCGTCGGCGAGGACCGCCTTGATGATGTCGCCGTGGCTGACGGCACCCCAGACGGCGTGCGCCCCGTGCTCCTGCGAGACCCGCGCGTCGATCTCCCGGATCGTGGCCACCGCCCGGGTCGACATCGCGCTGATGGACTCCCCGGGGAAGTCGTCGCCGTCGGGGAAGGTGGCCTCACTCGGCCGGTCCTGGACGACCCGCCACAGCGGCTCGTCGGTGAGCTCCTTGAGCGGCCGTCCGGTCCATGCACCGTAGCGGCACTCCCCGATGCCCTCGTGGACCTCCGGGGTGAGGCCGTGGGCCTCGGCGAGGGGCTGGGCGGTCTGCTGGCACCGGTCGAGCGGGCTCGTCACCAGGTGGACGAAGGGGGTGCCCGCCAGGCGCTCGACGAGACCGGCGGCCTGCTCCCGGCCCGTGTCGTCGAGGTCGACGCCGGGGAGCCAGCCGGCGAGGAGGCCACGGGTGTTGGCCGTCGAGCGGCCGTGTCGGATGAGGATGCAGTACGCCACGACCCTCACCCTAGGTGCCCCGGTGCCGCCGGCCTGAGACGATGCCCCTCGTGATCGTCGACCAGGCCCGCTACCACGACGGCCGCCGCCTGCCCTGCCGAGACATCGGGGAGGAGCTCGACGCCATCCGTGCGGAGGGCTCCTCGGACTTCCTGTGGATCGGGATGAAGGACCCGTCGGAGGAGACCTTCGATCGTGTCTCGGGCGCCCTGCACCTCCACTCCCTGGCCATCGAGGACTCCGTCGTCGGTGACCAGCGCCCCAAGCTCGAGCGGTACGGCGACGGCTACTTCCTCGTCCTGCGCCCCCTTCGCTACATCGAGGAGACCTCGGACGTGGAGTCCGGTGAGCTCATGGTCTTCCTCGGGCCGCACTCGCTCGTGACCGTCCGCCGGGGTGAGGCGGCTCCGCTGGCCGGCCTGCGCAGCCGGCTCGAGGAGGACCCGAGCGCGCTCGAGCACGGGCCGTGGGGGGTCTTCCACGCGATCATCGACCACATCGTCGACCAGTACCTCGCCATCGAGGACGAGCTCCAGGTCGACCTCGAGGAGATCGAGGAGCGGATCTTCTCCGCCGGGCACGAGGTGAGCAGCGAGGAGATCTACACCCTCAAGCGTGAGGTGCTCGAGTTCAAGCGCGCCGCAAACCCGTTGCTGCGTCCCATGGTCCAGCTCGTCGGTGACGCCACGCCGGTGCCGAGCGAGGAGCTGCGCCTCCGCTTCCGCGACGTCAAGGACCACCTGTCCCTCGTCATCGACAACACCGAGTCCCAGGACCGGCTGCTCACGGACGTCCTCAGCGCCCACCTCGCGCAGGTCGGGGTGCGGCAGAACCAGGACATGCGCAAGATCTCGGCGTGGGCGGCGATGGCCGCGCTGCCAACGATGATCGCCGGGGTGTACGGGATGAACTTCGAGGGGATGCCCGAGCTGGACATGAGCATCTCGGTCGGCGGTCGCGAGATCTACTACGGCTACCCGCTCGTGCTCCTGCTCATGGTGCTCGCCTGCGTCGGGCTGCACCGCCTCTTCACGCGCTCGGGGTGGCTCTGACCCCGAGCGGGTGACTCAGCGGTCGTCCTCGTCGTAGTCCTCGTCGTCGAGGCCGCCGTAGCTGTCGTCGTCCTCGTCATCATCGTCGTAGTCGTCATCACCGTCGTCGTCCTCGTCGACCATGAACTGCTCGTCGACGACGACGAGCGGGGTCATCTCCCCGGTCGCGTCGTGGAGTGCGTCGTCGTAGGCCTCGAAGGCGTCCGCGAGGTCCTCGTAGGCGGCCACGACGGTCGGGTCGTCCTCGCCACGACGCTGCGACGAGGCCTCGAGGTGGCGCTCGAGTGCGGCGATCAGCTGATTCAGGGCGGGGCGCGGGTCGCTCATGAGGATGACGCTACAGCCCATGGGCGACAATGGCACTGATGCCCGAGTACGAGTTCCGCACCATCCAGTTCCCGCGGGGGACGACCCGCTCGTCCATCCGTCAGGAGCTGGCCGATCATGCCGAGTACGGCCACTGGGAGCTGCACCGCCTCGTGGTCTACCTCGGCGGCGTGCAGAAGGCGTGGCTGCGCCGCAAGATCATCCGGGTGCCCCGCCCTTCGTCGCTGCCCTCCCGGGTGCGCTGAGGCTCAGCAGTCCTGAACGAGCCGCCAGAGGACCTTGGCGCCGAACTCGAGGGACTCCAGGGGGACGCGCTCGTCGATCCCGTGGAACATCGGCGCGAAGTCGAGGTCGGCAGGCAGCCGCAGGGGCGCGAAGCCGTAGCCGGTGACCCCGATCGTCGAGAGCGCCTTGTTGTCAGTGCCGCCGGAGAGGCAGTAGGGCAGGATCGCCGCCTCCGGGTCCTCCGCGAGGAGCGCTGCCTTCATCCGGTCGACGAGTGCGCCCTCGAAGGGGCTCTCCAGCGAGGTGTCCATGTGCTCGACGACGACGTCGACGTGCTCGCCGGCGAGGTCGCGGATCGTGGCCATGAGGTCCTCCTCGTGGCCGGGGAGGAAGCGGCAGTCGAGCGCGGCGGTGGCCTCCTGGGGGATGACGTTGTGCTTGTACCCGGCGTCGAGCATCGTGATGTTGGCGGTGTCCTGCAACGCCCCCCGGACGAACCCGCCGGCGGTGCCGATGCGCTCGATGAGCTCCTCGGCGTCCTCGTCGCTGTAGCCCACGCCGGTGACCTCGGAGAGCCCGTCGAGCAGGCCGCGCACCGAGGCGATGAACTCACGGGGCCACTTGTGGGCGTCGATCCGGGCGATGGCCTCGGCGAGGTGGACGATCGGGTTGTCCTTCGTCGGGACCGATCCGTGGCCTGCGGTGCCCTTCGCGACGAGGTGGAGCCAGGCGATGCCCTTCTCCGCGGTCTGGAGGAGGTAGGCCCGGCGGGGCTCCCCCTTCGCGTCGTCGACGGTGACGCTGTACCCGCCGACCTCGCTGATGGCCTCGGTGACCCCCTCGAAGACCTCCGGGTGCTCGCGGGCCATGAACTGGCTACCAAGCACTCCCCCGGCCTCCTCGTCGGCGAAGAAGACGAAGAGGAGGTCGCGCGGCGGGGTCGTGCCGGTGCGCGCGAGGTGGCGTACGGAGGCGAGCATCATCGCCACCATGTCCTTCATGTCCACGGCTCCGCGCCCCCAGAGGCAGCCATCGCGCTCCACGGCGTCGAAGGGGGGCACGCTCCAGTCCTCGGCGTGGGCCGGGACGACGTCGAGGTGTCCGTGGATGCACAGGGCGCCGCGCTCGCGGTCGGCGCCGGGGATGCGGATCGAGACGGTGGTGCGGCCCGGCTCGGACTCGAAGACCTGCGGCTCGAGGCCGACCTCCCGCAGCTCGGCCACGACGTACTCAGCAGCCTCCCGCTCCCCCGGACCCTCCTGGCCGGGTCCGTAGTTGCTTGTGTCGATCCGCAGCAGGTCTCGGCAGATGCGGACGACCTCGTCCTCGGGCGCGGTGATCTCGCTCATGTCCGCAGGGTACGTGCCCCGGCCACGTGGGGTCAGTCGATCTCGGGAGTGAACCCGGGCAGGTACGGGTCAGCCCAGACCGCGATGAGGTGCGCTACCCGCGCCGCGTCGTCGGGGCGGGTGAGCAGATGGTCGGCGCCGTCGATGCTGATGAAGGACTTGGGGTGCCTCGCGGCCCGGTAGATCCCCTCGGCGTTGTCCAGACCGACGATCTCGTCCTGCGGCGAGTGCATCACGAGCAACGGCCGCCGCAGCTGCGCGGCCGGCGTGTCGATGTCGACGTGTCGCAGGTCCTCGACGAACTCTCGGGAGACGACAACACGCTGACCACCGAGGACGACCTCCGCCCGCCCTTCGCGCTCGACCTGGGGCAGGACCGACTCGAAGAGGTGCATCACGTGCCCCGGGTCGTCCGGCGCGCCGATGGTCACGACCGCGGCGGCCTCGGGGACTCGCTCGGCGGCCGGGATGACGGCGGCACCGCCCAGGGAGTGGCCGACGAGGAGGGAGGGGGCCCCGTGCTCGGCCCGGAGCCAGTCCGCGGCGAGGACGAGGTCCGCCACGTTGGAGGAGAAGGTCGACTCCGCGAACTCTCCTCCAGAGTCGCCGAAGCCGGTGAAGTCGAAGCGGAGGACGGCGAGTCCGCGCTCGCAGAGGGCCCGGGACACCCGCATGGTCGCGGGATGGTTGCGTCCGCCGGTGAAGCAGTGGGCCATGAGGGCGTAGCCCTCGGGCTCCTTCGGAGGGAGGTCGAGGGTGCCGACGAGCTCCTCGCCACCCGACCCGGTGAAGGTGATCTCCTGCGCGTCCATTCCTCGAGCATGTCAAAGATCGGGCTGCGCTCCGGCGTGGTGAGACGGTCAGTCCGCGGCTCGTTCCTCCAGACTGGCGAGCTCGGCGGTGAGACGGTCCCGCGTGTCGTTCGCCGCCTCGAGGTGGGCCCCGACGGTGGCGATCCGGGCGCGGTAGAGCTCCAGGACGTGGTCGCACACCTCGGTCTGCGACAGGTTCTGGGTGAAGGCGCTCACCTCCGGCAGGATCCCGGCAATGACCATGTCGTC
>DXAR01000111.1 GCA_019116945.1 Candidatus Janibacter merdipullorum | reverse complement strand
GCGGTTCTTGTCGAGCTCGATGATCTTGGCCTCGATCTCCTTGCCGACGTAGGGCTGGAGGTCGCGGACGCGGCGCATCTCCACGAGGGAGGCGGGGAGGAAGCCACGCAGGCCGATGTCGAGGATGAGGCCGCCCTTGACGACCTCGATGACGGTGCCGGTGACGACGCCGTCCTCCTCCTTGATCTTCTCGATGGTGCCCCAGGCGCGCTCGTACTGGGCGCGCTTCTTGGACAGGATGAGTCGGCCTTCCTTGTCCTCCTTCTGGAGGACCAGGGCCTCGACCTCGTCGCCGACGGCGACGATCTCCGAGGGGTCGACGTCGTGCTTGATGGACAGCTCTCGCGAGGGGATGACACCCTCGGTCTTGTAGCCGATGTCGAGAAGCACCTCGTCGCGGTCGACCTTGACGATGTGTCCCTCGACGATGTCGCCGTCGTTGAAGTCCTTGATCGTGGCGTCGATCGCGGCGAGAAGATCTTCCTCAGAGCCGATGTCGTTGACGGCGATCTGAGGGGCGGTCGTGTCGACCGTGCTGGCAGTCATGTAGTAGGAACTCCGATTGTGGACAGGTGATCGTTCGGGACGGGTGCTGCTGCACCCGCGTGCCCGGGTGGGCACAAAAGTGCTGTCCCATCCTAGAGCCCCGCGGCGAGGGGGGCAAAACACACCCTGCGCTACGGTCCGGGACATGACCGATGCTTCCGAGGAGGACATCAGCCTGCTGCCGCGCCGCGAGAGCAGCCAGGCGGAGACCGTGGCGGCCAACCGCTCCTGGTGGGACCGCGAGGCCGCGGACTACGCCGACGAGCACGGGCACTTCCTAGGGGACGCCGACCTCGTGTGGGGCCCCGAGGGGTGGACCGAGGAGGAGCTGCGAGTGCTCGGCGAGCCGGGCGATCTCGCCGGCACGGACGTCCTCGAGTTCGGCGGCGGGGGTGCGCAGGGCGGCCGGTGGTGCGCCGCGGCCGGCGCGCGCGTCGTCTCGAGCGACCTGTCCGCGGGGATGCTGCGCACCGCCCGCCGCATCGACGCCCGCTCTCCGGGACCGGCGCCGGCCCTCCTCCAGGCGGAGGCGACCCGCCTCCCCTTCGCCGACGACGCCTTCGACATCGCCTTCTCCGCCTACGGGGCCACCCCCTTCGTCGCCGACAGCGCCGGTCTCATGGTCGAGCTCGCCCGGGTGCTGCGCCCCGGCGGACGGCTCGCCTTCTCCACCTCGCATCCCTTCCGGTGGGGCTTCCCCGATCTGCCGGGCGAGGAGGGCCTCACGGCCACCGGCTCGTACTTCGACGAGACGCCCTACGTCGAGGGCGCCGGCGGGCGGGCCACCTATGTCGAGCACCACCGGACAATGGGCCACCGGATCGCCGAGATCATCGACGCCGGCCTCGTCCTGGAGGAGCTCCACGAGCCGGAGTGGCCCGCGGACAACGAGGAGACATGGGGCGGCTGGTCGCCCCTGCGCGGCTCGCGGTTCCCCGGGACGGCGATCTTCGTCGCCACCCTCCCCCGGCGGTGACCGGTCAGCTACCGGTGAGGATGTGGGCGGTCTCCCGGGCGCCGAGCGGCGGCTCCGGGAAGTGCGCGGTCTCGGTCTCGGTGCGGAACCAGTCGATCGTCCGCAGCAGGGCGGTCTCGATGTCGACCTCGGGCGCCCACCCCAGGAGCTCCTGGGCCAGGGTCGTGTCCGGCTGACGAACCGTCGGGTCGTCGACAGGGCGGGGGATGAAGTTCACCGTCGACGAGGACCCGGTCAGCTCGATCACCCACTCGGCGAGGGCGAGCATCGAGATCTCGTGCGGGTTGCCGATGTTGACCGGTCCCGCGTGCTCGCTGTCCGCGAGGGCGAGGATCCCGGCGACGAGGTCGTCGACGAAGCAGATCGAGCGGGTCTGCGAGCCGTCACCGGCGACGGTCACCGGCTCCCCCGCCAGCGACTGCCGGATGAAGTTGGGGATCGCGCGACCGTCGTTGGGCCGCATCCGCGGACCGAAGGTGTTGAAGATCCGCACGATCCCCGTGCTGATGCCGTGCGTGCTCCGGTGGGCCAACGTCATCGCCTCGGCGAAGCGCTTGGCCTCGTCGTAGACGCCGCGCGGGCCGACGGGGTTGACGTTGCCCCAGTAGGTCTCGGGCTGGGGGTGGACCTCGGGGTCCCCGTAGACCTCGGACGTCGAGGCCAGCACGAAGCGCGCCCGCTTGCCCCGGGCCAGGGACAGGGCGCGCATCGTGCCGATGGAGCCGACCTCGAGGGTCTCGATGGGCAGCTGGAGGTAGTCCACCGGGCTCGCCGGCGAGGCGAAGTGGAGGACGAGGTCGACCGCACCCTCCACCGTGACATCGCGGGTGACGTCGACGTCGCGCAGCTCGAAGCGCGGGGAGTCGGCGAGGTGCGCGACATTCGCCGGGTCACCGGTGACGAAGTTGTCCAGCGCCACGACCTCGTCCCCGCGGGCGACGAGCCGCTCGCAGAGATGGGAGCCGAGGAAGCCGGCGCCACCGGTGACCACTACCCGCATCGACGAACCTCAGCGACCGTGGATGTCGCCCCGACGGGCGGTCGTCTCGTCCGGCTGCGAGGTCCCGAAGACCGGGTCCTCGTGGTGGTCCGCGTAGGCCGGCTGCTCCTCCAGGCGGCTCCGGCGACCGATGAGCACCGAGAGGAGGATGCCGGTGAGGAGAAGGAGGACACCGAGGACGGTGAAGACGAGGGGCAGCGTGGTGTGCACCAGGCTGAGGAGGGCCGACTTGGACTTGTAGTCCTCGACGTTCTTGTCGACGGTCTCCTTGGTGAAGCGCGACTCGGTCTCGAGCGCGTTGAGCGTCTTGCCGTTGTGGCGGAACTCCTGCTTCTGCTCCTCCACCCGGTCGAGGACGACGCCGGTCACCGGGTCGACCCAGAAGGTGCGCTTGTTGGAGTAATAGCGGTCCGCCTCGACGGCCGGGGAGGTGGGCGACCCACCGAAGAGGGATCCGGGAAGCTCACGCGAGGAGTACTTCGTCAGCGGGACCTCCATCGTGTACTTGTAGGCGGTCATGCCCTGGAGGTCCTCCTCACCCTCGAAGGTCACCGGGAAGGACTTGCCGACGGTGCTGTCCCACCACTTGTAGGTGTCGACCTTCTGGGCGTCGAAGGGGAACTTCACGAGGAGACCGTCCCGCTTGACCTCCTCACCGCCCTTGGACTCGCCGCAGCAGTTCACCGCGAGACCGGTGTGGCGGTCGAAGACGAGGACCTCGGTCGTGGCATCCATCGGCCAGTTGTCGCCGTTGTTGTCGCTCACCTGGCCGCTGTTCCAGACCGCGACGTCCTGGCCGGCCTCCTCGGAGGCGGCCTCGGCGGCCTCCGGGTCACCGATGATGCGGGCGGTCGTCGTCAGCTCACCGGATCCGGGGCGGACGTTGTCGGCGTCGAAGAACGTCGCGTCCGGGTCCTGCACGGTCTGCGTCGTGTTCTGGTCGTTCGGGACCACGGCCAGCTTCGGGTAGGCATAGAACCGGAAGAGCAGCCCCATGGTGAGAATGAACGCCCCGACGAACATGACGATCGCCGGCAACAGGTACTTGCGCACGTGTAGACCCTCCTTGGCCCTGATTTAACTTACCGGACAGTAGCACCTCGAGGGCGGCCGCACGGTCCGACGTCAGCCTAAGGGACGTGGCCTTCGCCACGTCGCTCATCGAGCGGCCAGTCACGACCGGCGCGGCGGCCCAGGAGGGCCTCGATCCCGGCGCCGATCCGGGTGACCTCGTCGACCCTCAACGTCCGCATCCCGAGACCTCGGGCCGGCTCGATGTCCGAGGGCATGTCGCCGACGAGGAGGCAGCGGTCGACGCGAGCCCACGGCGCACGGGACAGGGCCTCCCGAAAGAGCCCGTCCTGCGGCTTGCGGCACGAGCACTCCCCCACGCCGTGCGGGCAGACCGCGATCGCGTCGAGCCGGGCACCGGCCGCGGTGAGTTCGTCGACGAGGCGCGCGTGCACGGCCTCGAGGTCGGCGCGCTCCATGAGCCCCCGGGCGATCCCCCGCTGGTTGGTCACGAGGACGGTCCGGCAGCCGGCACGGGTCAGCGTGGCCACCGCCTCGGCCGCGCCGGGGAGGAGGACGAGATCCTCCGGCCGGGTGACGTAGCCGTCGACGACGCGCTCGTTGAGCGTCCCGTCACGGTCGAGGAAGACGAGGTCGAAGGGGGCGTCCGGCGCACCCGGCTCGAGCGCCTCCGGCCCGAACCACCAGGGGCGCGAGGTCAGGTCGGCTCCTGCACCGCGTGGTCCACGGCCTCGCACCACGCGTGGGCCCAGAGCATGTGGACCTCCTGGATGCGGGGGGTCTCCTCGGAGGGGACGACGAGGAGGTGGTCGGCGAGATCTGCCTGGCCGGCCCCCTTCGCTCCCGTCATGAGGATCGTGGCCACACCTCGGCGGCGGGCCTCCTCCAGTGCCGCGACGATGTTGGGGCTCGTGCCGGAGGTCGACATCGCGAGGAGGACGTCGCCGGGACGGCCGAAGGCCTGGACCCCGCGGAGGAAGACCTGGTCGAAGCCGTAGTCGTTGCCGATCGCCGTGAGCGACGAGTGCGACTCGGCGAGGCTGATGGCAGGAAGGGGGTGCCGGTCCTGCACGCACTTGCCG
>DXAR01000110.1 GCA_019116945.1 Candidatus Janibacter merdipullorum | reverse complement strand
GGTCGCGGACGTGGCCACGGCGATCGGCGCACCCGCCAGGTCGGCGACGGCGGCCAGCACGCCGGGGAGGGCCACCACGTCGTCGACGTCCGCGGTCTCCAGCGCCTCGATCCGGGCGAAGGCAGCCGCCGGGTCCACGTGCGGCGCGATGGCCGCGATGATCGACGCCGCCGGCACCCCGTGGTGGCCACGCAGCCGCTCGGGGTCGACGCCGTACTCCGTCGCCCAGCGCGCCCACGACCGCTCGACCGACCCCGTCGAGTCGACGAGGGTGCCGTCGTTGTCGAAGAGGATTGCGGCGAAGCGACGGTCAGCGAGATCCATGCGCACGACCTTAAGGAAGTGCGGCCGTCCGGCGCACGCCCCGTATCCTCGGAACCCGTGACCGAGACCCCTGACGTCCCCGGCGTCGACCCCGACGACCTGGCCACCACCCTTCGCGTCCTCGGGATGCTCCACGAGCTGCCGGCGGGCCACGAGGACATCGCCACCGTCAAGCGGGCCGCGGGCACGATGTACAACCGGGTGAAGAAGGCCCGCCGCCGGGCGGCGCGCCAGGCCGAGCGCGGCCCGAAGGTGGCCCACGACCAGGCCGTCCTCGACCGGACGGCGACCGGCTCACCGATGCGCATCGACGACGAGACGAAGGGGATCCCCCTCGCCGCGACGACGGAGAGCCGCTTCGTCGGTGAGCTGCAGATCCCCCGTGGGTGCTACATGTGCCACGCGGACTACACCCTCGTCGACGCCTTCTACCACTGGCTCTGCCCCGACTGCGCGGCGCTGAGCCACGTCCGCCGCGACCAGGGCACCGACCTCCGCGGGCGACGGGCGCTGCTCACCGGGGGCCGGGCAAAGATCGGCATGTACTCGCCCTTCGCCTCCTCCGGGACGGTGCCGACCTGACGATCACGACCCGCTTCCCCCGGGACGCTGCCCGGCGCTTCGCGCAGCTCGCGGACTCCCCCGAGTGGATCGACCGGCTGACGATCATCGGGATCGACCTGCGCGACCCGACCCAGGTCGTCGCGCTGACCGACGAGGTCGCTGCCGCAGGGCCGCTCGACATCCTCATCAACAATGCCTGCCAGACGGTGCGCCGCTCCCCCGGCGCCTACTCGAGCCTCGTCGAGGGCGAGTCCCAGCCACTCGAGAACGATGGCCCGATGCCGCGGATGCTCACCTTCGACCGGGTGAGCGAGGCGCACCCGGCGGCACTCATCGGCACGCTGGGCGAGCACCCCGTCCCGCACGCCGACGTCGCCTCCCGCAGCGCCGCCGACCTGACCCGCCTCGCGCTGAGCGCGGGCCATGCGAGCCTCGAGGCGCACCTCGACGGCACCGCGGTGGACGCCGGCGGCCTGCTGCCCGACGTCGTCACGACGAACTCGTGGAAGCAGACCGTCGACGAGGTGGACCCCCTCGAGCTCCTCGAGGTCCAGATGTGCAACTCCGTCGCCCCCTTCCTCCTCGTCTCCCGGCTCCGGCCCGCCATGCGGGCCGCGGTCGAGCGGCGGCGCGAGACAGTCGGCGACGCCGCCCGCGGGTACGTCGTCAACGTCTCGGCCATGGAAGGCCAGTTCTCCCGGCGCTACAAGGGGGCCGGGCACCCGCACACCAACATGGCCAAGGCGGCGCTGAACATGCTCACCCGCACCTCCGCCGGGGAGATGTTCACGACGGACCGCATCCTCATGACCGCCGTCGACACCGGGTGGATCACCGACGAGCGGCCGCACCACGAAAAGCTGGAGATCGCCGCCCAGGGCTGGCACGCGCCGCTCGATCTCGTCGACGGGGCCGCGCGCGTCTATGACCCGATCGTGCGCGGCGAGCGGGGCGAGGACCTCCACGGGGTCTTCCTCAAGAACTACGAGCCCTACGCCTGGTAACCCACTAGCCTGCGGGGGATGACGGACATCAGGGGATACCTCGACGAGCTGGCTGGCCGGCTCGCCGCCGATGGGTGCACCGTCAGCACCGAGGCCTGGGGCAGTGATGCCGTCCTCGTCGGGCACCGAGGCGACTTCCGTCTGCAGTGGTTCGCGACGAAGCTCCACCTCTTCACGGTCGCCGCGCCCGCCGACGTCGTCACCCGCACGGGCATCGAGGCCTTCACGAGTGCCGCCTGGGAACGGATGCGCGGCCGTACCTCGCTGCTCGGCCTGCAGACCGGGGTCGCCGTCCTCCCGACCCTCGTCGGTACCCGGGTGGAGCCGGAGGCCGCCGCCTGGGCCGGCGCGCAGCAGCACCACCGCTTCGCCACCTTCGCCCGGCCCGTGGTCGTCGACACCACGGCACGGACGATCTCGGCGTTCACGGGCACGGTGACCATCGGCAGCATCTACAGCCGCCACATCCTCGACAAGATGCACGCGTACTTCCCCGGAGTGCTCTGACCCGTCCGGGGCCGGAGCCGTCGGCCGAAGGGAGCGGCGCGGCCGGCCCCGTACCGCCGCAGACGTTTTGGGGGTACGGTGAGCCAGAGCACATCTCGTCTCGAAGGGAGCAGCGGCGATGGCACCGAAGGACTCCACCTTCCTCGGCTGGCCGGTCCTGCGACAGCTGGCATCCGGTGACTTCCTCGGCCGCGGCAATGCGGTCACCTCGCGCAGGACCCGCGAGGTCGAGGCACGCACGACGACGGCCGACCGTGTCGTGCAGAGCGTCTGCCCCTACTGCGCCGTCGGTTGCGGCCAGCGGGTCTTCGTCAAGGACGACAAGGTCGTCCAGATCGAGGGCGACCCGGACTCGCCGGTGAGCCGAGGGCGGCTGTGCCCCAAGGGTGCCGCGAGCGAGCAGCTGGTCAACTCCCCTTCGCGCCAGACCCATGTGCTCTACCGGGCACCGGGGGCCACGGAGTTCGTCCGCATGGACCGCGACGAGGCGATCGACATGGTCGCCGACCGCTATCTCGAGGCCCGCGCCAACAAGTGGCAGGATTTCGACGACAAGGGCCGCCGCCTGCGGCGGACCATGGGGATCGCCTCGCTCGGGGGAGCCACCCTCGACAACGAGGAGAACTACCTCATGAAGAAGCTCTTCACGGCGTCGGGTGCGATCCAGATCGAGAACCAAGCCCGTATTTGACACAGCTCCACGGTTCCCAGTCTGGGATCCTCCTTCGGTCGCGGCGGCGCCACCCAGTCCCTCCAGGACATGGCCAACTCCGACTGCGTCATCATCCAGGGCTCCAACATGGCCGAGTGCCACCCGGTGGGCTTCCAGTGGGTCGCCGAGGCCAAGGCCCGCGGTGCCCGGGTCATCCACATCGACCCGCGCTTCACCCGCACCTCCGCCATCGCGGACACGCACGCCGCGATCCGCGCGGGCACGGACGTCGTCCTCCTCGGTGCGCTCATCAACCACGTCCTGAGCAAGGACCTGTACTTCCACGACTACGTCGTCTCCTACACCAATGCCGCGACCCTCGTCAGCGAGGACTTCGTCGACACCGAGGACCTCGACGGTGTCTTCTCCGGCTACGACCCGGACACCGGCAAGTACGACCCGGCGTCGTGGGCCTACCAAGCCGCCGACGACGGGACCTCGCCCGACGGCAAGATCGGCAATCCCACCGGCGGCCACGAGCACGGTGAGGAGGCCGCGGCACGGGCATCCGCCGACATCCACGGAGCGGCCGGCCCGGCGCTGGAGCACGGCCGTGTCGTGCGCGACGAGACCCTCCAGCACCCGCGCACGGTCTTCCAGGTGCTCAAGCGCCACTACGCGCGCTACACCCCGGAGATGGTGGCCGACGTCTGCGGCATCCCGGTGGAGCAGTTCCACCAGATCGCCGACGCCCTCGTGAGCAACTCCGGCCGGGAGCGCACGACCTCCTTCGCCTACGCCCTCGGGTGGACCCAGCACAGCCTCGGCGCGCAGTTCATCCGCACGGCGGCGATCCTCCAGCTGCTCATGGGCAATGTCGGCCGCCCCGGCGGCGGCATCATGGCGCTGCGCGGTCACGCGAACATCCAGGGGTCGACCGACATCCCGACCCTCTTCCACATCCTCCCCGGCTACCTGCCGATGCCCACGGCCGGCAAGCACGACACCTACGAGGAGTACCTCGCGACGATCGCCTCCCCGGACCAGAAGGGGTTCTGGACCGAGGCGCCGGCCTACACCGCCAGCCTGCTCAAGGCATGGTGGGGCGATGCCGCGACACCGGACAACGACTTCGCCTACGACTACCTCCCGCGGCTCACCGGCGCGCACGGGACCTACCAGACCGTGATGGCGATGCTCGAGGACGAGGTCGAGGGCTACTTCGTCGTCGGCCAGAACCCCGCGGTCGGCTCCGCCCACGGCAAGATGCAGCGCCTGGCGATGACGCACCTCAAGTGGGTCGTCGTCCGCGACTTCCAGCTGCTCGAGTCGGCGACCTTCTGGAAGGACTCCCCCGAGATCGCCACCGGCGAGCTGCGGACCGAGGACATCGACACCGAGGTCTTCTTCTTCCCCGCGGCCACCCACGTCGAGAAGTCGGGCACCTTCACCCAGACCCAGCGGATGCTCCAGTGGCACCACCAGGCGGTCGAGCCCCCGGGGGACGCGCAGAGCGAGCTCGAGTTCTTCCACGACCTCGGGGTCCGCATCCGCGAGCGCCTGGCCGGGTCCACCGACGAGCGTGACCGGCCGCTGCTCGACCTCACGTGGGACTACCCGAAGGACGAGCACGGGGAGACCGACGCCGAGGCCGTCCTCAAGGAGATCAACGGCTACCACCTCACCGGCGACAAGGCCGGCCAGCTGCTCGACAAGTTCGCCGACATGCGGGCCGACGGCTCCACCGCAGGCGGCTGCTGGATCTACACGGGTGTCTTCGCCGGCGGGGTCAACAAGTCCGCCAACCGGGTCCCCGGCCAGGAGCAGGACGAGGCCGCCCTCGACTGGGGGTGGGCGTGGCCGATGAACCGTCGGATCCTCTACAACCGCGCCTCCGCCGACCCGCAGGGCCGGCCGTGGAGCGAGCGCAAGAAGTACGTCTGGTGGGACGAGGACGAAGGGAAGTGGGTCGGCAAGGACGTCCCCGATTTCCCCGTTGACCGCGACCCCTCCTTCCGGCCCACGCCCGACCAGAGCGGCCCGGCGGCCATCGCCGGCGACGACCCCTTCATCATGCAGGCGGACGGCAAGGGGTGGCTCTACGCGCCCAAGGGCATGGTCGACGGCCCCATGCCCACGCACTACGAGGCGCAGGAGTCCCCGGTCGCCAACCCGCTCTACGGGCAGCAGCGCAACCCGAGCCGACTGACCTATCCGCGCAAGGACAACCTCTGGGCCCCGTCGGCCGACGAGCCGGGGGCGGATGTCTACCCCTTCGTCTTCACCACCTACCGACTCACGGAGCACCACACGGCCGGCGGGATGAGTCGGTGGCTGCCCTACCTCTCGGAGCTGCAGCCGGAGATGTTCTGCGAGGTCTCCCCCGAGTTGGCCGAGCAGCAGGGTCTCGTCAACGGCGAGTGGGCGACGATCATCTCGCCGCGCAGCGCGATCGAGGCCCGGGTGCTCGTCACCGAGCGGATGACCCCGCTGACGATCAAGGGCCGCACGGTCCATCAGATCGGTCTGCCCTACCACTGGGGTGTCGGGGGTGACGCCGTCGTCGAGGGCGACGGAGCCAACGACCTGCTCGGCCTGACGCTCGATCCCAATGTCCAGATCCAGGAGTCCAAGGTGGGGTCGTGCGACATCGTCCCGGGCCGCCGCCCGCGCGGCGAGGAACTGCTGCGGCTCGTGACCGAGTACCAGTCCCGCTCCGGGACGACGGTCGAGACGGGCAACCAGCTCAGGGACGACGCCGACGACGAGGCAGGAGGACAGTGATGGGATACCTGACCCGACAGCTCTCCGGAGCGACCGAGCCGGCGACGGATGCCGGTTGGCAGGACGCCCCTGACCGCAAGGGATTCTTCACCGACACCTCGATCTGCATCGGCTGCAAGGCCTGCGAGGTCGCGTGCAAGGAGTGGAACGGCATCCCGCTCGACGGGTTGGCGATCAGCGGCAACTCCTACGACAACACGGGTGACCTCGGCGCGAGCACGTGGCGGCACGTCGCCTTCGTCGAGCAGAGCAAGGACCGCATCGAGGCCGCCCGGGAGTCCGGGAAGAAGCTCGTCGACCTCGGGATGCCCGGGGTCGGGGCCCCCGCACCGGAGCCGGACGCGACCGCGGCCGTCCCCGCCGGGTACGGCACCCTTCCCGCCCCCATCGAGGGCCACGGGCCCGCGCTGACCGACATGCTCGCGGAGAAGGCCGACGTGGAGGCCGGCGGCACCGGGCACTACGGCCTGACCACCGACGGGGTCCCGATGGTCGGGCCGGTGCCGGAGTTCCGCTGGCTCATGTCCTCGGACGTGTGCAAGCACTGCACCCACGCCGGCTGCCTCGACGTCTGCCCGACCGGTGCCCTCTTCCGCAGCGAGCACGGCACGGTCGTCGTCCAGGCCGACATCTGCAATGGCTGTGGCTACTGCGTCGGCGCCTGTCCCTTCGGCGTCATCGAGCGGCGCAACGACCAGAGCGTCTCCGTCCGGGCCGATGGCCACGTGCCCGCCGTCGGCGTCGCCCAGAAGTGCACGCTCTGCTACGACCGGCTGAGCCACGACCAGACCCCGGCGTGCGCCCAGACCTGCCCGACGACGTCGATCAAGTTCGGCGCCCACGAGGACATGGTCGCGACCGCCCGCGAGCGGGTCACCCAGCTCCACGAGCAGGGCTTCACCGAGGCCCGCCTCTACGGCGCCAACGAGCAGGACGGTGTCGGCGGCACCGGCTCGGTCTTCCTCCTGCTCGACGAGCCCGAGGTCTACGGACTCCCGCCGGACCCGGAGGTCCCGAGCAAGCACCTCCCCGAGATGTTCCGCGCGGCCGGCCTCGCCGCCGCCGGCCTCATCGGCGCGGTCGCCGTGTCCTTCATCGGGAGCAAGTCGTGACGACGACCCCCTTCGACAGCTACCGCCCGCCGGACGACAAGGGGCGCCGCAGGCGCCGGCGCGACTCCGGGGTGCGCGGATCGGTGACCGGTGCTGCTCGCGACCTGGCGAAGGGAGGGCGCAGCTGGCTCTCCCGGGACGGCGGCGGCACGCGCGAGGCGCCGGCCGTGCCGGACGCGGAGTTCTCCAGCTACTACGGGCAGTCCATCGTCAAGCCCGTGCCGTGGGACCACAAGATCTCCGCCTACCTCTTCGTGGGTGGGATCGCCGGCACCTCCGGCATCATCCAGGCGGGCGCGGCGGCCACGGGCAACCATGTCCTGCAACGCAACTCGCGCCTCGTCGCGATGACCACCGTCGCCCTGAGCGGCGCCGCGCTCGTCGCGGACCTCGGGCGACCCGAGCGCTTCCTCAACATGATGCGCACGGTCAAGCTCACCTCACCCATGTCGGTCGGCACCTGGATCCTCTCCGCCTACGCGGGCTTTGCCGGGGTGACGACGGCGCGCGAGGTGCTGCGCCTCCTGCCGGCCCGCGGGCCCCTGCCGGCGCTGACCCGCGTCACCGACGCCCTGGGCCCGCCGTCGACCGTGGGGCAGGCGGCCTTCGGCGCCCCCCTCGCCGCCTACACCGCCGTCCTCCTCGCCGACACGGCCCACCCGGTGTGGCACGAGAGCCGGCGTGAGCTCCCCTTCGTCTTCGTCGGGTCCGCCGCCCTCGCCTCCGGCGGTCTCCAGATGGCCCTCACCCCTACGAGCCAGGCCGGCCCCGCGCGACGGCTGGCCCTCCTCGGTGTCGGGACCGAGCTGGCCGCGATGCACCGGCTCGAGGAGCACCTGGCCGACCTCGGCATCGACGAGCCGCTCGCCTCCGGCCAGGGCTCGGGCAAGCTGCGCCTCGCCAAGGGCCTGGCCATCGCCGGTGGCATCGGGACCCTCCTCGCGGGCCGCAGCCGTCTCCTCTCGATCGCCTCCGGCGCTGCCTTGGCCACGGCGTCGGCGCTCACCCGCGCGGGCATCGTCGAGGCCGGCATCGAGTCCGCGAAGGACCCGAAGTACACCGTCCGCGTCCAGAAGGACCGGCTCGAGAAGAGACGGGAGCAGGGCATCGTCCACGACAGCACCGTGACGGTGAGGTAACACTCCGACACTGGGAGGTTCCATGAGCACGGCAGCCGCACAGACCGACCATCCAGCCACGGGCAACCGGTGGATCATCCTCGCGGGCGGTGTCCTCGTCCAGCTGACGATCGGCGCCGTCTACGCCTGGAGCACCTTCAGCAAGGCGATCCAGGCCGACCCCTCGGCGATCGACCTGACCAAGGTGCAGGCCACCATCCCCTTCGAGGTCGCCATCGGCATGCTCTTCCTCGGCACCTTCCTCGGTGGCCGCATCCAGGACAAGCAGGGCCCGCGACTCGTCGCCCTCGCCGGTGTGACGATCTACTCCATCGGGATCATCGTCGCCAGCTTCACCCGGGATGCCTCCGACCTGTGGATGCTCATCCTCGGCTACGGCGTGCTCGGCGGCTTCGGCCTCGGGCTGGCCTACATCGTGCCGATCGCCATGCTGCAGAAGTGGTTCCCGGACAAGCGGGGCCTCATCACCGGCATCGCCGTCGGTGGCTTCGGCTTCGGTGCGGTCATCACCTCCCCCGTCGCGCAGCGGATGATCGACGGGATCGACGGCTTCGACACGCATCCGACCAAGGCCTTCCTCTGGCTCGGCGTCGCCTACCTCGTCTTCGGTCTCGTCGGCGCCTCGGTCTTCAAGAACCCGCCCGCGGGCTACACGGTGGCGGCGCAGACGTCCGCCGGTGACGAGAAGAAGGCCGAGCAGGCGGCGAAGGCGGCTCGTGACTTCACCCAGCAGGAGGCGCTGAGCACCCCGCAGTGGTACATGCTCACGCTCATCCTCACGATCTCCGTCACCGCCGGCATCTCGCTCATCTCCGTGGCGGCGGGGACGGCCACCGACGTCGCCGGGATGAGTGCCGCAGCAGCGGCGACCCTCGTCGGGGTCATGGGTCTCTTCAACGGCGGTGGCCGCATCCTCTGGGCCGCCGTCTCCGACAAGATCGGGCGCATGCCCGCATTCGTCGGGATCCTCGGGCTCCAGGGCCTCGCGCTGCTCGCCATCCCGCACGCCGGCAATGTCGTCGCCTTCTACATCCTCTGCGCGGTGATCTACACCTGCTACGGCGGCGCCTTCGGCACCCTCCCGTCGACGGCGGGCGACTTCTTCGGGGTGAAGAACTCCGGCGCGATCTACGGCCTCATGCTCATCGGCTGGTCGATCGGTGGTGTCGTCGGCCCGCTGCTCATCTCGTGGCTCATCGGCGAGGACCAGGCGTACACGATGGCCTTCACGGTCATGGGTGCCATCGCGCTGGTCGGGCTCATCATCCCCTTCATCGCCAGGCCGCCGAAGCCGAAGCACTGAGGGCCACGGAGGCCCGCTGCCCACGGCCGGGGAGCCCCCTCCGTCCCCGGGGTCAGCGGGCCAGCGTGTGCAGGAGCCACACCTGCCCGAGGAGGAGCAGCGTCATCAGCGACATCACCCCGGCGGCCAGCAGCCGACCCGGTAGCGCGGGTCGCGGGGTCTAGCCCGGTGCGACGATCTCCTCCGCGTCATGTCGTCCGTCCCCCCAGGTGACGGCCGCACCGACGAGGAGCAGGAGGACCCCGGCCACGCCCAGGGGCAGTGTCGCCACGGTCAGGACCGGCTCGGAGAGGAGCATGA
This sequence comes from Candidatus Janibacter merdipullorum, assembly GCA_019116945.1. Classification (GTDB taxonomy): domain Bacteria; phylum Actinomycetota; class Actinomycetes; order Actinomycetales; family Dermatophilaceae; genus Janibacter; species Janibacter merdipullorum. Next base: position 4,106 of record DXAR01000110.1, on the reverse strand, counting down.
GGGTCCCGACGAGGATGCCGATGAGGAGCGCCGGCAGCAGCGCCGCTCGTCAGGGGTGCTCGATCACCCTCCGGAGTGTCCCGGTGAGGACGAGAGCGCCCACGAGGGCGAGCACCACACCCAGTCCGACGAGCTCACCGGCGGTGATCCCGACCGGTCCGCCCTCCAGCCACGTCGAGAAGCTGCGCACCGTGGCGAGCATCCCGACGAGCCCGAGGCCGCTGCCGACGAGGGTCGCCGGCCCGAAGCCCTGGCCACGACCGGACGCGCCGGTGGCCTCGGCGATCTCGCGGGCGTAGCCCTTCGCCTCGCCGAAGGTCGTCCTCGCGGACTCGCCCGACTCCGCGACGTGGGTCTCCACGGTCATCAGCTCGTCCCCGATCCGGGGGCCGGGGACCGAGAGCAGCCGCAGCTCGACGATGAAGTCATCGCGCCACGCCTTGTCCACGCTCGGAGCGATGCGCCCGGGGTCACGGAAGATGCTGCGGGGCCGGCTCATGTCAGGTCCTCCCTGCTGGCGAGCGCACCGTCGGTGAGCTCGCGGGTCATGGTCGTGAAGGTGGCCCAGCGGGCCGCCTGGTCGCGGGCGTGGACACGCCCGCTCGGGGTCAGGGCGAAGTACTTGCGCCCGGGGCCGCCCTCGCCGGGTCGCCACTCGACCTCGACGTGCCCGGCCTCCTCGAGGCGCCCCAGCAGGGGGTAGAGGGTGCCACCCTTGACCGTTCCCAGTCCGGCCGCGCCGAGCCTCTGGGTGATCGCATAGCCGTGACTGGGGCCCTCGAGCAGCACGCGCATGACGCACACGCCGAGGACCCCCCGCAGCCACTCCCCGGGCCAATGGTCATCGCCCATGGGCTAGACGGCACGGCTGACTAGTCAGCCGGGCAACCTAGAAGGGTCAGGTCACCTGGACGAGAGCGCCGTCGGGGAGGGAGCCGGCCACGACGGTCTCGCCGACGACCGGCGCACCGGGGACCTCACCGACGACGAGCAGTCCACCCGAGGTCTGGGCGTCGGCGAGGAGGATGAGCTCGTCCTCGCTCATGCCGTCGGCCGCGAGGTGGGGGCGGACCCAGTCGAGGTTGCGCTTCGAGCCGCCCGGGACGTGCCCGGCCGCGAGCGCCTCGCGCGCGCCGGCGACATAGGGCACGGCCGACGCATCGACCCGGGCCGCGACCCCGGAGGCACGGACCATCTTGTAGAGGTGCCCGAGGAGGCCGAACCCGGTGACATCGGTGGCCGCGCGCACCCCCGCGGCCAGGGCCGCCCGGGCGGCCTCGCGGTTGAGCGAGACCATCGAGGCGATGGCCTCCTCGCTGCGCTCGCCGGTCGCCTTGTGCCGGTTGTTGAGCACACCGACGCCGAGGGGCTTGGTCAGGCTGATCGGCAGCCCCGCCTCGGCCGCGTCGTTGCGCATGAGGGTGTCGGGGTCGGCGGTGCCGGTGACGGCCATCCCGTAGATCGGCTCCGGCGCGTCGATGCTGTGGCCGCCGAGGACGGGGAAGCCGGCCTCGGTGGCGATGTCGAGCCCGCCGCGCAGCACCTCGCGCAGGAGGTCCGTCGGGAGGAGCTCGCGGGGCCAGGCGACGAGATTGATCGCCATGACCGGGTCCCCGCCCATGGCGTAGACGTCGGAGACCGCGTTGGCCGCGGCGATGCGACCCCAGTCATAGGGGTCGTCGACGACCGGCGTGAAGAAGTCGGCGGTCGAGAGCGCCGCCCGTCCTCCCTCGATGCGCACGGCGGCCGCGTCGTCACCGTCGTCGAGACCGACGAGCACCTCCCTCCCGGGGGGCGCGGCGACGTGGAGACCGGCGATGATCTGCTCCAGCTCACCGGCGGGGATCTTGCACGCACACCCGCCACCGCGGGCGTACTGGGTCAGGCGGAGGGACTCCATGACCTCAGGCTAGGCCCCGCCACCCGCATGGGTGCCCCCGGCCCGGGTAGTCACACCGCGAGACCCGTCGACGGAGGAGGCACTGATGACGCAGCGCGAGAGGGCTCGGCACGTCCTGGAGTCGCACGGCACGACGTGGGCGGAGGAAGCCGGGACCACCCTCGAGGACACTCCCGCACCTCTCTTCCAGCTGGTCTGCCTCACCCAGCTCTTCTCGGCGCCCATCGGGGCGTCGGTCGCCGTGGCGACGATGCGAGAGCTCCTCGACGCCGGGTGGACGACGCCCCGGCACCTGCTCGACTCGACGTGGCAGGAGCGGGTGGACGCCCTGGGCCGAGGTGGGTACCGCCGCTACGACGAGAGCACCGCGACCTACCTCGAGCAGGCGGCCAGGATGGTGCAGGACCGGTGGCAGGGGGACCTGCGGCGACTCCACGAGGAGGCCGCGGACGCAGGGGAGTTCCCTCGCCGCCTGCAGGAGCTGCCCCGGATCGGACCGACCGGGGCCGACATCTTCTGCCGAGAGGTCCAGGCCGTCTGGCCGGACCTTCGGCCCCATGTCGATGACAAGGTCCGCGCAGGCGCCACCGCTGTCGGACTGCCGACCGGGGCCGACGACCTGGCTGCTCTCGTCGAGGGTGACGACCTCGCCCGACTGACGGCGGGACTCGTGCGCATCGGGCTCGACCGGGACTGACCCACGGACGGTCAGGCCACGACGGCGAGGCCGGCACCGGCCAGGAGGCCGGCCACCACGACGGCGCCGGCCGTGGCCGCCGTGACCCGCCACGTGAGCGAGCGACCGACCATGAGCAGCGAGGGGAGGCTGACGGCCGGCAGCGCGAGGAGGACGAGACCGAGCACCCACGGGCTGGCGCCGATGGCGGCGAGGGCGAGGAGCACCGGGATCTCGCCGCCGGTGGGGATGACCAAGAGGACGACGACGGCGGCGACGGCGAGGAGCGCGATGCCGCCACCGGTGACCCACGCGGCGTCGAAGGAGAAGACGTGCGCGGCGGCCCCGACGAGCATGACGAGGACGAGGTACTCCGGCACGAGGGTCACCGAGAAGCGCACCAGGGACCGGACGAAGCGTGCCAGCGACGGTCGGGCCGCGTCCTCCTCCGTCGGCGCGAGATCCGCGGTGGCGGGGTCCACTCGTCGCCCCGGGACGAGCCACCCGGCGAGCGTCGCGGCGCCGAGGACGAGAGCGATCCCGACGACGAGCCGCGTGACGGCCCACTCCCACGGGCCGACGAGGGCGAGGAAGACGAGGACCGCCGGGTTGAGGACCGGGTTGCCCAGCCAGAAGGCGACGACCGAGGACACCGGTACGCCGCTCCGGCGCAGGGAGACCGCGACCGGCGAGGCGCAGCAGGTGCACATCATCCCCGGCAGGGAGGCCGCGCCGGCGATGGCCGCACCCGTCGTCGAGTTGCGGCCGGCGAGAACCCGGCGGAGCCGCTCGCGCGGGACCAGGGCATCGATGGCGGCCGCGATGAGCAGCCCGACGAGCAGCGCCTTCCACACGGCATCGGTGTAGGCGAGGGTGAAGTCCCACGCGCCCTGCCACCACGTCGGGGCATCCCGGGCGAGGTCGACGAGCGCACCACCGTCCCAGGCCCGTGAGTCGACGAGGCCGTCGATCTTCATGAGGTAGGGCTGCCACTTCGCCCAGGTGAGGCCGATGACGACGACGGCGGCGGTGACGACCACCCCGACGAGGACACGGCTGTCGATACCTCGGCTGTCGTGCGACGGTGTCGGCGCGGTACTCATCGGGACACCGGGGAGGGGGACATGGCCTCACCGTACGAGAGATGACCCGGCCGGTGACGGGGCATCCACCACCTGCCCTAGGGTGAGCCGTGGAGGCGTCTGGGTTCCTGGTGGTCCCCCCGGTCTTCAACACCGGTGAGGCCGAGCATCTCGGTCTGGCGGGTTCGATTCCCGTCCGCCTCCGCCACCCGTCCGACGAAGGGAGCACGGTGACCGACCCCCGGCGGGCCATCCCGCGCACCGACACCCTGCTGGCCGCGCCCCCCTTCGTCGCCGCCGCGGAGCGCCTCGGTCGCGACACCGTACGCCGCGCGGTCACGACCGCCCAGCAGCAGGCCCGCGAAGGGAGCATCACCCCCGAGGAGGTCGCGGCCACGGCCCTCGCCGCGCTGCCGACGCGGGCCTCGTCACTCACCCCGGTCCTCAA
>DXAR01000109.1 GCA_019116945.1 Candidatus Janibacter merdipullorum | reverse complement strand
AGCAGGTCGGGCTGGTCGTGGCGGGCCTGCTTCCACCACGAGTCGAAGTGCGCGCCGGAGACGACGGAGTCGGGGATCCGCTCGTCGTAGAAGGCGACGACGTCCTCCTCGTCGACGAGGAGGTCGCGGCGGCGGGCGCGCTCCTCGAGCTGCTCGAGGCGGCGAATGAGCTTGCGGTTGGCGGCGAGGAACTCGTGCCGGGCCTCCCATTCCCCCTCGACGAGGGCGTGCCGGATGAAGAGCTCGCGGCTGACGACGGGGTCGATCTTCCCGTAGGAGACGGGCCGGCCGACGACGAGCGGCACGCCGAAGAGGGTGACCCGCTCGGTGGCGAGGACGGAGGCGGCCTTCTTGGACCAGCGCGGCTCGGAGTAGGTCCGCTTGACGAGGTGCGCGCCGGCGCGCTCGGCCCACACGGGGTCGATGCGGGCCGAGGAGCGGGCCCACAGCCGACTCGTCTCGACGAGCTCCCCCGCCATGACGAAGGGGGGCTGCCGCTTGAAGTTCGTCGTGCCGGGCTGGATCGAGAAGCGCGCACCCCGGGCCCCGAGGTAGTCGCGCTTCTCCTCGTCGCGCAGCCCGATGTGGCTGAGCAGCCCGGTGAGGAGGGCCTGGTGGACGGTGTCCCAGTCCGGCTCGGCGTCGCGGGCGGCGGTCCGCTGACGGGTGTCCATCCGCTGCTGCTTGGCGGCGCGCACGAGCTGGGAGTGAAGATCCTGCCACTCGCGGGTGCGGAGGAAGTGGATGTACTCCCGCTTGCACATCCGGCGGAAGGCGCTGCCGGAAAGGGCCTTCTGCTGGTCCTTGAGATAGGTCCACAGGTGCCACCAGCCGGCGAAGTCCGACCCCTCCTGCCGGAAGCGCGCGTGCTGCTGGTCGGCCTGCGCCCGCTTGTCGGCCGGCCGCTCCCGCGGGTCCTGGATCGACATCGCGGCGACGATGACGAGCACCTCGGTGGTGCAGCCGAGGCGGTCGGCCTCGATGAGCATGCGCCCCAGGCGGGGGTCGACGGGCAGGCGAGCGAGGGTCTTGCCCGTCGGGGTGAGGCGACGGGCGCGGCCCTTCCCTCCCTTCGCCGCCGTGCCCTCGGTGTCGAAGGCCTGCAGCTCCTGGAGGAGGCGGACGCCGTCGGTGATCTGGCGGGAGTCCGGGGGTTCGACGAAGGGGAAGCGCGCCACGTCGCCGAGGCCGAGGGAGGTCATCTGGAGGATGACGCTCGCGAGGTTGGTCCGCAGGATCTCGGGGTCGGTGAACTCCGGCCGGGAGGCGAAGTCCTCCTCCGAGTACAGCCGGATGCACACCCCCTCGGCGATGCGTCCGCAGCGGCCGGCGCGCTGGTTGGCCGAGGCCTGGGAGACCCGCTCGATCGGCAGCCGCTGGACCTTGGTGCGCTGGCTGTAGCGGGAGATGCGCGCGGTGCCGACGTCGATGACGTAGCGGATGCCGGGGACGGTGAGGGAGGTCTCGGCGACATTGGTGGCGAGGACGATCCGCCGGCCACGGTGCGGGGCGAAGACGCGGTGCTGCTCGGCGGCGGACAGGCGGGCGTAGAGCGGGATGACCTCGGTGTCGGGGAGATTCATCGACGTCAGGGCGTCCTGCGCGTCGCGGATCTCCCGCTCGCCGGAGAGGAAGACGAGCGCGTCGCGCGGCCCGTCGTAGTGCGGCTCGGTCCACAGCTCCTCGACGGCCCGGCAGATGCCGGTCACCTGGTCGATCTCGTCGTCGTCCTCGTCCCCCTCGCCCAATGGGCGGTAGCGGACCTCCACGGGGAAGGTGCGCCCGGAGACCTCGATGATCGGCGCGGGCTCGTCGTCGGTCCCGAAGTGCGCGGCGAAGCGCTCCGGGTCGATCGTCGCCGAGGTGATGATGACCTTGAGGTCGGGTCGGCGCGGGAGGAGCTGCTTGAGGTAGCCGAGAATGAAGTCGATGTTGAGCGAGCGCTCGTGCGCCTCGTCGATGATGATCGTGTCGTAGCGCCGCAGGTCCCGGTCGCGCTGCATCTCGTTGAGGAGGATGCCGTCGGTCATGACCTTGACCGCGGTGCCGTCGCTGCTGTGGTCGGCGAAGCGCACCTGGTAGCCGACGAGCCCGCCGAGGTCGACCTGCATCTCCTCGGCGATCCGCTCGGCGACGGAGCGTGCGGCGATGCGCCGGGGTTGGGTGTGGCCGATCTGGCCCTCGCGTCCGCGACCGATCTCGAGGGCGATCTTCGGCAGCTGGGTCGTCTTGCCGGAGCCGGTCTCCCCCGCGACGATGACCACCTGGTGCTCCCGCAGCGCCGCCGCGATGTCGTCCTTGCGGGCGACGACGGGCAGCTGCTCGGGGTAGTGCAGCTCCTCCGCCGCGATGGGGTCACGAAGGGCGGTGGGCATGGGTATCAGGGTATCGCCGCCTAGAAACCCAACGTCGCGACCGGGCCCGCCGGGGTGCGCAGCGCGGCATCGAGCGCGGCGACCGCTCCCGGCCGGTGCTCGGTGACGAAGCCGGCCCGCGCCCGGGCGCCGAGGGTCTGGCCGCCCAGCCACACGGCACCGAGCTCGGCGACGTCCAGCTCGAGATCGGCCTCCCCGTCGTGCCGGTCCAGCTCGCCGACCCCGTCGCGGGCGACCCACCGCCACGTCCCGGCATTGGCCGAGAGGGTCTCGTCGTGCACGCGCACGGTGACGTCGACGTCCGCGGCGTGGCCGCGCTCGGCCACGGCCTGCGGCAGGTCGACGACCCGCGCCCAGAGGTCGTCGGTGATCCCCTTGCCGATCGGGCGCTGGGTGCCCTGCCACAGCACGAGCCGGTCGTCGGGCGCGACCCAGTGATCGACGTGCGCCATGAGGTCGAAGGAGGTCAGCCGCCGGGCGATCGCCAGCTGGGCCCCGGCGTCCGTGTCGACGGCGGTGATGACCTCCAGCCGACCGTCGGCGGCCCCTCGCTTCCACTTCGGCGTGCGGTGGAACCACGCACACCCGACATCCCGCCCGTCACGCGTCGCCCAGAGGAGCCGGAACGGCTCGCGGTTGCCCCGGGTCTCGGGGATGTCGGTGAGCACCCGGGCGTAGTCCTCCACCGTACGCACGACGGTGCCCACAGCCGTCCGACCGCTCTCCCGGACGAGGGCGTGCAAGCGCTCGGCGTGCTCGGGGCCGGCCGTGGTCATCCGCGTGGTCGTCGCGGCGGCGAGCTCCTCGACGGATTCCGGTGCCGTGAAGGTCGTCCCCCCGGCGAAGGTCGTCATGAGCTCGGTGCTCGCGACGCCGTAGCCGAAGCGGCCGTAGATCGAGGCCTCGGAGGCGTTGAGGGCGGCGAGGGCGCGTCCCTGGTCCTCGCGCGTCCACCGCAGGTGCTCGAGCATGAGCGCCCGGAGCACGCCCCGACGCCGGTGGTCCGGGTGTACCCCGACCCACGTGAGGCCCTCGGCAGGACGAAGGGCGGCGCCCCCCTTCGCCGGGACGGAGACCTCGATGTCCCAGGACCCGGCGACACCCGCGTGCTCCCCGTCGATCGTCGCCAACCACGCTGCGCGGGAGGGCGTGTCGCGAAGGGCGCGCTCCCGCGGAGTCCGCAGGTCATCGGCCCAGACGAGCCGGTCCATGGCGAGGACCGCGGCGACGGCCTCCTCGTCGTCGGGGTCGATACGGGTGACCTGGATGTCGGGCATGCGCGCCACGCTGGCACCACCGCCCCTCCCCCGCAACGGACTTTTGTCAGCGGGCCTCCTGCTCCGCGTCCTCACCGGTCGATCTCACGACATCGCCCGCCCTCTGGCCCTTGTCCGCCATGCCCTTCGCCTTCACCCCGGTTGCCGACGAGTACTTCGCCACGTGGATCCCCTTCTTCACCCGGCCCGCCCCGGCGATGGCCGCCCAGTCGGCCTGCATGTCGCCGAGGAGACGCACTCCGGACTGCTTCTTGACCACCTCGCTGACGTGGTGCCGGGCCTCGACGCGGGCCCGTGCCCCCTGCGTTCGGGCCGTCGTCCGGACGTTCTCGCCCAGGCGTTGACGGGCGATCGGGTTGGTCGACCGGCCCGGACCCGCGTCCTTGATCCCTCGGACCTTCGCCGCGTGACTCTCCTTGCGAGCCTTGCCCGCTGCCTTGGCACCGGCCCCCGTGAAGATGTCCGGCAGCTTGATGAGGCCGTACGCCCGGTGCCCAGTGGCCTTCGCCACACCGCGGTAGCTCCCTTCGCCGTAGACCACTCGCCGCCCCAGCAGGCCAACCGGTTCGGCGAAGGTGGCCAGCTTGGCCGGCTTGAACAGGTCGGCCGCCGGGTTGTTGAGCGCGGCACTGGACCCGATGGCGGTCACTCCCTCGAAGACGTCATAGGTCCGCGGGTCGGTCGAGTCCGCCCCGAGTGCCTCGAGGGTGCGTTTCACCGAGAGCTCGTCCGCATGGTGGCGCTCCCCCTCCCGCTCGTACCGCCGCTTGGCCCACTCCCGTTGGTTGGCCGCCGTGGTCCGCTCGCGATCGACCGACGCATACGTCGGGTCGTCGGGCGTCAGCGACGCCAGCTCGGCCTTCTTGTCCTCGGCGGTCTTGTCGGCGGACTCGTAGCGCTCGCGGTACACCTTCATCCGCCGCTGCGCGCGCTCGAGCTCGTCAGCATGCGGGTCGAGGGCACGAGCGGCGCCCTCGAGCCGGTTCGCGATGGCGACGAGGGACTCCGGTGTCTCGCCCACCTCGCCCGCGAAGGCACACCCCGAACCGGACTCCCAGACCCCCTTCGTCGAGATCCGTTGCAGCATCTCGGTGACCGTGTGGATGTTGCCCGCGGCCGTCCGGAGCTCTCTCGCCTGGGATCGCAAGGCCTCCGGGTCGCCCTCCTCGACCGTGTACGGGTCGTGCAACGCCATCAGAGGAGGCCTCGGTTGCGGGCGTCGATGAGGCTCTCGGTCCGGACGTAGACGCCGCCGGCGTTCCGCGCCAGGTCGCGCAACCGACGCAGCTCCTTCGTCACCTTCGTCCGCTCGAGGTCGGAGTCGGACAGCAGGAGGTTCAACGCGCGGGTGCCGGTCGCCGAGGCGAACCCGTAGCTCTGGACGGACCCACCTGCCGGACTCGCCCGCTCCTCGAGGTAGGAGGCGATCTCGCCGAGTCGGGCACCCAGCGCGGCGACTCCCTCACCACTGATGGAGATCGTGTCGTACTCGCTCATGACCGCCACGCTAGGAAAAAACGCCGAGGGGCCCGTGGACTTCTCCACAGGCCCCTCGGCGCGGCCGGTGCCGCGGGTTCGCTCGTCAGCCGGCGGCTGCGGCGAAGCCCTTCTCGAGGTCGGCGATGATGTCGGCGGAGTTCTCCAGGCCGACCGACAGACGCACGAGGCCGGGGGTGACGCCGGCGGCGAGCCGGTCCTCCTCCGGACCCTGGGAGTGGGTCGTCGACGCGGGGTGGATGACGAGCGAGCGCACGTCACCGATGTTGGCGAGGTGGCTGTGCAGCTCGAGGCCCTCGACGAACTTCTTGCCTGCCTCGACGCCGCCCTTGATCTCGAAGGAGATCACCGAGCCGGCCCCCTTCGGGGTGTACTTCTGCGCCTGCTCGTAGCTCGCGCTCGTCGGCAGGGAGGCCCACACGACGGACTCCACCTGGTCGTGGCCGACGAGGAAGTCCGTGACCGTGCGGGTGTTCTCGAGGTGGCGCTCCATCCGCAGGCTCAGCGTCTCGATGCCCGTGCCGATGAGGAAGGCGTTGAAGGGCGAGACGGCCTGGCCGAGGTCACGCAGCAGCTGCACGCGCGCCTTGAGGACGAAGGAGAGGTTGGCCCCGAGAGCGCCGCCCTCGCCGAGGTCCGGGCCGTACCGCAGACCGTGGTAGCTCTCGTCCGGCTCGTTGAAGCCCGGGAACTTCTCCGGGTCGGCCGCGAAGTTGAACTTCCCACCGTCGACGATGACGCCGGCGATCGACGTGCCGTGGCCACCGAGGAACTTCGTCGCGGAGTGCACGACGATGTCCGCGCCGTGCTCGATCGGACGGAGGACGTAGGGGGTGGCGATGGTGTTGTCGACGATGAGCGGCACGCCGGCGCCGTGGGCGACGTCCGCGATGCCCGCGATGTCGAGGACGACGTCCTTCGGGTTGCCGATGGTCTCGCCGAAGAGGGCCTTGGTGTTCGGCTTGATCGCGGCCTTCCACTGCTCGAGGTCGCTCGGGTCCTCGACGAGGGTCACCTCGATGCCGTGCTTCGGCAGGGTGTACTGGAAGAGGTTGACCGTGCCGCCGTAGAGCGCGGCGCTGGCGACGACGTGGTCCCCGGCCTCGGCGAGGTTCATGAGGGCCATGGACGTCGCCGCCATGCCGGACGAGACGAGCAGGGCGCCGGTCCCGCCCTCGAGGGCGGCGATCTTGTTCTCGACCGCCTCCTGGGTCGGGTTGGTGATCCGGGTGTAGATCGGGCCGAGCTCACTGAGCGCGAAGCGGTTCTTCGCCGTCTCGGTGTCCTCGAAGACGAAGGAGGTCGTCTGGTGGATCGGTAGCGCCCGCGAGCCGGTCACCGGGTCGGGGGCCTGGCCGGCGTGGATCTGCTGGGTCTCGAAGCTCCACGTGGACGGGTCGGACATGTCTGCTGCTCCCTGTGTGCGCGCTTGTCCGTGGCGGTCGCCACGGGCCAGGTCGTCTCCCGGGGCACCCCACCGCGGAGGAGGGTTGCCGGCCAGCGAGCCGGGGCTTGTCGCATGGCACTCAAGACCTCCGAGGATCATACGAGAGCCTTCAACTTCCGCAGCCGGGTGTCTCACCCACCGGCACGCCGGGCCCGGTGGATCCACCACAGGCCGACGAAGGGGAGGACGAGCGGCAGGTAGCCGTAGCCGGAGCCGAAGTGGGACCACACGGTCTTGTCGGGGAAGAGGTCAGGCACGACGTAGGACAGCGTGCCCACGAGGAGGACCCCGGCGGCTTCGACGAGGATGGCGCCGGCGGCCACCCGGGAGCCGAGGTCTCCCCCCTTCGCCAGGGCAATCGTGGCGACGAGGTAGATCACGGCCGCGAGCGCGGAGAGGGCGTAGGCGAGCGGCGCCCGCTCGAGGTACTGGGTGATCTGGAGGAGCGAGCGACCGGTCGCGGCGAGCGCGAGGACGGCGTAGACGGCGACGACGACGCGCCCGGGTCCGGTGCCCGTCGCGACCTCAGGCCGGGCCATGGAGCTGCCAGATCTGGATGATGCGGTAGGCCATGACACCGACGGTGAAGGCCCCTGCGATGACGACGCCCATCGTCCACCGCGTCTTTTCCTTGAGGGCGATGAAGACGACGATCGGCGGCAGGATCGGCAGGGTCAGGGCGTAGGCGAGCATCGTCGCCCCCTGGCCGGTGCCGGACACCTGCCCCTGGACGACGGCGGTGACGACGGCGAGCACGACGAGGGCGATCTCGACGATCGCGGTCACGAGGAGCATCGCGTCGTCGACGAGCCGGTCGAGCAGCAGGTAGAGCAGGGCCTGGGCTCCGAGCACGCCGACCGCGACGATCACGACGGTGGTCAACGGCACAAGCACGGCGCAAGGGTACCCACGCCCCCGGCTGGGACCATCATCAGCATGAGTCACCGCCGTCTCACCGCACACGAGCTCATCGCCACGGTCGTCGATGAGGACAGCTTCGTCTCCTGGGACGAACCCCTGGACCTCGACGGCCTCTCCGAGGAGTACCGCGGGGCGATGACCGCCGCCGCGGAGCGCGCCGGCACCGACGAGTCGGTGCTCACGGGCGCCGCGCGCATCCACGGTCACGACATCGCCCTCATCGTCGGGGAGTTCCGCTTCCTCGGCGGGTCCATCGGCCGGGCCGCCGCCGGTCGTATCGTCGCCGCGATCCAGCGGGCGACGGCCGAGCGACTCCCCCTCGTCGCGGCGACGGCGAGCGGCGGAACCCGCATGCAGGAGGGGACGCCCGCCTTCGTGACGATGGTCGACATCTCCGCGGCAGTCGTCGCGCACAAGGCCGCCGGCCTGCCCTACCTCGTCTACCTCCGGCACCCGACGACCGGTGGGGTCTTCGCGTCGTGGGGGTCCTTGGGGCACGTGTCGATCGCCGAACCAGAGGCCCTCATCGGCTTCCTCGGCCCAGTCGTCTACGAGACGGTCAACGGCATCCCCTTCCCCGAGGGAGTCCAGGTGGCGGAGAACCTCGTCGACAAGGGCATCGTCGACGCCGTCGTCCCCACCGACCAGCTCGCCGAGGTGGCCGCTCGCGCCCTCGCCCTCCTCTCCGCCGGCGCCACCACGGAGCACCGGCCGCCGCCGCGGACCGCGCGGATCACCCCTTTCGTCTCCCGGCCGGAGCCGAGCGAGGAGGAGGTCAACGCCCTGTGGTCGGCCATCACCGTCACGCGAAGGGAGGACCGCCCCGGCGTCCGTGAGCTCCTCCGCCATGCCGCGGACGACGTCATCCCGCTCAACGGCACCGGGTTCGGCGAGTCCGACAAGGGCGTCATGCTCGCGCTCGCCTCCTTCGGTGGACGCCCGTGCGTCCTCGTCGGGCAGGACCGGCGCTACCAGGTCGGCACCTCGATGGGGCCGGCCGCGCTGCGTGAGGCCCGGCGCGGGATGCGGATGGCCACGGAGATGGGCCTCCCGCTCGTCACCGTCATCGACACCCCCGGCGCGGATCTCTCCCCGCACGCCGAGGAGGGCGCCCTCGCCGGGGAGATCGCCCGCTCCATCGCGGACATGACGGCGCTGACCGTCCCCAGCGTCTCCGTGCTCCTCGGCGAGGGCACCGGCGGAGGCGCCCTCGCGATGCTGCCGGCGCGGCGGGTGGTGGCGGCCGAGAATGCCTGGCTCTCCCCGCTGCCGCCCGAGGGGGCCAGCGCGATCGTCTTCAAGGACGCCGACCACGCTCCCCTGCTGGCCGCCCGTCAGCGGGTCGGCGCGGCGCAGATGCTCGAGGACGGGAGCGTCGACGTCATCGTGCCGGAGTCCCCCGCGGCGCACGAGGACCCGGAGGGCTTCGCCGTCGCGGTCGCCGGCGCACTCGCCGAGCAGATCGAGCTCCAGCTCGGCTGACGTCAGCCGGCGACGTCGAGCTCGTCCCACCGGGGCATCTCGACGACCCCGTGGGCCGTCGCGAGGTAGGTCCTGAGGAGGGGGACGGCGTGGTCGCGGCAGGAGGCGATGGCCGCCTCGTGCCACGCCCGGGCCTCGTCGTCCGGGACGGACCCGCGCGGGCGCCCGATGGCGATGACGACCCCGCCCAGGCGCTCGGCGAGCTCACCGACGACGAGGTCGAAGAGCTGCCGCCGGTCACCCGGCCCGTCGCGGTCGAGGTCGGTGATCGTCACCGGCTGGACCATGCGGTGGGTGTCGTCGCAGAGCAGCAGGCTGATGCACCCGGTGGCGCGGTCGCTCTCGCGGACGACGAGGTCGACGACGTCGGGCGCGAGATCGGTGTCGGTGAGGGGGCGGGAGTGCCACCCCTTGGGCAGGTCCTGGAAGGTCATGCCATGACATGCTGCCGGGATCGGCTCCTCGCGCCGCGGACTTATCCACACCCGCCGGTAGTGTGACGTGCGGCACCGCCACCACCCCCGGCGAGCGCCGCCCTTCGTGCACACCACCCCGAGCACCCCAGGAGTCACCTCGTGGCACTCAGTGTCTTCGACCTCTTCTCGATCGGGATCGGCCCGTCGAGCTCCCACACGGTCGGCCCGATGCGCGCGGCCGTGACCTTCGCCGAGACCCTCCGGGAGGAGGGACGGCTGCCCTCCGTGCGTCGGGTCTCCGCCGAGCTCTTCGGCTCCCTCGGCGCCACCGGTCACGGGCACGGGTCCGCGACGGCCGTCCTCCTCGGGCTCTCCGGCGAGCGCCCCGAGCTGTGCGACCCGCGATCGGTGGGCGACCGCCTCGAGGCCATCCGGGCGAGCCGACGCCTCTCCCTTCTCGGGGAGCACGAGATCGACTTCGTCGAGGACCGCGACCTCGTCCTCCACCGCCGCAAGTCGCTGCCGCTCCACCCCAACGGCATGACCTTCACCGCCTGGGCCGAGGGCGAGGAGCCGGTGAGCAGCCACACCTACTACTCCGTCGGTGGCGGCTTCGTCGTCGGCGAGGACGCCTCCGGGTCGACCCGCATCGTCGAGGACTCGACGCCGGTGGCGCACCCCTTCACGACGGGCGACCAGCTGCTCGCGATCTGCGCCGAGACCGGGCTGTCCATCGCGCAGGTCATGCTCGACAACGAGCTGTCGTGGCGGAGCGAGGCCGAGGTGCGCTCTGAGCTGCTGCACATCTGGTCGGTCATGCGCGAGTGCATCGACAACGGCACGAGCACCGAGGGGGTCCTCCCCGGCGGGCTCAAGGTGCGCCGCCGCGCCCCCGAGCTCTACCGCCGCCTCCGCGCGGAGGGCTCGAGCGAGGACCCGCTGCGCGGGATGGACTGGCTCACCCTCTATGCCCTCGCGGTCAACGAGGAGAATGCCGCGGGCGGCCGGGTCGTCACCGCCCCGACGAATGGCGCCGCCGGCATCATCCCGGCCGTCCTGCGCTACTACGTCGACTTCGTGCCCGGTGCGGACGAGGAGGGCATCTGCCGCTTCCTGCTCACCGCCGCCGCGATCGGCGTCATCTACAAGGAGAATGCCTCGATCTCCGGCGCGGAGGTCGGCTGCCAGGGCGAGGTGGGGTCGGCCTGCTCGATGGCCGCCGGCGCGATGGCCGCGGTCCTCGGCGGCTCGGCGGCCCAGGTGGAGAACGCCGCCGAGATCGGTATGGAGCACAACCTCGGCCTCACCTGCGACCCCGTCGGGGGCCTCGTCCAGATCCCGTGCATCGAGCGCAACGCCGTCGCCTCGGTCAAGGCGATCACCGCGGCGCGCACCGCCCTTCGCGGTGACGGCTCGCACGTCGTCTCCCTCGACAAGGTCGTCACGACGATGCGCGAGACCGGCCGGGACATGAAGGTCAAGTACAAGGAGACCGCCCGCGGCGGCCTCGCGGTCAACGTCATCGAGTGCTGACCGCTCCCCGCCCATGACGAAGGGGGCGATCCCGCACGGGACCGCCCCCTCTCGTCGTGGGGTGGTGGGCTACTTCTTCGTGACTTCCCACTTGCCACCGCTGGAGTCGATGACGACGTACTTCGTGCCGTCCTGGACGGTCGTCGTGCCGTCGTACTCGTCGTACTCGCTCACGAGGCGGTCCGGGATGTCCTCGTTGCCGACGCCCATGAGGGAGAAGGTGCCGAAGGTCGTGTCGCCGACGTACTCGAACTTGATGCCGAGGTCGGAGCGCTTCTCGTCCCACTTGAAGACGGCGCTGCCCTCGCCGCTCTGCTTCTTGCCGAAGTCGGGGGCGGAGCTGATCTTCTTGAAGGTCACCGAGTAGGAACCATCGGTCTCGATCTGGAGACGGGAGGTCGAGGTGTTGTAGCCGGTGAGGTTGTAGCTGTACGTGCCCTCGATCTTGTCGCCGTAGCCGCTGGCCACGGACTCCGAGCGCTTGCCGTTGCCGTCCTGGCCCTCGACGCGGAAGGTGCGGTCGCCCGAGTAGGTGATCTCGATGAGGCCGGCGCCGTCACCCGGGGGGACGTTGATGTAGCCATTGCCCTTGCCCGTGTACTTCTTGTTCCAGTCCGCGGCCTTGCCCTTGATCCCGATGATGTCCTCGCCGGGGTCGTCCGAGGTCGAGGACGACGTCGACGACGAGGTCGAGGTGTCGGTGTCCGTATCGGTGTCCGTGTCCGTGTCGGTATCGGTGTCCGTGTCGTCGGTGTTGTCCGTCGACTCGGAGGTGCTCGTGTCGTCGCCACCGGCGGTGTCGTCGTCATCGTCACCGGAGAAGAGGAAGAAGCCGCCGACGCCGAGCAGGATGATGAGGACGAGCCCCGCCCCGACGAGGCCGAGGATCAGCGGGAGCTTGCTCTTCTTCTCCGGCGGCTGGCCCTGGCCGTACTGGGCGGCGCCGTACCCGCCGGAGGGGTCGTACTGCTGGCCCTGGGCGGCGTAGCCTTGCTGGCCGTAGGCGTCCTGCTGACCGTAGCCCTGCTGTCCGTAGCCCTGCTGTCCGTAGGCGTCCTGCTGCCCGTACGCGGACTCCTGACCGTAGGCGCTCTGGCCGTAGTCGCTGCCCCCGTAGGGGGACTGGCCGTAGTCCGCGCCACCGGCGGCGGCAGCGCCGTAGGCCGTGCTGTCGGTGTTGATGGCCTCGGTCTCGGGGGTGCGGTCGGCGCTGGGGCGCACGCGGGTCGCGTCGTCGACCTCGCTCGTCGTCCCGGTGTGGTCCTGACGGACACCGGTCCCGGCGGAGTCGGGGCCCGGTTCGCCGACCGCGAAGCCCTCAGGCGTGGCCTGACGGTGCTCCGTCCATCCGTTGCCATCCCAGTAGCGGATCTGACCCTGATTGTCAGGGTCCTGATACCAACCGGCAGCCCAGTCGCTCATCGCAGGCCCTCTCCGTGATTCGTGTGTCGTGTCGTGATGATGCTTGAGTGGTGAAACTGATTCAGTTGTGAGAGTACCCGTGCCTTACGGGCGTGTTCATGGGGAGAACTCCCCATCCCTGCACTCGTCATCCGGGGTACCCCGCGAGCTGGTTGTGCCGGACGGCGCCCTGGTAGCCGTGGACCATCCCCCAGATCCACGCGGCGAGCGCGATCGGCAGGCCGATGAACCCCACGATGATCCAGCCGAGGCAGATGATGAGCACAAGACCGAAGAGGTAGAGGCCCAGGATGCCGACGCCCGGCCCGACGTCCCCGTTGATCATCGAGCCCAGGCCCGGGATGAAGAAGGACGCGAGCAGCGCGATACCCGGCTCCTTGCGGGGAACCATGTAGGGCGGCTGCGGCGCATACGCCGAGGGTGGCGGCGCGTAGGGGGCGACGGCTCCGCTCGACGGAGGCGGTGCGGCGGGCGGCGCCGCGGGAGGCGCGGTAGGCGTCGCGGGCAGGGACGTCGAGTGCGTCCACTGGTCACCATCCCAGTAGCGGCGCTCGCCGTCGTGCTCGTACCAGCCCGGCGCGTGCTCGTTCACAGTTCCCCTTGTCCCCGGTCGTCCGCGGAAATGCTACCTGCCGAGGACGAGCCTCGTGGCCACCTCCCGCCCGGCGTGGCCGATCGCCTCGGGGTCACCGACGACGACGAGGCGATCGGTGGCCCGCGAGAGACCCACGTAGAGGCGCTCACGGAAGCGCTCCCGGGTCCCGTCCTCGTTGACGCACAGCACGACGACGCGCCGCTCCATCCCCTTCGCCCCGAGGACGTGACCGAAGAAGACGTCCTCGTCCTCCCAGAAGGTGCGCCAGTACCCGGCCTGCCCGAGCTCCTCCTGACGCTCGACCTGCACGGGGTGGCGCTTGCCGGTCGTCAGGAGCGCGATGTGTCCGGGCTCCCAGCCGTCGTCGAGGAGCAGGTCGACCTGGTCGTCCGCGGCGCCGAGGGCCTCGTCGGGCGAGGTCGGCACGAAGGTCACGGCCGGTCCGTCCCCGCCCTCCAGCCGCATCCGCAGCGGCGCGAGCGGCTTGAAGACCTCGGCGATCTGCTTGGTGTTGCGCAGGTTGTGGTCGAGGACGAGCGGGACGAGCGGCACCGGCGGGCGCCCGAAGCGGTGGAAGAGGCGCTGGTTCTCGTCGGAGTAGATGAAGAGCCCGCCCTCGGTCTCGTCGGTGAGCGCGGCGATGAGGGGCCGCCACCAGGACTCGGCGAAGTCCTGCGCCTCGTCGACGACGAAGGAGTCGTAGCGCTCCCCCGGCGGCAGCTCCGCCGCACGCTCGGCCATGAGCACCGGCAGGGTCTCCTCCCAGTAGTCGGGGTCGTCGCGCGAGCCGGAGGGCAGTCCCCACCGGTTGGCGAGGTCCTCGAAGGT
>DXAR01000108.1 GCA_019116945.1 Candidatus Janibacter merdipullorum | reverse complement strand
CTCCTCGGGGGCCGTCCGGAGCGCGGCGGTGAGAGCGGGGGAGCCGGGGGCACCCACGGCCGTGGGGTTGTAGTAGTTGACCCCGTAGGCGTCGAGCGGCTCGCTGATGACCTGCAGGTCGTCCGAGACCGGCCCCGGCATGCCGTCGCCCATGCCGTTGGGGTACTCCCCGAGGAGGATCGGCTCGGCGAATGCCCGATTGTGGATGGTGTCGTAGAGCGTTGCGGCAGCGACGTCCTCTTCCGCGTCGCTGACCGCCCGGACCGGCGTGTGGTTGTTGGCCGTGCCGACCGCCGCGGCGCCGGCGGCCCGGAGGGCACGGGTGGCCAGGCCGTGGCCGAGCAGCAGGTGGTGGGCTGCACCGAGGGCCTCGAAGCCGCGCTCCTCGCCGGGGGCGTGGATGCCGATGGCGTGACCGAAGAGCGTGGCGACGACCGGCTCGTTGACGGGGATCCACATCGCCACCCGGTCCGCGAGTCGCTCGGCGACGGTGGCCGCGTACTCACCGAAGCGCTCGGCCGTCTCGCGCACCATCCACCCGCCGTCCGCCTGGAGCGCCGAGGGCAGGTCCCAGTGGTACAGCGTGGCGAAGGGGGCGATGCCGGCGGCGCACAGGGCGTCCACGGCGCGGTCGTAGAAGTCGAGGCCCTCGGCGTTGACCGCGCCCGATCCCGCGGGCTGGATCCGTGGCCAGGCGATGGAGAAGCGGTAGGCGTCGACCCCCAGGTCGCGCAGGAGCATCACGTCCTCGTCCCACCGGTGGTAGCTGTCGCAGGCCACGGCACCGGAGGAGCCGTCGCGGATCCGACCGGGCTCGTCGGTGAAGTCGTCCCAGATGCTGCGGCCGCGACCGCCCGCGGTCACGCCCCCTTCGATCTGGTAGCTGGCGGTGGACGTCCCGATGACGAAGCCGGTGGGTAGGGGCACGGATCCTCCTAGTCGACGCTGCGGATGTTGCGGATGAGCAGGGCGGCGGCGATGCCGATGCCCGCCGCGAGCAGGTAGAGGGTCCGGTACCCCTCGGCGTGGGTGTGGTGCGCCGCGAACCACGTGATGATCGGGCCGGCGATCGCCGGGGCGAGGACCTGGGGAAGGGCATTGGCGATGTTGATGACTCCGAGGTCCCGGGCGCGGTCGCCGGCACGTGGGAGCACCTGGGTGATGAGCGCGAAGTCGACGGCGAGGTAGATGCCGTAGCCGAGGCCGAGGATCACCGCGCCGACGAGAGCGGCGGGCCAGGTCTGGACGAAGGCGAGCAGCGCTGCGGCAGAGGACATGACGAGTCCCGACCACATGACGAAGGGCTTGCGCACGCCGACGCGGTCGGACCAGATCCCGGCGACGATCGCCGAGGCGATGAGGGTCACGGCGTAGAGGAGCGTGAGGACGAGCACTCCGAGCTCGGGGTCGTCGACGCGGACGGCGTCGGTGAGGAAGAAGAGGAGGTAGAGGGTGCAGATCGAGTTGGCGATCGTCGCGAGGAAGCGCGTGGCCCAGGCCCACGCGAAGTCCGGGTGCCGGCGTGGCGAGATCCAGAAGCCGCGGAGGAAGTCGAGGACGCCCACGACGGGGAGGTGCCCTCGGGGGAGGGGGCGGTCCAGCGAGCGCAGGACGAAGGGGGTGACCGCCGCCAGGACGAGCACGGCGAGCACGAGGTAGGCGCCGCGGATGCCCCCGACGAGGGTGGCGACGCCGGTGCCGACGACGATGCCCAGTGTCTGGGTCATGCCGACGACCCCGCTGACGAGGCCCCGCTGCTCGACGGGGACGAGGTCGGGCACCGCGGCGTTGAGCGCGGCGAGGGTCCCGTTGAGGCCCGCCTGGACGAGGCACCACGCGAGGATCATCAGCGGGACGGAGTCGGCGAAGGCCAGCAGGGCCAGGCCAACGGCACCGACGAGGGTGCCGCCGACGACCCACGGCACCCGACGGCCGCGGCGCGAGGTCGTGCGGTCGCTCCACGCGCCGGCGAGCGGGTTGGCGGCCGTCGACACGAAGGCACCGACCCCGGTGACGAGGGAGAGGGTGGCCTCCTTGTGGTCCGGCGTCAGCGCCGCGGCCTGCAGGCCGAGGAGGACCTGGATCGGTCCGAACCACCCCGCGCACATGCCGACACCGGCGAGACCGAGGCGCACGATCCACCCTCGGGGCACGGGTGTCGTCGGCTCCGCGAAGGGGTCGTGGCCGTCGACGGTGACGGCCCGAGGGGGCTGCATGGACAGGAATGCTACTCGTGAGTAGTCCCCGCTGGGTGGGAACCGCGGTCATGATCTCACTGATCTGCCACCCGGAGAGCCGGCTGTAGAAGGTCGCGGCTTCGAGGGCTACCCCGTGTGGCAGGCCCCCAACGAGATCAGCGGTGGCGGTCTCGCCCCGCGCGGCGACGGCTTCGAGCACCCGCGGTCCTACGTCGAGGTCGACTCGATCGAGGGGGCCCTGGCCACGGCGACGCAGTCCGGCGGCAGCGGCGTCATGGACAAGGCGCCGATCTCGGAGACGAGCTGGTTCGCCGTCCTGGCCGATCCCGACGGCAACCACATCGGGCTCTACGAGGGGACGACC
>DXAR01000016.1 GCA_019116945.1 Candidatus Janibacter merdipullorum | reverse complement strand
CTCGGTGGGGTCCGCGTCCTGGTCGGCCTTGGTCGGGTGCACCGTGCCGTGCACGTGCTCCGGCGGCGCGTAGAGGGAGTAGACCTTGAGGGGCACGTCACCGATGTTGGTGATGTTGTGCCACTGGCCGGCCGGGACCATGACGATGTCATCGTCCTCGACCTCGCGGTCGAAGGACAGGTCGTCCTTTGCCGGGCCGAGCTGGGCCCGACCGCGGCCCTCCTCGACCCGGAGGAACTGGTCGTGGTCCTCGTGGACCTCGAGGCCGATGTCGTCACCCGGGGCGATGGCCATGACCGTCAGCTGCATGTGCTTGCCGGTCCACAGGGTGGAGCGGTAGTTCGTGTTCTGCAGCGTCGCGGCCTCGATGTCGACGACATAGGGGGCCGGGCCGTGGTCGGACAAGTCGATCTGCTCGCTCATGCTCTCTCCTCGTGCGAAGGGGGATGGTCTGGAGGGTATCGGGGCGCGCCGTGGTGCGTCGCGTCAGACGCTGGCGCCCGCGCGGTCGGCGACGTCGATCTGGTCGCCGGCCTCGAGGGGGCCGTCAGCGGCCTTGGTGCCGGCGATCGCCGCCTCCTCGTCGGGTGCGCTGGACCGGATGAGGTGGTCGAAGGCGCTGAGCGAGGCCGTCGAGCCGGCGCCCAGAGCGGTGACGATCTGCTTGTAGGGCTCGACCGTGCAGTCACCCGCCGCGAAGACGCCCGGGAGGTTGGTCCGGCCGACGCCGTCGATGACGATCTCGCCGCGCTCGGAGAGCTCGACCGCGTCACCGAGCCACTCGGTGTTGGGCAGCAGGCCGATCTGGACGAAGACACCCTCGAGGTCGAGGGTCTCGCCCTCGCCCCCTTCGCGGGGCTCGATGGCGATGCCGGTGACCTTGGCGCCGTCGCCGACGACCTCGGTGGTCTTCGTGCCGAGGCGGATGTCGACGTTGGGCAGCGAGCGCAGCTTGCGCTGGAGCACCTCGTCGGCGCGCATCTCGTCCATGAACTCGACGAGCGTCACGTGGCCGACGATGCCGGCGAGGTCGATCGCGGCCTCGACACCGGAGTTGCCGCCGCCGATGACGGCGATGCGCTTGCCCTTGAAGAGCGGGCCGTCGCAGTGCGGGCAGAAGGTGACGCCCTTGTTGCGGTACTCCTCCTCGCCGGGGACACCCATCGTGCGCCAGCGGGCACCGGTCGCGAGGACGACGGTCTTGCCGGAGAGGGTCGCGCCGTTGCCGAGGTCGACCTTCGTCAGGCCGTCATCGCCGGTCGAGAGCCCCGCGGCCGCCTGGCTGCGGATCATCTCGACGTCGTACTCGGTGACGTGGCGCTCGAGGTCCGCAGCGAGCTTCGGACCCTCGGTGTGCGGCACGGAGACGAGGTTCTCGATGGACATCGTGTCGAGGACCTGACCGCCGAAGCGCTCGGCGACGAGGCCGGTCCGGATGCCCTTGCGGGCGGCGTAGATGGCCGCGGATGCACCGGCCGGACCGCCGCCGACGACGAGGACCTCGTAGGGGTCGCGGGCGGAGAGCTCCTGGGCGGCGCGGGCCGCCGAGTCACCGCCGGAGAGCTCGTCGACCTTGGCGACGATCTCGGCGAGCTCCATCCGGCCGGAGCCGAAGTTCTCACCGTTGTGGAAGACGGTCGGGACGGCCATGACGCCACGGGAGTCGGCCTCGTCGGGGAAGACCGCGCCGTCGATGGCCGTGTGGGTGATGTCCGGGTTGAGCACGGACATGAGGTTGAGCGCCTGGACGACGTCCGGGCAGTTCTGGCAGCTGAGCGAGAAGAAGGTCTCGAAGTGGTGCTGGCCCTGCAGGCCCTTGACCTGGTCGAGGAGGTCCTGGGAGGCCTTGCTCGGGTGACCGCCGACCTGGAGCAGGGCGAGGACGAGCGAGGTGAACTCGTGGCCCATGGGGATGCCGGCGAAGCGCACCGAGACCTCGGGGGCCCCGACGCGGGTGATGGCGAAGGAGGGGACGCGCTCGTCGCGCTCCGCACCCTCGGCGACCCGGCGGGTGATCTTGGCGCTCATGCCCTCGATCTCGACGAGCAACTCGTCGAGCTCGACGGCCTTGGCTCCGTCGTCGAGCGTCGCGACGAGCTCGATCGGCTCGCGGAGGTTCTCGAGGTAGGCCTTGAGCTGGGTGGCGAGGTTCGGATCGAGGGCCATGGTGTGCTGCGACTCCTGTGGGGCGAAGGGGGGTGAGGTGCGGGGGGTGGTGAGGGGCGGCGGACGGCGCCGCCCCTCACCGGAAATGCAGGAGAAGGTGGATCAGATCTTGCCGACGAGGTCCAGGCTCGGGGCGAGGGTGTCCGCGCCCTCTTCCCACTTGGCGGGGCAGACCTCGCCCGGGTTGTTGCGCACGTACTGCGCGGCCTTGACCTTGCGGACGAGCTCCTTGGCGTTGCGGCCGATGCCCTCGGCGGTGATCTCGAGGAACTGGATGACGCCGTCCGGGTCGACGAGGAAGGTGCCGCGGTTGGCGAGGCCCTCGTCCTCACGGAGGATGTCGAAGTTGCGCGAGATGGTGGCCGTCGGGTCACCGAGCATGGGGTAGGTGACCTTGCCGACCGCGTCGGAGGTCTCGTGCCACGCCTTGTGGGTGAAGTGGGTGTCGGTCGAGACGGAGAAGACCTCGACGCCCAGGTCCTTCAGCTCGCTGTCGTACTCGGCGGCGAGGTCCTCGAGCTCGGTCGGGCACACGAAGGTGAAGTCGGCCGGGTAGAAGAAGAAGATCGCCCACTTGCCGGCGATGTCGGCCTCGGAGAAGTCCTTGAACTCCCCGTTGAGGTAGCCGGTCGCCTGGAAGGGCTTGATCTGGGTGTTGATGAGCGACATGCGTTGGTCTCCTGTGCATCTCTTGGTTTCGAAGGATTCCATCCCACGTCATTGTTCTGGAGGATGTCGTGTTCTGGAATAAGTCCAATCTAGTACGAGGCCGGGCACGGATGCAAGTCCGGGCCCATCCACCCTTCGCGCTCGCCCTCAGGAGCGCTGGATGCCCTTGAGGGTGAGCGGTCGTGACGAGCGAAGGGAGAGCTCCGCGACCTGCGCGAGGTACAGCTCCGCGCACGCGAGGGCGTCGGTCAGCGGCTCGTGCGCGCGGTACCGCGGTAGGCCGTACCGCTCCCGCGCAGCCCACAGCCGCAGCGTCCCCGGGAGGGGCTCGGCGAGGGCATCGATGCCCTCGGTGACCACCCGTCGCTGGAGGGCGAGCGTGTCCACGCTGCTCACGACGAGGGGCGCCCCGTAGACGCGCTGGCACGCGGCCGAGATGAAGCCGATCTCGATGGCCGCGTGGTGGGCGAGGAGGACCCGTCCGGCCAGCGCCTCGAGCAGCTCCTCGAGGACCGCCCTGGGGACGGCCCCGCCCGCGAGGGCATCGTCGGTGATGCCGTGGACCGTCGCGGACTCCCCGACCTCCATCCGCATCCCCAGGGTGCGTCGCTGCGCGCCGGAGAGGTCGATGGTCGAGCCGTCCACGGGAACCCACCCGACGGCGAGGACGCGGTCGCGCTCGGTGTCGAGCCCGGTCGTCTCGACGTCGACCGCCAGGAGCGGCACCTCCCCCACCGGGCTCCCGGGAGCCGGGAAGGGCGTCGACAGGAAGTCCCGCAGGGGACCCGGTGGGACGTCCGCGAGCGCCGCCTCACGGCGGCGCTCCCCGGACCGACGTCGGCCGAACATCACGTGTAGTACTGCCCCGGTGCGCCGTGGGCGAGTGTCTGCTGCGCCTCGCGTACGACCTGGAAGGCCTCCCGCAGCGCCCTTCGCTCGAAGGCGGTGAGCTCGCTCGGGCGGACCCGTGAGTCCGGCACGGCGCCGCCGGCTGCCTGCCGCGCCTGGTGGGCCAGACGCACGTGCGAGATGAACTCGAGGGCATCGACGAGGCTCGCCGCGGTCGTGCCACCGAGGCCACCGGACCGCCCGGCGGCGAGGAGGCGCTCACGAGTGTTGACCGATACGAGTCCGGCGCCGAGGGCGTGCACGCGAGCGAGGTCGACGATGGCACCAACGCCGCCGCGCTTGAGGTCGAGCGTGTCCTTGTGCTCGCCCGCCCGCGCGAGGACGAAGTCGCGGAAGAACCCGAGGGGCGGCTCGTTGGCGACGGCCTCCTTGGTGAGGTGGGCCAGGAAGGCCTGCCCCCGCGGGGCCCACGCGGCGATGTCCTCGACGAGGCGCGCGTGCAGCTCGTCATCACCGTGGATGGGTCGGGAGTCGAAGAAGATGCTCGCACCGAGGACGGCGTCCGGGACCGGCTCGTGGATCCACTGGCGGAACTCGCGGCGCCAGCCCGACAGTCGTTGGCGCCAGCGGGGATTGCTCGCCATGACGTCACCCGGGCACCGGGGGTACCCGGCCGCCTCGAGGCCGTCGACGACGCGGGCAGCGAGCGCCGCCAGGTGCTCCTCGGCGCCCTCCGGGGCGTCGTCGGCGAGGATGAGCGCGTGGTCCTGGTCGCTGCCCAGCGCCTGCTCGTGACGGGCGCGGGAGCCGAGGGCCATCCAGCAGTAGCGCGGCGGTGGCCCGTACTGCTCGCGCATCTCCTCCTCGGCGAGGGTGATGAGCCGCCTCTCGACGGCATCGCCGACGGAGGTGACCACCCGGGTGATGTCGTGGGCGCCCACGTCCTGGTCCACGAGCTGCTCGACGAGCCGCGGGATCCGACGGGCCATCTCGACGACCCCCGCGACGTCGTGCTGCTGGGTGATGTCACCGACGAGGTGGACCGCGTTGGCCCGCTCCAGACGCATGAGGTCGGTCGAGGTGACGACACCGATGGGCCGGCCGCCCTCGACGAGCGGCAGGTGGTGGATGCCGCGCTCGGTCATCGTCAGCAGCAGCTCGATGGCGGAGGTGGCGGCCGGGACGACGACAGGGTCGCGAGTCATCACGGCCACCACGGGTCCGTCGAGGTCGATCCCCCTCGCGACCACCCGTCGGCGCAGGTCACGGTCGGTGAGGATCCCGGCGATGCGGTGGCCGTCGAGCACGAGGACGCTCGAGGCCTCCTCCGTGCTCATGACGACCGCTGCCTCGCAGATGGTCGCGTCGGCGGGGACGGTGACGAGTCCCGCCTGTCGGACGAGGTCCCGTCCCGAGGTGCGCAGGATCGCGTGGCCGGCCGGGTTCGTCGCGACCTGGTCGGCCGCCATGCGCAGTCGGTCCGCGCGCTCGGCGTCGAAGTGGTCGGCGAAGGCGGGGTGGGCCGCGGAGAGCTCGTGGAAGACCTCTCGCGGCAGGTGCAGCGCGAGCGTGTCCTCGATGGCGACGACGTCGAAGCGCGAAGGATTGCTCCCGACGAGGGTCGTCGACCCCGCCGTCGCGCCCTCGGCGACCCGGTCGACGAGGACACCGTCCGCGTCGCGGATCTCGATCGCCCCCGACCGCACGATGTAGAGGTCGTCGCTGTCGACCCCGACAGCCATGAGGTGGGCTCCGCGGCGGTGGTAGCGGATCGTCAGGCGACGCGGCAGCGCACGGAGCACCGGCTCCGGGAGGGCGGCGAAGGGGGCGTGCCCGGCGAGGAAGTCCGCGACCTCGGCCAGCTCGGTGTCGGCCATGACCTCATGGTGGCAGGACCCTGGCGGGATGGAACCTCGCAGCGGCTCCCTCCGTCAGAGGAGCATGCGCACCACGGCGGCCCTCCCCTTCGTCTCACTCGTCCTCTCGATCGCGGCGTGCGGTGGCGGCACGGACGGCGACCCCGGGCGCGAGGGCACGACGCCCGCGGTCGATCCGGACAGCGTCGAGGTGACGGTGTCCTGGGTACCTCCTTCGACCCCGGACGAGCACGACACCGGGAGCTCGCTGTCGCTGTCCGCCGACGGCATCGAGCGGACCGAGGGCGACGCGGCCCCGACGACCGAGCCGATGGACCGCGATCGCTGGGAGGAGTTCGTCGACGACCTGCCGGCTGCGCTCGACGACATCGACGACGAGGACTCCTCCTGCGTCGGTGCCGGCGGGACGATCCTCACGATCGAGGGCGCCGGGCGTCTCGACCAGCAGATCTCGGCCATGGTCTGCGGCGGCGAGGCCGCTCCTGCGGCGGAGCAGATCGACGCCCTCGTCGCCGACTTCCGCTGACGTCTGACCGCGGCCCGCACTCAGCCGTGGGTGAGGCGGCCCCCGACGAAGGTCGCCTGCACACGCACCTCGCGCAGGCGAGCGGCCTGTTCGTCCGTCGGCCCGGCCGCGAAGGGGTCGTCGTCGACGAGCACGAGGTCGCCCGGCTGCCCGACGGACACGGTCTCGATCCCGTCGGTCGAGGCGAGGAGCGCCTCCCGGGGGGTGAGCGCCTGCTCCGGCGCCCAGGGCTCACGCTCGTCGGAGCTGCGGTGCACCGCGGCGGACATGGCCAGCCACGGGTCGAGCGGCGAGACGGGCGCATCCGAGCCCAGACGAAGGGGGATCCCCGCCTGCGCCATCGACCGCAGGGCGAAGCACCGGTCGAGGCGATCGGGCCACAGCGCCTCGGTCGAGTCGCGGTCGTCGAGCAGGTGGGCCGGCTGCACGCTGGCGACGAGCCCGAGACCGGCCATCCGGGGCAGGACCTCCGCACGGACGAGCTGGGCGTGCTCGATGCTGCCCCGGGCGCCGCTCGCGGAGAAGGCCTCGACCGCGTCGACGAGCGCCGCGTCACCGATCGCGTGCACCGCGGCGGCGAGCCCGTGCGACCGGGCCCGGATCAGCAGCTCGGTGAGCTCGTGGACGTCGACGTTCTGCTTGCCGCGGGGGTCGCCGAGCGTGTCGTCGGTGACGAAGGGCTCGCAGCACCAGGCGGTGCGGGTGTTGAGCGAACCATCGGAGATGACCTTGAGCGGGCCCATCGTCACGAGACCCGCCTCGTCGAGGACATCGCCGGTGTGCGCGTCGGCGGCGATCGTCTCGTCGAGCCCCTCGGGGTAGGTGCAGGGGCGTACGCGGAGGAGGTCGAGGCCGGCGTCCGTCCGCTCCGGCCACGCCGTCCGACCGGACTCGAACTCCATGTCGACGACGCCGACGACCCCCCTCGCCGCGGCATCGCGCATCGCGACCTCGAGGCTCGCCCGGACGACCCGCGGGTCCTCGGGCAGTTCCGCGAGGTGGGTGTAGATGGGGAACCAGTCGTCCTCGTCGAGGTGCCCGGGCCGCACGGGCTGGTCGAGCAGACGGTAGGCGGCGCTGCTCAGCCAGCCGGCGTGGCAGTCACCGGAGATGAGGATGACCGGTCGGTCGCCGACGACCGCGTCGAGCTCGGCGGTCGTGGGGAGCCGGTCCCAGCCGGCGACCCGCCAGCCGAAGCCCTGGACGACGGCGCCCGGTTCCTGCGGGTTCGAGGTCAGGTGCCGGGCGATGCGGGCCGTCACGTCCTCCGGGCCGGTGGTGTCGGCGAGGTCGACTCGCCGGGTCATCGCGGCCCACTGACCGAAGTGGACGTGGCCGTCCCAGAGACCCGGCAGCGCCAGCGCACCACCCCCGTCATGGACCTGCGCGTCGTAGCGGGTGAGCCAGGGCCCGATCTCGACGATGGAGCCACGTCGGATGCGCACGTCCGTGGGCTCGGCGTCCGGGCGCAGGCGGACGCCGGTGACGAGGACGTGCGGGACCTGGGGGGCCATGCTCGGAA
>DXAR01000107.1 GCA_019116945.1 Candidatus Janibacter merdipullorum | reverse complement strand
GCCGGAGACGATCGTGCGGCCGTCGATCGCGCAGGTGAGGTCGCGGCAGACCAGATGGCTCATCACTCGCCTCCCGAGTAGGTGTAGTGGCGGCGTCCGAGGAGCAGCAGGAAGATCGGGGCGCCGACGATCCCGGTGACCACGCTCAACGGGATCTCCTGCGGCCGGACGATGACGCGGGCCGCGACGTCGACCCAGAGCATGAAGAGGGCCCCGCCCGTGGCAGCGATCGGCAGCACGGCTCGGTGACGGGCGCCGACGAGAATCCGGGCGAGGTGCGGGACGACGAGGCCGACGAAGCCGATCCCGCCGGAGACGGCGACGAGGACGCCGACGAGGACGGAGACGAGGACGAAGAGCCCGATCCGCAGCCCCTTGACGGGCACGCCCAGTCCGGAGGCGACGTCCGCCCCCGCGGCGAGCGCGTCGAGCCACGAGTGCAGCGCCATGAGGAGCGCGATCGCGACCGTGACGACGATGACCGAAGGGAGGATCTGCCCCCACACCGAGCCGGAGAGGCTGCCGAGGAGCCAGAAGAGGACCGACTGGGTGGCCCGGGGGTCGGCGCTGAAGAAGACGAGGAAGCTCGAGACCGAGGAGAAGGCCGCGGACATGACCACACCCGTGAGGATGAGGCGAAGGGGGGTGATCCCGCCCTGCGCCATGGAGATGCCGAAGACGAGCGCCGTGGCCATGAGCGCGCCACCGAGCGCGCCGAAGGACAGCGCCCAGATCCCCAGCCCGCTGAAGATCCCCAGCACGATGACGAGTGTCGCCCCGACGCCCGCGCCCGAGGAGACGCCGAGGAGGTAAGGGTCAGCGAGCGGGTTGCGCACGAGGGTCTGCATGCAGGCACCGGCCATCGCCAGACCGGCGCCGACGACCATCGCCATGATGACCCGGGGTGCCCGCAGCTCCCAGACGATGGCGTCATAGGTGGGGTCCTCCCCCTTCGAGCCGGTGAGGCGGGCCTGGAGCACGTCGACGACGCCCGAGACGGAGAGCGGCTCGGAGCCGAAGGCGAGGGAGACCACGGCGCTGGCCACGGTGAGCACGAGGAGCACGACGAAGAGCGGAGCCGTGGGCAGGCGGCGACCGCCCGGACGGTCATGGGACATGGTGCGCTCCCAGCGGTAGGTCACGGCCGCGCCGGGCGACGATGGCGTGGTGGGTGGTTCGGCGACGGCGTTCGTCGGGGTCGATGTCCGGGCAGGTGCCGCACGCGCCGTGGTCACGGCCGAGCCGGATGAGGCAGCAGACGTGGCGCTCGTGGACGAGGGCCGGTCCGGTGACGACCTCGACCTCGCGGAGATCCACGAGCGGCCGGTCCGCACGCCACGCCGGCGCGGCCATGAAGCGGTCGGCGAGCCCGGCCACGATCGTCTGACGCTCGGGCGCAGTCCGCCGGTGCAGCGTCGCGAAGGTGCCCGAGCAGGAGGCCGCGATGCAGCCGTGGGCGACCCGCTCGGTGATGCGCGTGGCCGCCCGGGTGGCGGCGATGATCGGCCCGAGGTGATCGCCGACGACCGCCGCCGCCGCGTCCTCGGCATCGACGGGTCGGCCCGCGCCGGCCACCGGCGGTGCCACGCTCAGGGTGTGGCCCTGCGCGTCGAGCTTGACCCGCCAGGCGCCGTGGTCGAGGTCGGGCAGGCAGCCGGTCTGCACCCACACGCCGAGGGCGGCGAGGACGAACCGGCCGGCGTAGTGCTGCAGCCCGCACGCTCCGCCGACGGCGAGGTGGCGGGTGCCGAGTCCGGCGCTGTAGGCACCCGCGACCCTGGCGACGAAGGGGGCTTCGGTGAGCCGGTCGACCGGGTGCCACCCGGCGAGACCGGACATCGCCGCGGGGTCAGGGGTCAGCGTCAGGGGGGCGCGCGTGGGCGCACCACGGAGCAGCTCGAGGGCCTCCGCCACGGTGGCGGGAGGCGCTGGGTCGACGGACACCAGGGATCTCCACGTGCATCGGGGGCCCGAATCGCGAGGCCCGGTCGGATGGCGAACGAGCCAGCAGGTTTTCGGACTCGGGTTCGTCCCGACGGGGTTCCTTCCCGGGCTGGTTGCCCAGTGGTTCACACCCCGCCAGTCACCCTCACCGCTGCGCGACAGTTCCGGAGTTGCACCGGATTCCCTCTGCACTGGTGTGCGTCTGACTCAGCTCGGACACTAGCAGTCGCGCCACCGACCTACGCTGGTGCCATGAGCGAGAACACCCGGAGCCAGCGGGAGCGGATGCTCGCCGGAGACCCCTACGTCGCGGACGATCCAGAGCTCGCTGCCCTGAGCGCCCGGGCCCGCCGGCTGCAGGACGCCTACCACCGCGCGAGCGTCGCCGAGGACCCCTCGGCCCGAGACCTGCTCGTCGACCTCCTCGGCGAGTGCGGGGACGAGGTCGAGGTGCGACCGCCCCTCTTCGTCGACTACGGAGAGCACCTACGGATCGGGGCGCGGACCTTCGTCAACTACAACCTCACCGCGCTCGACTGCGCCCTCGTCACCATCGGCGAGGACTGCCAGATCGGGCCCGGGGTCCAGCTGCTCACGGCGACCCACCCGCTGGAGCCGGGGCCGCGCCGCGACAAGGTCGAGGCCGCAGAGCCGATCACGCTCGGTGACAACGTGTGGCTCGGCGGCGGGGTCATCGTCTGCCCCGGCGTGAGCATCGGCGACGACTCCGTCGTCGGCGCCGGCTCCGTCGTCACCAAGGACATCCCCGCGGGCGTGGTGGCGGTCGGCAACCCCGCCCGCGTGATCCGTTCCCTCTGAGGGCATCCGCCGTACCCACATCGCCCGGTCTCCCTAGACTGCAGGCACTGCTCGGACGAAGGGGACGGACATGCCCGCACGACGGACCTCCAGGACGTGGTGGGCCGCGGCCGCCCTGGCCATCGCGCTCGGTGGCTGCTCGCTCACCGGAGGGGACTCCCCTTCGTCCTCCAGCTCCGGCTCCGGCAGCGGGAGCAGCACGCCGAGCCCCGGGCAGAGCGGGTCGACCCCGGGGATGTCGGTCGAGACCTTCGACCCGCCGGAGAAGGGCCGCGACTGGGTCGTCCTCGTCGAGGACCCCAAGGACACCGACCGGGTCGCCGACGAGCTGAAGGGCGAGGGCCTCGACCTCACCTCGACCAATGCCGCCGTCGGCATGGTCACCCTCCGCAGCGAGGACGACATCACCGACACGGCCGAGGGCATCGACGGCGTCGAGCACGCGGTGACCGACCGCCGGGTCGGCTGGTCCCCGGACGAGCCACCCGCGCCCGCCGGTGGCGGCTCCTCCCCCGCCCGCAACCAGCCGCGCCCGCCCGACCCGCCGAAGGACGGAGACCCCTTCGACGGCTGGCTCTGGGGCATGGAGGCCATCGACGCCGCGGGTGCGCACTCGGTGACCACCGGGGAGAGCGATGTCCGGGTCGGCGTCATCGACACCGGCGTCGACTCGAGCCACCCCGACCTCGCCGACGCCTACGACACGAAGCGCTCCCGCTCCTTCGTCACCGACCTGCCGGACGTCGACGGCGAGTGCGAGCACGACGGCTGCGTCGACCCGACCGGGACCGACGACAACGGGCACGGCACCCACGTCGCCGGCACGATCGCCGCCGCTGCCAACGGGATCGGCGTGCGCGGCGTGGCCCCGGACGTGGGCATCGTCGACCTGCGTGCCGGGCAGGACACCGGCCTCTTCCTCCTCGGACCGACCGTCAACGCGATCACCCACGGGGTGGAGCAGGGCGTCGACGTCATCAACATGAGCTTCTACGTCGACCCGTGGATGTATGCCTGCCGCGGTGGGGCGGACGGCGACTCACCCGAGCAGGCGGCGGCCCAGGACGTGTCGATCGAGCTCGTCCACCGAGCCCTCGAGCTGGCCCACGACGAGGGCGTGACGATGGTGTCGGCCGCGGGCAACAACGCCCTGGACGTCGCGGACCCGGGCACCGACAACTCGAGCCCCAACTACGGCGACGACCCGCACTCACGGACCATCGATCCCGAGACCTGCGAGAGCCTCCCCACCGACGGCCCGCACGTCATCGGGGTCTCCTCGATCGACGAGGGCGGCGACCTGTCCTCCTTCTCCAACTGGTCCTCCGACGCCACCGTGGACGCGGTCGCCCTCGCCGCGCCGGGCGGCAGCCAGCGGGACGGCCGCTTCGGCATCCTCTCGGCGACCTCCCGCAGCCACAGCGCCTACCAGGGCAGCATCGACGACGAAGGGAGGGTCACCGTCGACGGGGCCTCGCAGGGTGTGGTGCGCGACTGCCCCGACGGGATCGACGAGGGGGACCCCGACCCCGACGAGAAGTGCGGTCTCTACACGTGGCTCCAGGGGACCTCGATGGCCGCGCCCCACGTCTCCGGCGTCGCCGCCCTCATCATCTCCGCCGAGGGTGGCCAGATGGCTCCCGACGACGTCGTGGAGCGACTGCGCGAGACGGCCTCCGACCGGGCCTGCCCGAGCGGTTCCGGGGACGACTCCGGTCCCGCCGGGGCCACGTGCACGGGGTCCAAGGACCGCAACGGCTTCTTCGGCGACGGCATCGTCGATGCCGCGGACGCCGTGCGCTGACCGGCCATGGCACCGCGGCGGCGGGTGAGGTCATGGGCCGGCGAGGTCCCACGGCTCCTCGCCTACGTCACCTGCTTCGGGCTCATCGGCCTCATCTGGTCGCTGCCGTGGTTCCGCCGTCGCCGGCGCCGTCGCTCCCGGACCTGCACCACGTGCGCCCGGCACCACCGGATCGCCACGGTGGTCCTCACCTGCCTGACTGTCCTGCTCGTCGTCGGCGG
>DXAR01000106.1 GCA_019116945.1 Candidatus Janibacter merdipullorum | reverse complement strand
TCTGGGAGACGGGGCTGGACAAGTCCGAGCTCGAGGAGGTGGCGGCCGGGATCGGCAGCGACGTCCCCTTCCTCCTCCACGGCGGGACGGCCGTCGGGTCCGGGCGGGGTGAGCTCGTGAGTCCCGTCCTGGCGAAGGGGACGTACCACTGGGTCTTCGTGCCCTCCGTGGGCAGCGGGCTGTCGACACCCGCGGTCTACAGCACCTTCGACGAGCGGACCGCCGGCACCGAGCTCGACGAGCCCGTCCCCAGCACGGCCCTCATGGCCGCCCTGCGGGCGGGCGACCCGACGGCGCTCGCCCCCGTCCTCGACAACGACCTCCAGCCCGATGCCATCGCCCTCCACCCGGAGATCGGTGACGTCATCGAGGCCGCGATGGGCTTCGGCGCGCTCGCCGCCCTCGTCTCGGGGTCCGGCCCGACCGTGGCGATCCTCGCCGAGTCCGCCGAGGGCGCGATCGACCTCGCGGTATCGCTCACCGCGTCGGGCACGGCCGGCGACATCCTTCGGGCGACCGGGCCGGTCCACGGCGCCCAGATCCTGCCGACGGCGCGCCTGCTCTGATGGCCACACCCCTTCTCGGAGCGGAGTCGCTCCATCTCGAGTACCCCACGCGCGTCGTCTTCGACTCGGTCAGCCTCGGCATCGAGGAGGGCGACCGGATCGGCCTCGTGGGGCGCAACGGCGACGGCAAGTCGAGCCTGTTGGGGATGCTCTCCGGCGGCATCGAGCCGCAGTCCGGTCGGATCACCCGACGGGGCGGGGTCCGCTTCGGCGTGCTCAGCCAGGCCGACGACCTCGACCCGGCCTCGACCGTGGGGCACTGCATCGTCGGGGACCGTCCCGAGCACGAGTGGGCGGGCGACCCGGCGATCCGCGATGTCATCGGGGGCCTCGTCGCGGACGTGCCGTGGGAAGCGTCGGTCGGGGAGCTCTCGGGCGGACAGCGGCGTCGGGTGGCCCTCGCTGCGCTGCTCGTCGACGACTGGGACCTCATCGCGCTCGACGAGCCCACCAACCACCTCGACGTCGAGGGCATCGCCTGGCTGGCCGATCACCTCAAGCGGAGATGGGCCAAGGGCTCCGGTGCGCTGCTCGTCATCACCCACGACCGCTGGTTCCTCGACGAGGTGTGCACGGAGACGTGGGAGGTCCACGACGGGATCGTCGAGCCCTTCGAAGGGGGCTACGCCGCCTATGTCCTCCAGCGGGTCGAGCGCGACCGCATCAACGCCGCCACGGAGCAGAAGCGGCAGAACCTCATGCGCAAGGAGCTCGCCTGGCTGCGGCGCGGTGCGCCGGCGCGCACGTCCAAGCCGAAGTTCCG
Source organism: Candidatus Janibacter merdipullorum (assembly GCA_019116945.1). Lineage (GTDB taxonomy): Bacteria > Actinomycetota > Actinomycetes > Actinomycetales > Dermatophilaceae > Janibacter > Janibacter merdipullorum. The sequence goes on along the minus strand of DXAR01000106.1, from coordinate 50,605 downwards.
CATCGAGGCAGCCAACCAGCTCATCGCCGACGTGCCGCCCGTCCGCAACCCGCTCGAGCTGCAGCGGATGGCGGTGGCGCGCCTCGGCAAGGATGTCATCGACCTCGAGGGGGCGAGCGTCGCCTTCGGGGAGCGCACGATCCTGCGAGACATCACGTGGCGGATCGCGCCGGGGGAGCGCACGGGGATCCTCGGTGCCAACGGGGCCGGCAAGTCGACGCTGCTCGCGCTCATCGCCGGCGAGATCGAGCCCTCGGAGGGGAGGGTCAAGCGTGGCAAGACGGTGCGCTTCGGCTTCCTTGACCAGCAGTTCTCCCAGCTCGCGGAGATCGGTGGGGATCGGGTGCGTGAGGTGCTGGCCCGCACCAAGACGACCTTCACCATCGACGGCAAGGACCACACGCCGGCCCAGCTGCTCGAGCGGCTCGGCTTCGCCCGGGAGCACCTGTCGGCGCGCGTCGACGACCTCTCCGGCGGGCAGAAGCGGCGCCTCCAGCTGCTCCTCCTGCTCCTCGCCGAGCCCAATGTCATCGCGCTCGACGAGCCGACCAACGACGTCGACTCCGACATGCTCGCGGCGATGGAGGACCTCCTCGACTCCTGGCCGGGGACCCTCATCGTCATCTCCCACGACCGCTATCTCCTCGAGCGGGTGACCGACCAGCAGTACGCGATCCTCGACGGGCGCCTGCGGCACGTCCCCGGCGGCGTCGACGAGTACCTCCGGCTGAGGGCCGCGCAGCGGGCCACCGGAGGGCCCGCGGCGACCACGACGAAGGGGGGAGGGGCGCCCCCTTCGTCCTCCGCGGCGGAGCCGACCGTGGACCCCGCTGCCCAGCGGGAGGCGCGCAAGTCGATGGCCCGGGTGGAGAAGCAGCTGACCAAGCTCGCCGAGCGCGAGGAGCGGCTGCACCACGAGATGGCCGACGCCGTGCACGACCACGAGCGACTGGGTGAGCTCAACGCGCAGCTGGGGGAGCTCGCGGAGGAGAAGGAGATGCTCGAGCTGGAGTGGCTGGAGGCCGCCGAGCTCGTCGGCTGACGCCTCAGGCCTCAAAGGGGGTGAGGAGCCGCCGCAGCGCGGTGCGCAGCGCCGCCCGCTCCTCGGCCGGCATGTCCGCGAGCAGCTCGCGCTCGCGGGCCAGGAGGTCGGCCATCGCGGCGTCGACGGTCTCCTGGCCCCCCTTCGTCAGGCGGACGATGACCCCGCGGCGGTCGGCCGGGGAGGGGAGGCGCTCGACCCATCCCTTCGCCGCGAGGCGGTCGATGCGGTTGGTCATCGTTCCGGAGGTCACGAGGGTCTCCTGGACGAGGCGTCCGGGGGAGAGCTGGTAGGGCTCACCCGAGCGGCGGAGCGCGGAGAGGACGTCGAACTCCCAGCCCTCGAGGGCGTGCCGGGCGAAGGCACTCATCCGGTCGAGGTCGAGCAGCCGGGCCAGTCGGGAGACCCGGGAGAAGACGTGGAGGGGCTCGACGTCGAGGTCGGGGAGCTCACGGCGCCAGGCGTCGACGATGGCGTCGACGTCGTCGGTGGGGTCGTGGCGGCTGGTCATCCCCCAAGATTACCTGCCATCGTGAATCTTGACGTCGAAGTACCCCACCCGGGGCGGGCCGGCCGCTAGGCTCGCGGCACCCCGACCAAGGAGGCGACATGGCAGTGATGTGGGACCCGAGCCGGTACGGACAGTTCTCGAGCGAACGGGCGCGCCCCTTCGCCGACCTCATGAGTCGCGTGGGCGCCGACGGGCCGCGGCTCGTCGTCGACCTCGGGTGCGGGCACGGTCCGCTGACGCTCTCGCTCGCCGAGCGGTGGCCGGAGGCCCGCGTCGTCGGGGTCGACAGCAGCCCCGAGATGCTGGCCTCGGCGCGCTCCACGGATGTCGACGGCCTCGTCGAGTGGGTCGAGGCCGATCTGGCGGAGTGGGACATCGCGAGCCTCGGTGCCGCCCCCGAGGTCATCGTCACCAATGCTGCGCTGCAGTGGGTCCCGCGCCATCTCTCCCTCATGGAGGGCTGGCTCGAGGCGCTCGCACCCGGCGGCTGGTTCGCCCTGCAGGTGCCGGGCAACTTCGACGCGCCGACGCACGCGCTCATGCGTGAGACCGCGATCAGCCACCCGCGCAGCGGGGAGCTCGAGGCGGCGAGCAAGCGATACGGCGCCGGCGATCCGTCGACCTACCTCCAGATCCTCAGCTCGCACGGCCTCGCCGTCGACGCCTGGGAGACGACGTACATCCACGTGCTCGACCCGGAGGGGGAGAGCGACAACCCCGTCCTCGACTGGGTGAGCGGCACCGGCCTCAAGCCGATGCTCGACGTCCTCGAGGACGAGACGGAGCGCGAGGAGTTCATCGCCGCCTACGCGGAGAAGGTGCTCGCCGCCTACCCGCGCTCCAACGCCGGCGTGCTCCTGCCCTTCCGGCGGGTCTTCGCGGTCGGGCGCAAGGCGTGATCGCGAAGGGGGGTCAGCCCCGACCGTCGAGGGCTGGGCGCTCGTCGAGGTTGCCCAGGCCGTTCCACGCGAGGTTGACCACGTGCGCGGCCACGACCTCCTTTGCCGGAGTGCGGGTCTCGAGCCACCACTGACCGGTGAGCGAGACCATGCCGACGAGCATCTGCGCATACATCGGTGCCGTTCTCGTCGCGTAGCCCCGCTGCTCGAAGGCGTCGGACAGCAGGTAGGCGACCTGGGCGGCGGCGTCGGACATGAGCGACGAGTAGGTGCCGGCCGGGGACTCGCCGGAGACATCCCGCACGAGGATGCGGAAGCCGTCGGGCGAGCCCTCGATGTAGTCGAAGAGCGCCAGGGCGGCGCGCTCGATCGTCTGGCGGTCCGACCCGCCGGCGGTGAGCGCCGTCGTGATCGCCTCGGTGAGCGCCCGGAGCTCCCGGTCGACGACGACGGCGTAGAGGCCCTCCTTGCCGCCGAAGTGCTCGTAGACGATCGGCTTGGACACCTCGGCCGTGGCGGCGATCTCCTCGACGGAGGTGCCGTCGATGCCCTTCGCCGCGAAGACCCCGCGCCCCACGGTCACGAGCTGCTCGCGCCGGGCCGCGCCGGTCATCCGCGGCCGGCGGGGCCGCCCTTCGTCGCTCGTGTCGGTCATGCACCCATTGTCCGTGACGGGCGGAGGGCAGCGTCGACTACCCTGTCGGTGCCGCTGCGGCGGCGTTCCCCGGTTGGTCTGCCGGCAGGGCCCGCCTGACTTTGAATCAGGACTAGCGACGTAGGTTCGACTCCTACCCGGGGAGCTATTTCTGGGACTGGACCGCCCCCCGCTACCGACCCGGGTGACAATCTCCTCGTGACCGCGCCCCATGACCTCAGTCCCGTCCGCGAGCCGCGCCGCGGAGTGCTCCCGAAGGTCCTCCTCGCGATCGTCCTCGTGGCGATGTTCGTCGGCGGCATCGCCTCCTTCTTCTGGGACGACATCCGCGGCCTGGGTGGCGGCATCGGGTCCCCGGAGGTCCGGGGCGAGATCCTCTGGGAGAGTGACCGGCTCGCCGCGCAGCTCGGCCCCGGAGGCTGGGTCACCCACCCGGGCGAAGGGGGTGACTACGTCGCGCGCAATGTCCGCACCGACGAGCAGTGGACCTTCGGCGAGGCCGTCGCGCAGCGCGAGATCACCGCGGACGGCGTCGTCCTCCAACCGGACGAGCACACCCTGCGGGTGCAGCGCGAGGGCTCGACGCAGACGGCCACGACCGAGCAGATCGCCGACGCCCACGGTGACGACGACCTGTGGCCGGGAGCCGACATCGAGCTCGTCGGCGTCAGCGACGAGCACGTCGCGGCCCTTACCTGCCTCGCGCCCAGTCGTGCGGGCCTCAACGACGACGTCGAGGGCGGTACGCGGGTCCTCGCCGGCATCGCCCTCGAGGACGCCTCGGTGGCCTGGACCCACGACACGGAGGTCCCTTGCGGGATCGACAGCCCGACCATGGCCTACCCGAGCACCCTTCCGGCGCAGCAGTATCTCCTCGTCGAGGAGAGCGAGGAGCAGTCCCACGCGGTCGACCTGGCCACGGGCGAGGTCGTCCGGGAGTGGACCGGCACCCGGCGCTCCGATCTCACCATCCAGGGCGAGCACGTGCTCGAGCCGAAGGGGGAGGACGCCGTCGCCTGGCGTTCGCTCGCGACCGGCAAGGCGCTGGCGACGGTGGAGTGCGCTGGTGCCCGCGCCGGTGACCCGCAGGAGATCACCCGCCAGCTCGGTCCGGAGGTCACTCCCTTCGTCGAGTGCCGGGACGAGACGCACTACGTGCGCGGTGACGACTTCGTCGCCGTGGACGCCCCGCCGGCGCGCGGACCCGTCGGCAGCGACGAGGTGTCCGTGGGTGACACCCTCGTCCGCCACACGGGTGACGGGTTCGCCCTGCGCGATGCCGTGAGCGGTCGTGAGGTGGCCACGGTCGACGTGCCCGAGGACGCCGAGATCGGGCGCTTCGGTCCCCTCGGACGCCTCATCAGCTTCACGGAGGTGGACACGGGTGGTGACCGCCCGACCGTCCACTACCGGGTCGTCGACAGCACGAGCGGCGAGCTCGTCCTCGACAGCGGCGAGGGCATGCGCGGCGGTGCGAAGGTCACGCCGGAGGGCGAGATCATGGTGACGCTCGACGACGAGGACCCCACGGGCTCCCGGGTCTGGGTGGCCGGGACGAAGGGGACGTCGTGAGCGCCGTGACCGAGGCGCCCCGTGGAGGGGTGGGCGCGGCTCTCAAGCTGGGCTCGGCCCTGCTCGCGGGGGTCCTCGTCGCTGCCGCCGTCGGCTGGTTCTTCCTCGTCCGCCCTGGTGACGGGGTCGAGGGCGAGATCCACTACTCGGGCGACGACGCGAGCTCGATGCACCTCGGTCCGGGTGGATGGTTCATCCATTCCGACGGTGACGGCGGCACGGTCGTCGAGCACGTCTCGGAGGACCGGTCCTGGCCGGGGCCCCGCCACGGCAGCATCGCGGCGCTGACGTCCGAGGGGGCCGCGGTGTCGGTGCTCGGTGGCGGTCTGCTCATCAACGGCGAGGACGGGGAGGTCGAGACCGAGTCGCAGGACGTCCTCGCCGCCCACGGGGACAAGAGCCTGCAGCCGGGCGAGTCCGCCGAGGTGGTCGGGCTGTCCGAGACCCACGTCGCGGTCGCCTCCTGCCTGTCCGAGGACGGCGAGGCCCGCCTCACCGGGGACGAAGGGGGTGGCACCCTCGTGGTCTCGGGGGTCGCCCTCGAGGACGGGTCGGTGACGTGGAGCCACGACCCGGAGGTCGACTGCGCGGCGGACCTGGCGACCACCTACCCCACGGCCCTGCCCGAGCAGGAGTACGTCCTGCTCACGCCGAGCGAGGAAGAGGCGCAGGCGCTCGACCTCGACACCGGCGAGGTCGCCGAGACGTGGTCGCAGGCGCCCCGCGGGCGGGTCCTCGTCCAGGGGGATCTCGCGCTGCACCGGGCCGGCGACGAGGTGACGGTCACCTCCCTTCGCTCCGGGAAGGCCGTGGCGGACGTGTCCTGCCCGGGAGCCCGGCTCGACAACCCGGGCCACACCGGGGGACGGCTGGCGGAGGAGGCGACGCCGCTGGTCCGCTGCGGTAGCTCGGTGCGGCTCTTCGACGGCCGTGCCTTCGTCGAGGTCGACGCGCCACCCGTCGGTGAGAGCCAGCAGGTGGCCGACGGGTCGTCGGTCGTCCACGACCGCTTCGTCATCGAGCGCGACGGGGATCGGCTGACCTTCACCGATGGCCTGTCCGACAAGGAGATCGGGCAGGTGGACGTGCCCGAGGACTTCCGCATCGCCACCAACGACGTGCGCGGTCGCCTCGTCGTCTTCTTCGAGTCGGGGGACAACTGGCGCACCGGGGCCCCTGAGACGGAGTTCCGGGTCGTCGACGGAAGCACCGCCAGCCTCGTCGCCGAGTCCGACGACGACCTCTCACCCGGCGCGGACGTCTCGCCGGACGGGTACGCGGTCCTCAGCGAGCTCGTGGAGAGGACGCGGGGGAGGTCCTCGACCACCCGGGTCTGGGTCGTCGGGGTGCCCTCGTCCTGATCGCCGGCCGGGCGGTCGAGGTGACGGTCCCCGTAGCCTGAGGGCGTGCGCCTCCTCCTCATCCGTCATGGTCAGACGCCCCACAACGTCTCGGGGGCGCTCGACACCGCCTTCCCCGGGGCCGGACTCACCGACCTCGGGCAGCGCCAGGCCGACGCCATCCCGACCGCCCTCGCCGAGGAGGATGTGAGCGCGGTCTACGCCTCACCCCTCGTGCGGACGCAGCTCACCGGCAGCCCGCTGGCGGTGGAGCGTGGGATCGATGTGCACGTGCAGGAGGGGCTCGAGGAGATCGCTGCCGGGGCCTTCGAGATGCGCTCGGACCACGAGGCGGTCGCGGCCTACCTCGGTGGGTTGTCCGCCTGGCTCCACCGCGACCTCGACCACGCCCTCGAGGGCGGGACGACCGGTCACGCCTTCGTCGACCGCTACGACGCGGCCGTGCGGGCGATCGCCGGCGCCCACGGCCGGCACGAGGCCGTGGCGCTCTTCAGCCACGGGGCCGCGATCCGGGTCTTCGCCACCCTGGCCGCCGACCTCGATGCCGACGAGGTCGAGAGTCGCTGGATCAACAACACCGGCATGGTGCTCCTCGACGGGCAGCCCGGCGAGGGCTGGGACCTCGTGCGCTGGAGCAGTGACCCGGTCGGCGGCGCCCACCTCGCGAGCGTTCGCGCCCACGACGTCACGGGCGAGGCCGTCGACGTGGAGGCCGACGACTGAGCCCCTCGGATGCGCATGTGCCTAGGGAGACGCGACCCAGGAGCCGGCGCGCATCACACGGATGACCTCGAGGTCGGCGTCGAGGGCGACGAGGTCGGCGCGGGCCCCGGGGTCGATCCGACCGACGTCGGTGAGCCCGAGTGCCTCGGCAGGAGCGCGGGTGGCGGCGTCGACGGACTGCTCGAGGGTGAAGCCGCTGGCCACGCTGTGCCGCACGGCGCCCGCCATCGTCAGGGTCGACCCGGCGATGGCGCCGGTGGGTGTCCGTGCGACCCCTTCGCGCACCTGCACGTGGATCGGCCCGAGGTGGTAGTCGCCGTCGGCGGCCGCCGCGGCGCCCATGGCATCGGTGACGAGGACGATCCGGTCGGGTGCGGCGCTCCGCGCGAGCCGCAGCATCGCGGGGTGGACATGCACGCCGTCGGAGATGAGCTCGACCCAGACGCGGTCGTCCTCGAGGAGGGCGGCCATCGGGCCGGGTGTGCGGTGGTGCAGGCCCCGGATCTGGTTGTAGAGGTGGGTGGCGACCGTGGCTCCCGCGCCGATCGCCTCTCGCGCCTGCTCCCAGGTGGCATCGGTGTGGCCGACGGCGGCGACGACGCCGGCGTCGACGATGCGACGCACGGCGTCGATGGCACCGTCGAGCTCGGGCGCGAGCGTCACCATCCGCAGGGCGTCGCCGCCAGCGGTGAGGAGCCGGTCCACGTCCTCGGGCGAAGGGGGACGCAGCAGGCTCGGCTCGTGGGCACCGCAGAAGTCGCGGGCCAGCCACGGCCCTTCGAGATGCACGCCGGCGAGCACGCCGTCGGTGACGAGCTCGCCGAGCACCCGGACGTGGCGCTCCAGGGCCGCCACCTCGTCGGTGACGAGGCTGGCGACGATGCTCGTCGTGCCGTGGGCGAGGTGGGCCTCGGCGACCTGGCGTGCCTCCTCGGCGTCACCGACGGTGAAGGAGGCGCCGCCGCCCCCGTGGCAGTGGGTGTCGACGAATCCCGGTGCGAGAGTGCCGCTGAGGCGATGGGCGTCGGTCGTCGGGGGGCTCCCTTCGCCCACCTCGGCGACGCGGCCGGACTCAACACGCACCCACCCCGGGGCGAGGGTGCGCCCCGGGGTGATGATGCGGTCCGCGGTGAGGATCACGCGCTGTCGTCCACGGCGACGATGGAGGCCTCGTCCTCGTCCTCACGACCGGGGGTCTTGAGGTTCCACTTGCGGATGACGACGCGGAAGAGGACGTAGTAGACCACGGCATAGCCGAGCCCGATCGGGATGAGCAGGAGCGGGTCGGTGGCGATGTTGAAGTTGAGCAGGTAGTCGAAGAGCCCTGCGGAGAACCCGAACCCGTCCTTGATCCCTAGCGCATTGGTCAGGGCCAGGGAGGACCCGGTGAGCAGTGCGTGGATGACGTAGAGCGGCCACGCGACGAACATGAAGGCGAACTCGAGCGGCTCGGTGACGCCGGTGAGGAAGCCGGTGAGGGCGGCGGAGCCCATGATGCCGCCGACGAGCTTCTTCTGCGCGGGCTTGGCCTCCTGGTAGATCGCCAGGGCGGCGGCCGGGAGGGCGAACATCATGATCGGGAAGAACCCGGTCATGAAGGCGCCGGCGGTCGGGTCGCCGTTGAGGAAGCGGGCGATGTCACCCGTGACCGGGCTGCCACCCTCCGGCGTGTAGCTGCCGATGAGGAACCACGGCGGGTTGTTGAGGATGTGGTGCAGGCCGGTCGGGATGAGCAGGCGGTTGACCGTGCCGTAGACGAAGCCACCGAGGACCTCGTTGTCGGCGACCCACTCGCCGAGATTGGTGATGCCGGCGTCGAACCACTGGTAGACGAAGCTCACGAGGACCGAGATGACGATGGCCGCGAGCGCGGTGATGATCGGGACGAAGCGCCGCCCGCCGAAGAAGGCGAGGTAGGTCGGCAGCTTGATCCGGTGGTACTTCTGCCACAGGTATGCCGCGGTGAGGCCCATGACGATGCCGCCGAGGACCCCGTAGTCGATGAGCGCCTGCTCCTCGCCCTCCGCGGGTGCATCGAGGACGAAGGGGGACATCGCGTCACCGACCCCCTTGAAGACGAGGTAGCCGACGACGGCCGCGAGCGCGGTCGACCCGTCGGCCTTGCGCGCCATGCCGATGGCGATACCGACGGCGAAGAGGATGGGCAGGTTGTCGAAGAGCGCGCCTCCGGCGGCGCCGATGACTGGGGCCACCCGCTCCCACCCGAGGCCGTCCTCCCCGAGGAGGTCGGGCTGCCCCAGGCGGAGAAGGAGCGCCGCCGCCGGCAGCGCGGCGATCGGCAGCATGAGGCTGCGGCCGAACTTCTGGAGTCCTCCGAGGTTGAGTTTCTTCTTGCGTGCCGGCTTGTCGCCGGGCACGTCCATGGGCCCGTCTGCTGTGGTCACGGTTGCTTCCCTTCGTGTGGTGCCGGAGTTGGGTCGTCGTCCCGGCTCAACGACATGTGGATCTGGTACCGGTCACCGCGGTAGCGGGACACGGCGTGCTCGACCGGTCGGCCGAGGCTGGTGGAGGAGCGGCGGAAGACGAGCAGCGGCGTGTGGGTCGGGGCCGCGAGGAGGTCGGCGACCTTACCCTCGGCGCTCTCGCCCCAGAGGGTCTGCTCGGCGGAGTCGATCCCGATGCCGTAGTGCTCGACGAGGAGCAGATAGAGCGAGCCGGCGAGGTCGTGCTCGTCGAGCCCGGGGAAGAGCGCGCTGGAGTACCAGCTGTGCTCGAGGGCGATGGGGCGACCGTCCGCCAGCCGGAGCCGGTCGATGCGCCACACCCGCTCCTCGCCGAACCAGATCGCGACATCCGTTGGGGGAGTGGCGAGCTCGATCGTCAGGAGCCGGGAGGCGGGTTCGAGACCCCGGCGACGCATGTCCTGGCTGAAGCTGGCGAGGTGGAGCCGGCTCTCGAGGCGCGGGCGGGCGACGAAGGTGCCCTTGCCGTGGACGCGCTCGAGCAGGCCGTCGGCGATGAGGGACTCGATGGCCCGCCGGACCGTGGCCCGGGAGACACCGTAGGTGGTCATGAGCTCGCGCTCGGAGGGGATGCCGGCACCGGGCCCGAGCTCGGTGGCGAGGTCGGCCAGCCGGTCGCGCAGCTGAGCGTGCTTCGGGCGGGGCCCGGACAACGCTTCTCGAGACACTTCCCGATCCTCACCTTCATTGGTACGGTCTGGTCCGTACCAGTGAGGATCCACGGAGAGGTGGAGGGTGTCAAGCATGTCGACGGTCATGGCGCGGGAGATCGCCGAGCAGCCGGAGGCGGTCCGTCGGACGCTCGAAGCCCTGCTCCCGGTGCGCGAGGAGGTGCGCTCCCTCTTCGCCTCCCGCCGCCGGGTCCTCTTCATCGCCCGCGGCTCGAGCAGCAATGCCACGCTCTACGGCCGCTACCTCCTCGAGGCCCGGGCGGGCGTCAACGCCGCCCTCGCCGCGCCGAGCATCGCCACCCACTACCGAGCCGACCTCGACCTCTCCGACACGCTCGTCGTCGCCGTCTCCCAGTCCGGGGCGACGACCGAGATCGTCGAGGCCGTGGAGTGGGCACGCTCCCACGGCGCCGCCATCGCGGCGGTGACCAATGTCGCCGACTCACCCCTGGCGAAGGGGGCGGGCCTCCCCTTCGTCACGGCGGCGGGGCCCGAGGTGGCCGTGCCGGCCACGAAGACCTATCTCACCCAGCTCGTCGCCATGGCCGTCCTCGGTGACGCCCTCGGTGCGGACGTCGCCGAGCCCCTGTCCCGCGTCGCCGACGAGGTGGCCCGCTCGATCGCCGCGCCGGACGGTCTCGACACGGCCATCGACCTCCTCCGCGCCGCCGACCACGCCGTCGTCTCCGGGAGGGGGCTGTGCCTGGGGACGGCCCTCGAGACGGCGCTGAAGATCGAGGAGACCTGCCTCGTCCCCGTCCGGGGGTACTCCTACGCCGACCTGCGCCACGGCCCGATCTCGGTCATCGAGCCGGACGTGACCGCCGTGCTCGTCGCCGCCCAGGACGGCCCCATGGCCGAGCCGATGGTCGAGCTCGCCGGGGACCTGCGCCGCAGGGGGGCGCAGGTCGTCGGGATCGGCGGGCCCGCCCCCTTCGGGCAGGCCTGCGATGTGCACGTCCCCGGTCCCGACCTGCCCGAGTCGGTCGCCCCGCTCGGCCTCATCCCCCCGGCACAGCTCCTCGTCGAGCGGCTCGCCCGGGCACTGGGCCGTGACCCCGACACGCCCCGGGGGCTGGCGAAGGTCACCCGGACCGACACAGACTGAAACCACCCACACGAGAGGAACCACCATGGCAACCAAGGCGGAGCAGATCCTCGCCGGCCTCGGCGGCGCGGACAACATCGTCGAGATCGAGCCCTGCATCACCCGGCTGCGCACCGAGGTCGAGGACGAGTCGAAGGTCGACCAGGCCGCGCTCAAGGCCGCCGGCGCCCACGGCGTCATGGCCCAGGGCACCGTCATCCAGGTCGTCGTCGGGCCTGAGGCGGACACCCTCGCCGACGACATCGAGGACCTGATGTGAGTACCGTCCTCGCCCCCTGCAGCGGCGCCGTCCTCCCCGTGACGGACTGCGTCGACCCGGTCTTCGCCGGGCAGATCGTCGGTCCGGGACTCGTCATCGACCCGCCGGACGGGGACGCGACCGTCGTCGCGCCGATCACCGGGACGGTCGTCAAGGTCCACCCGCACGCCTTCGTCGTCGCCGGTGCCGACGTGGGCGTCCTCGTCCATCTCGGGATCAACACGGTCAAGCTCGAGGGCCGTGGATTCCGGGTGCACGTGGAGCAGGGCGCCACCGTCGAGGCGGGTGCCCCTGTCATCACGTGGAACCCCGCCGACCTCCCCGCCTCCGTGGAGGGGCAGGACATCTCGCGCCAGGTGCCCGTCATCGTCCTCGACGTGCCCGCCGACTCGCTCGACCTGTCCGGGGTGCCCGAGCAGGTCAAGGCCGCCGACCCCCTCTTCGCATCTCCGTAAGGAAATGCCCGCCCCCCGCGTTTCCTTACGGAGATGCGCGGTCCTTGCCGCTGACCCCGAACACCCCAGGAGGGCCCATGCCCAGCCGCACCGCCACCATCGCCTCGTCCGTCGGGCTGCACGCCCGCCCCGCCGCCCTCTTCGTCCAGAAGGCCGGCGGCTCCGGCCTCGACGTCCACGTCGGCCGACCCGGTGACGAGGCCGTCGACGCGACGAGCATCCTCGGCGTGATGACCCTCGGCGCCAAGCACGGCGAGACGGTCGAGCTCACGGTCGAGGGGGAGGGCGCCGACGGCGTCCTCGACGAGCTCGTGACCCTCCTCGAGACCGACCTCGACGAGGGGTGACCCGCGTGGGCGAGGAGCGCACCCTCACCGGTATCGGCGTCTCGGGGGGCAGTGCCCACGGGCCGGTCGTCGTCGTGGCACCTCCGGTGCGGGCACCGCAGGGGGAGCCGCCGGCGGCCGATCCCGAGGCTGCCCTGGTGACGGTCACGGAGGCATTCGAGGGGGTGGCGCAGGAGCTCGACTCCCGGGCCGCCGGGGCGGACGCCACCGCCGCCGAGATCCTCACGGCCACAGCGCTCATCGCCCGGGACACGAGCCTGCACAAGGCGGCCGGCAGGCACCTCGACGAAGGGCAGGGCCCGGCCACCGCGATCGAGTCCGCCGTGGAGGAGTTCGCGGTGCAGTTCGAGGCCCTCGGCGGGTACTTCGCCGAGCGGGTCGCCGACCTGCGGGACGTGGGTGCCCGTGCGGTCGCCGGGGTGCTCGGCGTGCCGGCGCCCGGGGTCCCGCAGCTCACCGGACCGAGCGTCGTCGTCGCCGAGGACCTCGCCCCGGCGGAGACCGCGGTCCTCGACCGCTCGCTCGTCGTCGCCATCGTCACCGAAGGGGGCGGACGGACCAGCCACACCGCGATCCTCGCGGCCCAGCGCGGCATCCCCGCCGTCGTCCAGTGCGCGGGCGCCCTCGAGCTGGAGGCCGGGACCTCTGTCGCCGTCGACGGCGACGAGGGCGCCGTCCTCGTCGCACCGTCTGCCACGGTCGTCGCCGAGCTCGCCGCACGCCGGGAGCGCCGGACCGCAGCCCTCGCCGGCTCCCGCGGCCCCGGTCGCACGAGCGACGGCCACGCGGTCGCCCTCCTCGCCAACATCGGCGACGTCGACGACGCCGTCGCCGCGGCAGCGGAGGACGTCGAGGGGGTCGGGCTCTTCCGCACGGAGTTCGTCTTCCTCTCCGCGACGACGGCGCCCACCGCCGAGGAGCAGGCCGACATCTACCGCCGGGTGCTCACCCCCTTCGGAGACCGTCGCGTCGTCGTGCGCACTCTCGACGCCGGCGCGGACAAGCCCCTGGCCTTCGCCGACCTCGGCCCGGAGGACAACCCCGCGCTCGGTCGCCGGGGCCTGCGGCTCTCCGCCGCCCGGCCCGACCTCCTCGACACCCAGCTCGCCGCGCTCGCCAGCGCGGCCGAGGAGACCGGAGCCGACGTCCGCGTCATGGCACCGATGATCGCCACCGCCGAGGAGGCGGCCTGGTTTGCCCGCCGGGTCCGCGAGCACGGCCTGCCCACGGCGGGTGTGATGATCGAGGTGCCGGCGGCCGCCCTTCGCTCCCGGCACGTCCTCGCCGACGTGGACTTCGCGAGCATCGGCACCAACGACCTCTCCCAGTACACCCTCGCCGCCGACCGGATGCAGGGCGAGCTCTCCGACCTGCTCGACCCGTGGCAGCCGGCCGTCCTCGACGTCATCGCCGCCGCGTGCGACGGGGGAGCGGCCACCGGGACGCCCGTCGGGGTGTGCGGTGAGGCCGCGGGGGACCCCCTCCTCGCGCTCGTCCTCGTCGGTCTGGGCGTCACGAGCCTGTCCATGGCTCCGGGGAAGGTCCCCATGGTCCGCCTCGCCCTCGCCCACCACGCGCTGCCCGACTGCCAGCGGATCGCGACGGCCGCCCGGGAGGCCCGCACCGCGGCCGAGGCCCGTGCCGCCGTGCTCGACCTCGCCGACCCGGGACTGCGTGCGCTCGTCTGAGGAGGCCACCGGGTCGAGGGGATCGACGATCGGCCGCTACAGTGACGAGGCGGCCCAGACGGCGGGCCGCGCCCCCGAGCCCCCGGAGTACATCGCGTGAACGACGTCCGTCCCGATGCAGTCATCATCCTCGCCGCGGGCGAGGGCACCCGGATGAAGTCGACCCTCCCCAAGGTCCTCCACCCCATCGGTGGGGCGCCCCTTCTCGGTCACGCGATGCGCGCGGCCTCCGGTGCGGGTGCGGCGGAGACGGTCGTCGTCATCCGCCATCAGCGGGAGCGGGTCGCCCGATTCGTCGAGGAGTTCAACGGCACGGCCGAGCGGACCTGCCGGATCGCCGACCAGGACGAGGTCAAGGGCACCGGCCGCGCCGTCGAGTGCGGCCTGACCGCGCTGCCGGATGACCTCACCGGCACGGTCATCGTGACCATGGGCGACGTCCCGCTGCTCTCCGCGGAGACGCTCAGCGAGCTCACCCGGGCGCACGTCGCCGCGAGCGCCGCCGTCACCGTCATCACCTCGGTCCTCGACGACGCCAAGTCCTACGGCCGCATCGTCCGCGGTGCCGACGGCACGGTCGAGCGGATCGTCGAGTTCAAGGACGCCACCGAGGCCGAGCGGGAGATCCGCGAGATCAACTCCGGCATCTACGCCTTCGACGCCGCGGTCCTCCGACGCGAGCTGGCCCATGTCACCACCGACAACGCCCAGGGCGAGAAGTACCTCACCGACGTGCTCCAGCTCGCCCGGGCCGCCGGGGGCACCGTCGCGGCGCACGTCCTCGACGACCGCATGCAGACCGAGGGCGTCAACGACCGCGTCCAGCTCGCCCAGCTCGGCAAGGAGCTCAACCGCCGCACCTGCGAGCGGCACATGCGCGCCGGGGTGACGATCGTCGACCCGGACACGACGTGGATCGACGTCGACGTGAGCATCGGCACCGACACGACGGTCCTCCCCGGCACCCAGCTCCTCGGCGCGACGAGCATCGGCGCCGAGGCGAGGATCGGGCCCGATGTCACCCTCACCGACTGCGAGGTCGGCGACGGCGCGGAGGTCAAGCGGTCGGAGGGCAACCTCGCCGTCGTCGGCGCCGGCGCCACTGTCGGCCCCTACTCCTACCTGCGCCCCGGCACCCGGCTCGGCGCGAAGGGGAAGATCGGCGGCTTCGTCGAGACGAAGAACACGACGATCGGCGAGGGCGCCAAGGTGCCCCACCTGACCTACGCGGGCGATGCGGAGATCAAGGACGGCGTCAACATCGGCGCCGGGACGATCTTCGCCAACTACGACGGGGTCACCAAGTACCGGACCATCGTCGGGCGCCACTCCTTCGTCGGCTCCGGGTCCGTGCTCGTCGCCCCCGTCGAGATCGCCGACGGGGCCTATGTCGCCGCCGGCTCGACCGTCACCGACGCCGTCGGGCCGGGCCAGCTCGGCGTCGCCCGCGGGCGCCAGCGCAACATCGACGGCTGGGTGGCCAAGCGGTACCCCGGCACCCCCACGGCGGCGGCTGCTGCCGAGGCGGCGGAACTCCCTTCGTCAGGCACCACCCACGAGAGCAGCGAGGACACCCAGTGACCGGCATCCACAGGACTCCCGAGAAGAACCTCATGGTCTTCACCGGACGCACCCACCCCGATCTCGCCGTCGCGGTGACGAAGGAGCTCGGCACGGACCTCGTCCCCTCGAGCGCCTACGAGTTCGCCAACGGCGAGATCTACGTGCGCTACGAGGAGTCGGTGCGCGGGTGCGATGCCTTCGTCCTCCAGAGCCATTCCACGCCGATCAACGAGGCGATCATGGAGCAGCTGCTCATGGTCGACGCGCTGAAGCGCGCCAGCGCCAAGCGGATCACCGCGGTCATGCCCTTCTACGGCTACGCCCGCCAGGACAAGAAGCACCGCGGTCGCGAGCCGATCTCCGCCCGTCTCGTCGCCGACATGTTCAAGACCGCCGGTGCCGACCGGCTCATCACCGTCGACCTGCACACCGACCAGATCCAGGGCTTCTTCGACGGTCCGGTCGACCACCTCATGGCCCGGCCGATCCTCGCCGACTACGTCCGGGAGAAGTACGGCGACCGCAAGCTCGCCGTCGTCTCCCCGGACGCGGGCCGGATCAAGGTCGCCGAGCAGTGGTCCCGCCAGCTCGGTGGCGTGCCGCTGGCCTTCATCCACAAGACCCGCGACATCGACCGGCCCAACGAGATGGTCGCCAACCGTGTCGTCGGTGAGGTCGAGGGCCGCTGGTGCGTCCTCGTCGACGACATGATCGACACCGCTGGCACGATCACCAAGGCCGCCGACGCACTCATGGCCGACGGCGCCGCCGGCGTCATCATCGCCGCGACGCACGCGATCTTCTCTGGCCCGGCCGTCGAGCGCATGGATGCCTGCGCGGCGGAGGAGATCATCGTCACCGACAGCCTCCCGCTCACCGACGAGCAGCGCTTCGGCTGCCTCACCGTCCTCCCCATCGCCCCGCTCATCTCGAGCGCGATCCGCGCGGTCTTCGAGGACGGGTCGGTCACCAGCCTCTTCAACTAGTCCGGGGGCAGCCGGCAGACGAGGTGGACTCCGCGCTGGGCCGACGGTCCTCCTCGTCGTCCGGTCGCCTGGTCGTGCTCGACGTCGGCTTGATTCGCGCGGAGCCCACCTCGTCCTCCGCCCCGGGTCAGTCGGCCTGCCGGGCCCGGTAGGCCGCGGCGGCGACCCTGTTGCCGCAGCCCCCGTCGCAGTAGCGCTTGCTCCGGTTGCGGGAGAGGTCGACGAGGACGGCATCGCAGTCGTCGGCGGCGCACACCCGCAGTCGCGACAGGTCGCCGGCGCGGATGAGGTCGAGGACGGCCATGGCGACCTCGACCTGGATCCGCCGGGCGAAGGGGGCGTCGTCGCCGGTCGCGTGGATGTGCCACCCGACGTCGTCGTGCTCGACGAGCTGGGGGAGGGCCTCCCCGTCCCGGAGCAGCTCGTTGACGATCTCGGCCGTGGCGTGCTCGTCCCCGGCCAGCCACAGGGCGCGCAGCCGCGGGCGCAGGGCCCGTGCCTGCTCCAGCTCCGTGGCGTCCCCGTCGAAGCGGCCCGTCCACTCCCACTCGACGTAGAACTCCCGTAGGGCGTCGCTGCTCGACAGCATGTCGCCGCCGTCGCCGGGCGCGGTGTTGACGAGCGCTGCGGCCGTGCGCAGGGAGACCTCCGTGTCATGGGTGAAGACCACGTTGACTCCTGACGGCGTCGACGGTTAGCGTCATGAGCAACACCCTACGTGACTCATGATGCAAGGAGCGCTCGTGGCGATCGAGGCCCCCGGGAGCCGGCCGACCCCCTTCGTCCTCGGCCTGGGGATCGCCCTCCTCTCCGCGGCCTCCTTCGGCTCGTCCGGCACCTTCGGCAGCGCGCTCATGGCCGAGGGCTGGAGCCCGGGCGCCGTCGTCACCCTCCGGATCCTCGGGGCCGCCCTCCTCCTCGCCCTCCCGACGGCCATCGCCATGCGCGGCCGGTGGCACCTCGTGCGCAGCAATGTCGTGCCGATCCTCGCCTACGGTCTGCTCGCCGTCGCCACCTGCCAGTTCGCCTACTTCATGGCCGTCGAGCGCCTCTCCGTCGGGGTGGCCCTGCTCCTCGAGTACCTCGCGCCCGTGCTCATCGTGGGTTGGATGTGGGCCCGGCACGGCCGCCGCCCGACCGTGCTGACCTCCCTGGGCGTGGTCTCCGCGGTCGTGGGGCTCGTCCTCGTCCTCGACGTCACCTCCGGGGCGGAGATCGACCTCCTCGGCATCCTCTGGGGCCTGCTCGCCGCCATCGGTCTCGTCGTCTTCTTCCTCGTCGCGGCCCACGAGACCGAGGACTCGCTGCCGCCCATCGCCCTGGCCGGGGGCGGGCTGACCGTCGGGGCAGTGAGCCTCGTCCTCGCGACCGTGACCGGGCTGCTCCCGTGGTCGGCCTCGACCGCCGACGTCACGATGGGCGGGTCGCCGCTGCCGTGGTGGGCCGCGGTGCTCGAGCTGGCCCTCGTCGCCGGTGCCATCGCCTACGCGACGGGCATCGCCGCCGCCCGGCTGCTCGGCGGGACGATCGCCTCCTTCGTCGGGCTGAGCGAGGTCCTGCTCGCGATCGCCTTCGCCTGGGTCCTCGTCGGCGAGGCGATGTCCCCGATCCAGCTCTTCGGTGGCCTGGCGATCCTCGCCGGGGTCGTCGCGGTCAAGCTCGGCGAAGGGGAGGGGTCGGCCGGTCCGCCCCTGCCCGCCGACGACGTCGACGGAGCGGTCCTCGCGGAGTTTGGCACCCCCGAAGAGGTCCACTAGTATCGACGGGTTGCCTCGGCGAGGGACGCTGCACGGTCGCAGCCTCCGTGATCGACGCGGTGCCGCCCCGTGGGCCCACGCCCGCGCGTCGACACTCCCGTCCGCGCCGCGTCCCGCGTCGAGGCCACCGCCGTCAGACTCGCCCGCTCCTCCGCGGGCACACCCCACGACAAGGAGCACGACCACATGTCCAGCGACGAGATCCGCCTCGTGTCCGACAAGCGCACCGAGTTCGGCAAGGGTGCGGCCCGCAAGCTGCGCCGCGCCGACAAGGTCCCGGCCGTCCTCTACGGCCACGGTGAGGCCCCGACCCACCTGGCGCTGCCCTTCCACGACACCTTCCAGGCGCTGAAGAACCCCAACGCCCTGCTGACCATCGCCGTCGAGGGCGAGAAGGACCAGCTGGCGCTCGCCAAGGACGTCCAGCGCGACCCGATCAAGCCGATCATCGAGCACGTCGATCTCGTCATGGTCAAGCGCGGCGAGAAGGTCGTCGTCGAGGTCCCGGTCCACGTCGAGGGCGATGCCGCCCCCGAGACCGTCGTCACCGTCGACAACGCGACCCTCGAGATCGAGGCGGACGTCACCAACCTGCCCGAGGGCCTCGTCGTCTCCGTCGAGGGCCTCGAGGTCGGTACCCAGATCCTCGCCGGCCAGGTCGAGATGCCCGCCGGCGCGACCCTCGCGTCCGACCCGGAGCTGCTCGTCGTCAACATCACCCAGCAGATCTCCGCGGAGGAGCTGGAGAGCGAGCTCGCCGAGGCCGAGGCCGAGGCCGGCATCGAGCACGACGAGTCCGAGGAGGAGGCCGCCGAGGCCCCCGCCGAGGCCGAGGGTGGCGAGGAGTCCTCCGAGGAGGAGTGACCCGAACGCACCACCGACGAAGGGGCGGTACCTCCACCACGGAGGTACCGCCCCTTCGTCCTGCTGCGGTCAGAAGCGTCCGCCCCCGCCGAACCCGCCCGATGACCCGCCCCAGCCGCCACCGCGGGAGTCGCCGCCGAGGGCGAGGATCCCGCCGAGGGCGAGATCGAGCAGGGTGACGTCCTCGATGCCGTTGACGTCACCATCCAGTGGGGTCGTGCTGCGCGCGACGTCGTCCAGCTCCTCCTGGGCGGACGTCGCCGCGGTGACGGCCCGGTCGATGAGGGCGCTCGCGGCGTCGAGGTCCCGGGGAAGGGCGGCGCGCGCCTCCTCGAGGAGACGGGTCGCCTCGGCGAGTCGGCCGCGGGTCCGGGCGTCGACGCCCCCACGGAGCCGGGTGGCCCTGCGGTCGACCCCCTCGACGAGGACCTCCGTGTTGCGCAGGCGTCGCTCCTGCCGCACCTGCGCCCGCTGACGATCCGCGTCCGCCTCGCGGTACGTGGCGAGCGCCTCGTCGATGTCGCGTTCGGCGACGTCGAGCTCGGCCAGGGCCGCGAGCAGGTCACCTCCATCCCGGCGCGCTGCCGTGGCGGCGGCGATGACCGGGGTCGCCCGCTCCACAGCAGCCGTGGTCGCCGGGTCGTCCGCGCGGAAGCGGCGGACGTCATTGAGGTCGGCATGGATCGAGGTGAGCGCCTGCTGGACGTCCTCGTCCGCCGTGGCGAGCGCCTCACGCGCCTGCGCGACCTCGCGCAGCTCGTCGCTGGCCTGCCCCAGTGCGTCCTCGGCGGCGCGGGCCGAGGAGACCGCCGCTGCGCGGTCGCCGCGGTCGAGGTGCCCCCGGCCGGAGGCGACGAGCTGGCGCGCGGCCTCGACGAGGCCGGTGGCGCGGGGGAGTGCCTGCGTGATCGAGGTGAGGTCGGTGTCGGCGTGCTCGGCCCGCAGGTCCGCGAGGAGTCGCTCCGCGGCGGGGACCGCCCCGGCGATCTCGTCGGCGCGGCTCGCGAGCTCCTCGAGCATCTCGGGCACCTTCGAGCGAAGGTCGCGCAGGCGGGCGAAGGCGGCCGCCTCGTCCTCGAGGACCCGGTCTGCCCGCCGGGTGAGGTCGATGACCCGGGTCAGCGCCGTACGCTCGTCCTCGCTGCCGTCCGCGGTCTGCTGCAGGTCTCCGGCACGGCGGTGCAGCGCGAAGGCCTCGGCCGCGAGGGCACGTGCCGAGTCGAGGGCGTCGACGAACCGCTGGGCCCGCGCCGTGCCGATCTGGGCCCGGGCGAGGTCGAGCTCCTCCTGCGAGGCGCGGACGGCGTCGTCGACGCCGACGACCGCCGTGGCCGCCCGCTGCCGGAGGTCCTCGAGGGGCTCACGGTCCTCGGCGCCGCCGCGACCGGTCAGGCCGGCCCACCAGGCACGCCCTCGGTCCAGGAGATGCGGTCTCATGCATGACCCCCTTCTGCGCCCGCGGTGACCATCACCGCGTGCAGACACCGTGCCACGGTCCGTGCGTCGGGGCTCGCCGAACCGGGCGAGGCTGTGGACACCGCGGAAGGCGACGTGTGCCCCCTTCGTCATTGCCTAGAGTGGGGCCCCGTGAGTGATGACACCTGGCTCGTCGTGGGCCTCGGCAACCCGGGCCCCAGGTACGCGGGCAACCGCCACAACGTCGGGGCGATGGTCATCGACCACCTTGCCGAGCGGACCGGCGGACGGCTCAAGGCGCACAAGGCCGGCGCCAGCGCCGACTCCGTCCGCCTCGGCGCGGCCCCCGGGACCCGGGCGATCCTCGCCGTCCCGCACTCCTACATGAACCTCTCCGGCGGGCCGACCAAGGGCATCGCGACCTTCTTCTCCGTCCCGCCGGAGCGGATCGTCGTCGTCCACGACGAGCTGGACATCCCCTTCGGTCAGGTGCGCCTCAAGCGCGGCGGTGGCGAAGGGGGGCACAACGGCCTCCGCTCGATCACCGCCTCCTTCGGGACGAAGGACTACCTCCGCGTGCGGGTGGGGATCGACCGTCCACCCGGCCGGATGGACGCGGCGAGCTACGTGCTCAAGGACTTCTCGTCCACCGAGCGCAAGGAGCTGCCCTTCCTCGTCGACGACGCGGCCGATGCCGTGGAGCTGCTCCTCGACAAGGGACTCACCGACGCCCAGCAGGTCGTGCACGCCCCACGTCCCTGACCGACGCGAGGCCGCACCCCCGGGGGGTGCGGCCTCGCGTCGGTGCGTGCGGAGGGTCAGCCCTGGTTCTTCAGCGCCGCGAGGCGCGCCTCGATCTCGGCGTCCTGGCTGTGGTCCTCGAGCTCGGCGAACTGGTCCTCGAGGGAGACCGCCTGGGCCTCGGCGCGGCCCTGGACCATGGCCTCCTGCTCCTTGATCTTCTGCTCGAAGCGACCGAGCTCGCTCGTCGGGTCCATGACGTCGATGGAGCCGACCGCCTGCTGGACCTTGGCCTGGGCCTCCGCGGAGCGGGCGCGGGCGACGAGGGCCGACCGGCGGGCCTTGAGGTCCTCGAGCTTCGTCTTCATCGAGACGAGGCCGTTCTTCAGCTGCTCGACCTGCTGGTTCTGGGCGGCGATGGCCGGCTCGGCCTCCTTGACCTCGCCCTCGTGGGTGATCTGGCGCTTGAGGGCGACCTTGGCGAGGTTGGTGAACTTCTCCGCGCCCTCCGTGTCCCCGGCCGCGGAGAGCTCCTCGGCCTTCTTCGCGGCCGCGGCGGCCTTCTGGCCCCACTCGGTCGCGGCCTCCTGGTCGGCCTTGAGGTCGCTCTCGGCCATGCGCACGTGCGCGATCGTCTGGGCGACGGCCTCCTCCGCCTCGGCGATGGAGTTCGTGTAGTCGCGGACGAGCTGGTCGAGCATCTTCTCCGGGTCCTCGGCCCGGTCGAGGAGGGAGTTGATGTTGGCCTTGGCGAGCTGGCTGACGCGGCCGAGGATGGTCTGCTTCTTCGTCATGGTGCGTTCCTCCTGGCGGTGGGACCGCCGGTCGTGGTGCCTGCTGATCGGTTCCTGTGGTGGACGGTGCGCATCTGCCTGGGCAGATGCGGGTCGTGGGGTGCCTGCGGACGAAGGGAGGGGTGCGCCGGGGTCAGAAGCGACCACCTCCGCCGAAGCCCCCTCCGCCACCGAAGCCCCCGCCCCCGCCGAAGCCTCCTCCTCCGAAGCCACCCCCGAAACCACCGGAGGAGCCGCCCCAGCCGCCGCCGCGCCCGCTGAAGCCGCCGGAGAGGATGCCGCCGAGGACGAGCGACCCGACGTCGACCCCGCCGCGCCGGCCGCCGTAGCCGTTGCCGCCCCAGGGGTCGTGGTCGCGGTAGGAGCGGATCGCCTCCAGCGCCCGGTCGGCCGCGGCCTCCGCCTGGGTCAGCTGGTCCGCGGCGAGGTCCCGGTCACGGGTGCGCGAGGCCTCGGCCTCCCGGAGGAGGCGGCTGGCCTCACGGAGGTCTGAGCGGGGACCGGGGCCGAGCTGGCCGCGGTGGGTGGTGAGCTCGCTCTCGGCGGTCGCGATCCGCGAGCGGACGTGCTGGAAGCGCCGGTCGAGCATCCGGGCGCGCTCGGTCTCCCTCTCGGCCTCCGCGCGGTAGCGCTCGAGGGCGTTGTCGAGGTAGTGCTCGGCCCGCTCGAGGGTGGACAGGGCACCGAGGACGTCGCCGCCCCTCCTCGCCTTCGTGCCGACCTCGACGGCGCTCCGGGCCTCGGCGACCGCGGCCACCGTCACCTGGTCGTTGGCGCCGAGCCGCTGAGCGTCCGCGATGTCCGAGGAGATCGAGGCGAGCGCCTCGTCGAGGGAGGACACCGCGTCGTCGAGCGTGGCGCGTGCGGTGAGGACGGACTCGATGCGCGCATCGGCTTGTCCGAGAGCATCCTCCGCAGCACGGGCTGCCGCGACGGCGGATGGCCGGTCGTTGCCGGAGACGTGCTCCTCGCCGGTCGTGACGAAGGTGCCTGCAGCGTCGATGAGCGTGCGGGCGCGCTCGAGGCTCCGGGTCAGGCTGGTCAGCGACTCGCGCGGGTGGGTCGCGGCGAGTCCGGCGAGCTCCTGGTCGGCCACCGGCAGCCGCGCGGTGACCTCGTCGATGCGGGTGCGCAGGGAGGAGAGGAACTGCGGGACGGTCGCCTCGAGGTCCCGCAGGCGGGTGAACTCGCTCTCCCGGGCGTCCAGCTCCTCGTCGGCCTGGCGCGCCAGCTCGAGGACCTCGGCGAGACGAGCGCGCTCGTCGTGCTCGTGGAGGCGCCCGGCGCCGCGCTCCACGTCGACCTGCTGCTGGATCCGGAAGGCCTCGTCCGCCCTGCTGCGGGCGCTCTCGATCGTCCGGGTGAACTGCTGGGTCGCCTGCTCGCCGAACTGCGCCTGCGCGAAGGCGAGCTCCTCGGCGGAGGAGCGGATCGCGTTGTCGAGGTCGACGAGGGCGGAGGCGGTGTCCCGGCGCAGCTGCTCGGTGCTCACCTCGGGCATGACCGGAGGGGTGTAGGAGGGCCGCGGCCCGGTGGCCTTCTTCTTCCGGAGGGACAGGAGAAGGGGGATGGCGATGCCGACGACGAAGATCCCGCCGAGGACGAGGTAGAAGAGCGCCGAGAAGCCCAGGCCACCCCCTTCGGCCAGGCCCTCCGCGGCACCGGACACCGCTCCGTCCCAGTCGTCCTCGGACAGCGCGGGCTCGACGTGCTCGCGCTGGACGGAGGCGAGGTCGTCGGGCTCCAGCCCGGAGTCCTCGGTCGTCCACATGCCGTAGCGGCGGTCCTCCACGGCCACCGCGAGGAGGACGTCGTTGCCGCCCATGCCGGAGGTCTCGTAGGTCTCCCGGGTCCACGTCTCGGGGTCCTCGCCGTCGAAGGAGTCGACGTAGACGGCGAAGAGCTGGATCCCCTCGTCCTCGGCGAGCTCGTCGATGTCGTCCTGGAGGCCGTCGGTGTCCTCGAGGACGTCGGCTCGGTCGGTGATCTGGTCCGGGAGGTCGAAGGGAGCCTCCGCCGGCGTCGCGGTCGCGGACGCCGCGCCTCCCAGGGCGAGGCCGGCCGCGACCAGGGCTCCTGCGAGCATGTGGACCGGACGATGGGTTCGGCTGGTCCTCACCACGTGGCCCCCTGGTCCGTGTCTGCGGTCTGAGTCGTAACGTTGCCACACCCGCCCACAGCGGGGGAGGGCGGCCCGGACGGGATGTCCCCGGGATGCGGCAGAATCAGGACCAGCATGACTTCCTCACTCACCCCGCTCCTGCGCGCGATCGCCGGCTTGCCCGGACTCGCGGACATCCCCCGACACCGCACCGCCACCGACCAGGTCGACATCGTCGCCCCGACCGGTCTGCGCGCCCCCACCGTCGCGACGATCGCCGGTGACACCCCGGGGGACGCGCCCCGCCTCGTCATCACCTCGACCGCCCGGGAGGCCGACGACCTGGCGACGGCGCTCGGCGAGCTCGTCGACCCCGAGCTCATCGCGACCTTCCCCAGCTGGGAGACCCTGCCGCACGAGCGACTCAGCCCTCGCAGCGACACCGTCGGTCGGCGGCTCGCGGTGCTCCGTCGGCTGGCCCACCCGCAGGAGCGCGGCGCCGGTCACGGCCCGCTCGGCTACGTCGTCGCGTCGGTGCGCGCCGTCCTCCAGCCGATCGCCAAGGGGCTCGGCGACCTCGAGCCGGTGGGCCTGCGGGTCGGTGACGAGCGCGAGCTGACCGAGGTCACGGCAGCGCTCACGGCTGCCGCCTACGTCCGGACCGACCTCGTGGAGCGACGGGGGGAGTTCGCCGTCCGCGGCGGCATCCTCGACGTCTTCCCCCCGACGGAGGAGCACCCCCTGCGGGTGGAGTTCTTCGGGGACACCGTCGACGAGATCCGCTGGTTCAAGGTCGCCGACCAGCGCAGTCTCGAGGCCGCAGAGGTCCTGTGGGCCCCGCCGTGCCGCGAGATCCTCCTCACCGACGCCGTGCGGCAGCGCGCCGCCACGCTCGCCAAGGAGCTCCCCGGCGTCGCCGACATGCTGCACAAGGTCGCCGAGGGGATCGCCGTCGAGGGCATGGAGTCCCTCGGCCCGGCGCTCGTCGACGGGATGGAGTCCATCCTCGACGTCCTGCCCGAGGAGTCCGGCGTCATCGTCCTCGACCCCGAGCGGGTCCGCGCCCGCGCCCACGACCTCGTCTCGACGAGCGAGGAGTTCCTCCAGGCCAGCTGGGCCAACGCGGCCGCCGGCAATGCCGTCCCCATCGACCTCGAGGGGGTGCTCGGTACCGCTTCCCACTGGACCCTCGCGCAGGCCCGCGAGCACACGCTCGACCTCGGCCTCCCGTGGTGGAGCATCACCCCCTTCGCCGTGGACGAGGAGCTCTCGGCGATGGACGACCGGGTCGACCACGACCACGTCGGCCTGCGGGTGCCGGCGGAGGAGCCGCCCCACTTCCGGGGCAACACCGAGGCGGCCGTCGCCCAGCTCGCCGAGTGGACCGCCGCCGGCTGGCAGGTGCTCGTCGCGACCGACGGCGCCGGCCTCGTGGCTCGCGTCGCCGAGGTGCTGCGCGACGCCGACGTGCCCACGCGCGTCGTCGGCGACGAGGAGAGCGTCACCCTCGACGAGGGGGTCGTCGAGGTCACCCGGGCCAGCCTCGGCACCGGGTTCGTCGCCCCCGAGCGCCGCTTCGCCGTCCTCACCGAGGCCGACCTGCTCGGTTCCAGCGGTGCCGGTGCCAGCACGCGGGACATGCGCCGGATGCCCTCCCGCCGTCGCAAGCAGGTCGACCCCCTCCAGCTGCGACCCGGCGACCACGTCGTCCACGAGCAGCACGGCGTCGGCTCCTTCGTCGAGATGATCCAGCGCACCGTGCAGGGCGCCACCCGCGAGTACCTCGTCATCGAGTACGCCCCGTCGCGGCGGGGCCACCCCGGCGACCGGCTCTTCGTCCCCAGCGATCAGCTCGACCAGGTGACCCGCTACGTCGGCGGTGACGCTCCGGCGCTGAACAAGATGGGCGGCAGCGACTGGCAGAAGACGAAGTCGCGGGCCAAGCGGCACGTCCGGCAGATCGCGGGGGAGCTCATCCGGCTCTACAGCGCGCGGATGGCGACGCCCGGCCACCCCTTCGGTCCGGACACCCCCTGGCAGCGTGAGCTCGAGGACGCCTTCGCGCATATCGAGACGCCGGACCAGTTGAGCACCATCGACGAGGTCAAGGCCGACATGGAGAAGTCCTTCCCCATGGACCGGCTCATCTGCGGCGACGTCGGGTACGGCAAGACCGAGATCGCCGTGCGCGCCGCCTTCAAGGCGATCCAGGACGGCAAGCAGGTGGCGGTCCTCGTCCCGACGACCCTGCTCGTCCAGCAGCACCTCAACACCTTCGCCGAGCGCTACGCGGGCTACCCGGTCACGGTCAAGGCGCTGAGCCGCTTCCAGACCGATGCCCAGGCCAAGGAGGTCCTCGAGGGGATGGCGGCCGGCTCCGTCGACCTCGTCATCGGCACCCACCGGGTCCTCGGCAACGACGTGAAGTTCAAGGACCTCGGCCTCGTCATCATCGACGAGGAGCAGCGCTTCGGTGTGGAGCACAAGGAGCAGCTCAAGGCCCTCCGCACCAATGTCGACGTCCTCGCGATGTCGGCGACCCCGATCCCGCGGACCCTCGAGATGGCGGTCACCGGGATCCGCGAGATGTCCACCCTCGCCACGCCGCCCGAGGAGCGGCACCCGGTGCTCACCTTCGTCGGGCCCTACGAGGAGAAGCAGGTCGCGGCCGCGATCCACCGTGAGCTCATGCGCGAGGGGCAGGTCTTCTTCGTCCACAACAATGTCGGCTCCATCGAGCGGACGGCGGCGCGCATCCGCGAGCTCGTGCCCGAGGCCCGGGTCGAGACGGCCCACGGCAAGATGGGCGAGCAGCGGCTGGAGCAGGTCGTCCTCGACTTCTGGGAGCGGCGCTTCGACGTGCTCGTGTGCACGACGATCGTCGAGACCGGCCTGGACATCTCCAATGCCAACACCCTCATCCTCGACCGGGCCGACCGCTTCGGGCTGAGCCAGCTGCACCAGCTCCGCGGCCGGGTGGGGCGAGGGCGCGAGCGGGCCTATGCCTACTTCCTCTACCCACCGGACAAGCCGCTCACCGAGACCGCCCACGACCGGCTCCAGACGATCGCGAGCAACACCGACCTCGGCTCCGGCATGCAGGTCGCGATGAAGGACCTCGAGATCCGTGGCGCCGGCAACCTCCTCGGCGGCGAGCAGTCCGGCCACATCGCGGGGGTCGGCTTCGACCTCTACGTGCGGATGGTCGGGGAGGCCGTCGCCGACTTCAAGGGCGAAGGGGAGTCCGCCCCCGCCGAGGTGAAGATCGAGCTCCCGGTCGACGCCCACCTCCCGCACGAGTACGTGCCGGGGGAGCGGCTGCGGCTCGAGGCGTACAAGAAGCTCGCCTCCGCCGAGACCGAGGATGACCTCGGTGAGATCGTGGAGGAGCTCACCGACCGCTACGGCGAGCCTCCGGAGCCGGTGCGCAACCTCGTCGCCGTCGCCCGGCTGCGGATCGTCGTCCGCGAGGCCGGCCTCACCGATGTCGTTGCGCAGGGGTCCAATGTGCGCTTCGCACCCGCCCAGCTCAAGGAGAGCCAGCAGCTGCGTCTCTCCCGGCTCTACCCGAGGTCGAGCTACAAGGAGGGGACCCAGACCGTGCTCGTGCCCAAGCCGATGACCGCTCGGGTCGGGGGGTCCCCCCTTCGCGACACGGCCGTGCTGCAGTGGGCCACCGACCTGGTGAGCCAGGTCATGCTCGACCATGTCATCGTGGACCCTGCGGCGACGTCGCCGCGTGACACCTCGCGCTCCCGCTGAGATCGTCGGACGAAAGGACCTCATCGTGCCCGGCAGCAGACACGGACGTTCCACCCGGATCGCCGTCCTCACCCTCGGGGGCGCGCTCGCGCTCTCCGCGTGCGGCGGCACCGACGAAGGGGAGTCCGCCGGCTCGAGCGCGACCGCTGCGGTGGTCGCGGGGGAGACGATCACCGTCGGTGAGGTCCAGACCGCGAGCCGGGAGGTCGGCGAGATCCTCCGGGTCCAGGCCGAGAGCCAGGGGCAGCAGCCGCAGGAGGTCGGCCCCGACGCGCTCCTCTCGAGCCTCGTCCAGATCCCGGCGACCCTCGAGTACGCGGAGGACAACGACATCTCGGTCCCCTCCGAGGCGAGCGTCGTCAAGCGGCTCGGCGAGGTCGTCCCGTCGCCGTCGCCGCAGACCATCGACTTCGTGCGGGCGAGCAGCGTCTACTCCCAGCTCGAGCCCGACCAGCAGCAGGAGATGGCCCAGCAGCTGGAGGAGCAGGACGTGAAGTACAGCCCGCGCTACGCCTCCGCCGGCGGGGAGTCCCCGAACTGGTTGGACCGGAGCGAGGACGAGCTGCCCTTCGAGACCCCCTGACGGTGGCTCGTCTCATCCTGCTCGCCGCCAGCCCGCGCGTCCCCGCGGGTCTGCTCAGCAGGGACGCGTGGCGCGCCCTCGACGCCGCCGAGCGGGTGCACGCGGCGGATGTCACGGAGCCGCTGCCCCTCGCGCTGGCCGACGACGGGATCGACGTCACCGCCCTGCCCGAGGAGGGCGCCTCGGCACGAGCCCGGGCGCTCGTCACCGCGGCAAGGGACGCGGACACGATCTGGATCGGCTCCGCCGACGGCGACCCCGGTCTCAGCGATGCCGTCGCCGCGGAGGTCTCCCGTCTCGACGAGGCCCCGGAGGTCGAGGTGCTCGTCGGCTCCTGGGATGTCGAGGGCGGCCGGCTGCTCGACGCCGTCACGGTCATGGACCGGCTGCGCTCGCCGGGTGGGTGCGCCTGGGTGGCGGCGCAGGACCACGCGACGCTGGCTCCCTTCGTCCTCGAGGAGGCGCAGGAGGTCCACGAGGCGATCGAGGCGGTCGTCGCCGACCCTGACGACCCGCAGCTGCGGGAGGACCTCACCGACGAGCTCGGGGACCTGCTCTTCCAGGTGCTCTTCAACGCGCGGGTCGCTGCCGACCACGCCGACGCGCCCTTCGACGTCGATGACGTCGCGGCCGCCCTCGTCGACAAGCTCGTCCGCCGCAACCCCCACGTCTTCGGTGACGCCACCGCGGAGACCCTCGAGGAGATCGAGGCGCAGTGGCAGGCGATCAAGGCGGCCGAGCGCGCAGGGGTCGAATTTCCCTAAGGTCGTGCGCATGGACCAGCGGATCAGCGTCGTCACGCTCGCCGTGAGCGACCTCGCGGCCACGCGCCGCTTCTACGTCGACGGTCTCGGCTGGCGTCCCGATCTCGAGGTGCCGGGTGAGGTCGTCATGGTCCGCGTCGGCGAGCACCTCATGCTCTCCCTGTGGGACGAGGCCGCGTTCGAAGGGGAGGTCGGCCCGATCCGCGGTGGTGCGGGCATCGCGCCGATCACGTTGGCGCACAACGTCCCCCACGAAGGGGAGGTCGACGCCGTCCTCGACCTCGCCCGGGCCGCCGGCGCGCCGGCGGTCCAGGACGCGCAGCGGCGGGACTGGGGTGGCTACTCCGGGTACTTCGCCGACCCCGACGGCTTCCGGTGGGAGATCGCGGTCAACCCCGGCCCGATCGGCCAGGCGGTGCTGCCGCCCGGGTCCCGGGACGAGGTGCGCTCGACCCCCTCCGGGCAGCCGGTCGGCCCCGAGGTCGAGGGGTGGACGCCGGCGCCGTGGCCCTCGCTCACGACGCTGACCGGCGCCCACTGCACCCTCGAGGCGCTCACGCCCGAGCACGCCGACGAGCTGCGCCCGCAGGTGGCCGGCCCGGACCACGACGACCTGTGGACCTACCTCCGTGAGGACCGGCCCCGCGATGGGGCGGCCTTCGCCGACCACATCGAGCGCCGGTGCGGGCCGGGGGCGGTCGACGTCGCGATCCGCGATGCGGAGGGTGTGGCCGGTGGCCTCGCGAGCCTCATGCGGGTCGACCGCGACAACGGGTGCGTCGAGGTCGGCAACATCCTCCTCGGCCCACGCCTCCAGCGCACGACCGCGGCCACCGAGGCGATGTCCCTGCTCGCGCGCCACGTCTTCGACCTGGGCTACCGGCGCTTCGAGTGGAAGTGCGACGCGCTCAACGCTCCTTCGCGCCGGGCGGCGGAGCGACTGGGGCTCACCTACGAGGGCACCTTTCGTCGCCATGTCGTGACGAAGGGGAGGACCCGCGACACCGCGTGGTACGCGATGACCATCGACGACTGGCCGCGCGTGCGGGCCGCCCACGAGGCCTGGCTCGCCCCGGCCAACCACGTCGATGGCGTCCAGCAGACGCGCCTGGCCGACCTTCTCGCGGCGGGCTGACGAAGGGGGCCGCGGCCGGTGGGTGGGTCGCTCGGCCGTGACCCCGGGTGATGCCGTTAGGCTCGGGGCGACGTCCATCCCGAGTCATCGAGCACCACCTAGGAGCCGGTAGTGGCCAGCATTGAGGCAGTAGGCGCCCGCGAGATCCTCGACTCGCGCGGCAACCCGACCGTCGAGGTCGAGGTCGCCCTCGACGACGGCACGATCACGCGGGCCGCGGTGCCCAGCGGCGCCTCCACCGGTGCCTTCGAGGCGGTCGAGCGCCGGGACGGAGACCCGGAGCGCTACCTCGGCAAGGGTGTCGAGGATGCCGTCCGCGCGGTCGAGGACGACCTCATGCCCCGCATCCTCGGCTTCGAGGCGAGCGAGCAGCGTCTCATCGACGCGGAGATGATGGCCCTCGACGGCACCGACAACAAGGGCTCCCTCGGCGCCAACGCCATCCTCGGCGTCTCCCTCGCCGTCGCCAAGGCCGCTGCTGAGTCCGCCGGGCTCCCGCTCTTCCGCTACGTCGGTGGCCCCAACGCGCACGTCCTCCCCGTGCCGATGATGAACATCCTCAACGGCGGCTCGCACGCCGACTCCAACGTCGACATCCAAGAGTTCATGATCGCGCCGATCGGCGCGCCCTCCTTCCGCGAGGCGCTGCGCTGGGGCACGGAGGTCTACCACTCGCTCAAGGGTGTCCTCAAGGACAAGGGGCTCTCGACCGGCCTCGGGGACGAGGGCGGGTTCGCGCCGAACCTCGGCAGCAACCGCGAGGCCCTCGACCTCATCCTCGACGCGATCACCAAGGCCGGCTACGAGCCCGGCAAGGAGATCGCGCTCGCCCTCGACGTCGCGGCCAGCGAGCTGCACGAGGGCGGCAGCTACACCTTCGAGGACAAGCAGATCAGCGCCTCGGAGCTCATCGAGTACTACGCCGAGCTCGTCGACGCCTACCCGCTCGTGTCCATCGAGGACCCCCTGGACGAGGAGGACTGGGCCGGCTGGCAGGAGATGACCGCCCGCCTCGGTGACGCCGTCCAGCTCGTCGGCGACGACCTCTTCGTCACCAACCCGGAGCGGCTCCAGCGCGGCATCACCGACGGCGCGGGCAATGCCCTCCTCGTCAAGGTCAACCAGATCGGCTCGCTCACCGAGTCGCTCGACGCGGTCGACCTGTGCCACCGCAACGGCTTCCGGTCGATGATGAGCCACCGCTCGGGCGAGACCGAGGACGTGACGATCGCCGACCTCGCCGTCGCAACGAACTGCGGTCAGATCAAGACCGGCGCCCCGGCGCGCTCCGAGCGGGTCGCGAAGTACAACCAGCTCCTGCGGATCGAGGAAGAGCTCGACGACGCCGCCGTCTACGCCGGCGCGGACGCCTTCCCGCGCTTCGCCGGCTGAGTCCGAGCATGGCCGGCACCCCGCGCCGTCGCCCCGCACGTCCAGGTGCGAAGGGCGCGACGCGGCGACCCCCGACACGGTCCGGTGGCGCACGCCGCCGGACGACCGGGGCCGCGGCCCAGTCCGCCCGGCCCCGGGAGCGGCGGGTGGTCATGACGACCCGCCGATGGGTGGTCCTCGCGTCGGTGGTCGCGCTGCTCCTCATCATGCTCGTCCCCACCGGCAAGTCCTGGTACGACCAGCGGCAGCGCCTGGCCGAGCTCAACGACCGGGTCGCGACGCAGAAGGAGAATGTCGCCGAGCTCGAGCGGGAGAAGGAGCTCTGGGAGACCGACGCCTATGTCGAGGCCCAGGCGCGCAAGCGGCTGAAGTTCGTCAAGCCGGGGGAGAAGACCTACACGATCGTCGACCCGGAGTCGACGTCGCCGGGCGTCGACCCGGAGACGGGGACGGTCGAGGGCAAGACCAACCAGCCGTGGTACGAGCAGATGGCGTCGTCAGTGGAGACCGCCGACGACCCGGCGACCGAGCAGTGACCCTCGACGACCGGGGCAACGATCTCGATCGAGTCGACCCCACGGACCTCACGACGATCCACGAGCAGCTGGGTCGGCCGGCGCGGAGTGCCGTCGGCATCGCCCACCGGTGCCCGTGCGGGGGACCCACCGTCGTCCGCACGGCGCCGCGCCTGCCGGGAGGCACTCCCTTCCCCACCTCCTTCTACGCGACCTGCCCGCGCCTGACGGGAGCGATCTCGACGCTGGAGTCCAGCGGTCTCATGGCCGAGATGTCGCAGCGGCTCACCGAGGACGAGGACCTCGCGGCGCGCTACCGCGCTGCCCACGAGGACTACCTGGGGCGACGCGCCGAGCTGGGGGAGGTGCCCGAGATCGAGGGCATCTCCGCCGGCGGCATGCCCACCCGGGTGAAGTGTCTTCATGTTCTCGTGGCACACTCCTTGGCCGCCGGCCCCGGGGTCAACCCCCTCGGCGACGAGGCACTAGACCTGCTGCCCGAGTGGTGGCGCACCAGCCCGTGCGTGAGCACGGACGAAGGGAGCGACCAGTGAGAGTCGCAGCAATCGACTGTGGGACCAACTCGATCCGCCTCCTCATCGCGGATGCCGACGAGGAGCAGCCCGGGGTCCTCACGGACGTCGTGCGCCGGATGGAGGTCGTGCGCCTCGGCCAGGGGGTCGACACCACCGGCAGCCTCGACGCCGAGGCCCTCGCGCGCACGCTCGACATGTGCCGCGAGTACGCGGACCAGTGCCGCGAGCACGGTGTGCCTCCGGGCAACGTCCGGTTCGTCGCGACCTCGGCCACCCGGGACGCGAACAACTCCCAGGACTTCGTCGCGGGAGTGCGCGAGGCCTTCGCCGAGCTCGACGTCACCCCCGAAGTGGTCGTCGGCGAGGACGAGGCCCGGCTGAGCTTCGCCGGAGCGACGCGGGGGCTCGTCGAGACCGACTTCGAGGGGCCCTACCTCGTCGTCGACATCGGTGGCGGCTCGACGGAGATCGTGCGGGGGACGCACGAGGTCGTCGCGAGCGGGTCCTTCGACATCGGGTGCGTGCGCCTCACCGAACGCCACCACCGGACGGACCCGCCGACCCAGGAGGTCATCGACGCGGCCCGCTACGACATCGCCGAGGCGCTCGACGCGGCCGAGGCCGAGGTCGGGCTCGGTGGGGTGCGCACCATCGTCGGACTCGCGGGCTCGGTGACGACCGTCACCGCCCAGGCGCTCGGTCTCACCTCGTACGACCCGTCGGCGATCCACCTCGCCAATGTGTCGGTCGACGAGATGCTCGAGGCCTGCGAGCGGCTCATCCTCAGCACCCGCGCGGAGCGTGCGGCCCAGCCCTTCATGCACCCGGGCCGGGTCGACGTCATCGGCGCCGGCGCGCTCATCTGGTACGAGATCATCGAGCGGGCTCGTGGCGCCAACGGCCCCGACATCGTCGTCACCGCCTCGGAGCGCGACATCCTCGACGGGGTCGCCCAGTCCGTCGTCACCCCCTCGGCAGCGGACGAGGACGCCGGCCAGACGTACTGACCGCGGACGTGATGCTCTGGGTCGATGTGGGAACGAGCATTGCGGCGCTCGGTGGCACATCCACCCGCGGCTCCGAGCGACTCAGGACAACGGTGCGGGCGGTGGGATTCGAACCCACACGGTCGACAGGACTTTTAAGGTCCCCGGCTCGCCAGTTGGCCTACGCCCGCTCGCGCTGCGCGCCAGCAGGCGCGCATCGTCGTCGGGCCAGAGTATGCCGGGTGTCCAGCCGGCCGGACCTCAGTCCTCGATGACGCCGACGGGCGTCTTCTTCTCCGCCTGGAAGACGTCCTCCGTGCGACCCCGGGCCCAGTAGCCCGAGATCGAGATCGCCGGGCGGGGCACCTCGCGCTCCTTGAGCACGCGTCGGACCGCCTTGATCGACTCGCGCTCACCGTGGGCGAAGACCTGGACGCTGCCCTCGGTCACCTCGCTCGGCCACGCGGCGGCGTCGATGGCCCGGGCGAGGTGGTCGACGTCGGCGGTGTCCGGGTTGAGCAGCCAGGAGACCTCCACCCCGTCGGGGGAGGTGAGCTCGATGATGTCCTCCTCGAGCTCCACCTCGATGAGGGCCACCCCCTGCGCCGACGAAGGGAGGGCCTCCAGTGCCGCGGCGATGGCCGGGAGGGCGGACAGGTCCCCGGCGAGGAGGTGCCAGCCGACCTCGGGGTCAGGGGCATAGCCACCCCCCGGGCCCATGACGACGGCCCGGTCGCCGGGGGCGGCCGTCTGGGCCCAGGGCCCGGCGTAGCCGGTGTCGCCGTGGGTGACGAAGTCGACGGTCAGGCGGCGGGCGGCCCGGTCGATCGCCCGGACCGTGTAGGTGCGGGTCACGGGCTGCCGGTCCGCGGGGGCGGTCTCCCGCAGGGCGGCGAGGTCGTAGGGCGGCTCCACGCCGAGGGCGGGGTCGACGAAGACGAGCTTGACGTAGGCGTCGGTGTACTCCGCGGCGCCGAAGTCGGCGAGGTCGTCGCCGGTGAGGACGACCCGGACGAGGTGGGGGCCGAGCCGCTCGGTGGACTCGACGGTGAGGAGGCGCTGCGGGCGGGGCGGCCGGGCGGGAGTCGCCATGGGACTTCTCCATACTGTTGCGGGGTCGCCGGCGACGCCGGCGAGTAGTTGTTGCCTGAACAAAGGATAGCCTTACCTGTGGTGGAGGCTGGCGCCGCCCCCCTTCGCTCGTCCCCACGGGGCCGGTGTCCGGACGACGGTGATCCATGCCACGATGCTGAGCATGCAGATCGCAGACCACATCTCGGACCTCATCGGTCACACCCCGCTCGTCCGACTCTCCTCCGTCGTCCCGCCCGGATCGGGCCTCCTGGCGGCCAAGGTCGAGTACCTCAACCCCGGCGGCAGCATCAAGGACCGCATCGCCAAGAAGATGATCGAGGCCGCGGAGGAGAGCGGTGAGCTCCAGCCCGGCGGCACGATCGTCGAGCCGACCTCCGGCAACACCGGCGTCGGTCTCGCGCTCTTCGCCCAGCGCAAGGGGTACCGCTGCGTCTTCGTCTGCCCGGACAAGGTGGGCAAGGACAAGATCGACGTGCTCCGCGCCTACGGAGCCGAGGTGGTCGTCACCCCGACGTCAGTCCCCCCGGAGCACCCGGACAGCTACTACTCCGTCTCCGACCGGCTCGCCGCCGAGACCCCCGGCGGCTGGAAGCCGAACCAATACTTCAACCAGAACGGTCCCGCGAGCCACTACGAGACGACGGGCCCGGAGATCTGGGAGCAGACGAACGGCGAGGTCACCCACGTCGTCGCCGGCATCGGCACCGGAGGAACCATCACCGGGACGGGGCGCTACCTCAAGGAGGTCTCCGAGGGCCGCGTCAAGGTCATCGGCGCGGACCCCGAGGGGTCGGTCTACTCCGGCGGCACCGGTCGGCCCTACCTCGTCGAGGGCGTCGGTGAGGACATGTGGCCGGGTGCCTACGACCCCGCCGTGCCCGACGAGGTCATCGCGGTCACCGATGCCGAGTCCTTCGCCATGACCCGCCGCCTGGCCCTCGAGGAGGGCCTGCTCGTCGGCGGCTCCTGCGGCATGGCCGTCGTCGCGGCCCTCCGGGTCGCCGAGCGCGAGGGTCCGGACGCCAAGATCGTCGTCCTCCTGCCCGACGGCGGGCGGGGCTACCTCGGCAAGATCTTCGACGACGAGTGGATGGCCTCCTACGGCTTCCTGCCCGGTGACGAAGGGAGCGAGGGCACCGTGGGCGACGTCCTCCGGGACAAGGGTGGGCAGCTGCCCGCCCTCGTGCACACGCACCCCAACGAGACGATCCGCGAGGCGATCGACATCCTGCGGGAGTACGGTGTCTCCCAGATGCCCGTCGTCGGCGCCGAGCCGCCCGTCGTCATCGGCGAGGTCGCCGGTGCCGTCCACGAGCGCGACCTCCTCACCGCCGTCTTCGAAGGCCACGCCTCGCTCGCCGACCCGGTGAGCGCGCACATGGGCGCCAAGCTGCCGCAGATCGGTGCCAACGAGGCGGTCTCCGCCGCGACCGACGCCCTCGAGCACGCCGATGCCCTCCTCGTCGTCGAGGACGGCAACCCGGCCGGCGTCATCACACGGCACGACCTGCTGGGCCACCTGTCCCACCGAGCGAAGGGCTGATCATGGGAGAGCACCAGAGCGCGGCCGACTCCCGCGCGAGCCAGGGCTTCTCGACCCGGGCCATCCACGCCGGCTACGAGCCGGACCCGCTCACCGGAGCGGTCAACGTCCCGATCTACGCGAGCTCGACCTTCGCCCAGGACGGCGTCGGCGGGCTGCGGGGCGGCTTCGAGTACGCCCGCACCGGCAACCCGACCCGGCAGGCCCTCGAGGCCAATGCCGCGTCCATCGAGGTGGGCACCTACGGGCGGGCCTTCGCCTCGGGTATGGCGGCGACGGACGCGATGCTGCGCGCCGCCCTTCGCCCCGGGGACCACCTCGTCATCCCGGACGACGCCTACGGCGGCACCTTCCGGCTCATCGACAAGGTCTTCACCCACTGGGGCATCGAGTACACCCCGGCCCCGGTGACCGATGTCGACGCGATCCGGGCGGCGATCCGGCCGAACACCAAGCTCGTGTGGCTCGAGACGCCGACCAACCCCCTCCTGAACATCGGTGACATCGCCGCGGCAGCGGAGGTGGCCCACGAGGCGAAGGCCCTCCTCGTCGTCGACAACACCTTCGCCAGCCCCTACCTGCAGCAGCCGCTCGTCCACGGCGCCGACGTCGTCCTTCACTCGAGCACGAAGTACCTCGGCGGGCACAGCGATGTCGTCGGGGGCCTCCTCGTCACCCGGGACGAGGAGCTCGACGCGGCGATCGCTTTCCTGCAGAACGGATCCGGTGGTGTGCCCGGCCCCTTCGACGCCTTCCTCACGATGCGCGGGATCAAGACCCTCGGGGTGCGGATGGACCGTCACTGCGACAACGCCGAGGCCGTGGTCGACATGCTCTCGCGTCGTCCTGAGGTGTCCTCGATCCTCTACCCGGGGCTGCCCGAGCACCCGGGGCACGCGGCGGCGGCCCGGCAGATGCGCCGCTTCGGCGGGATGGTCTCCGTGCGGATGAAGGGGGGACGCGCCGCGGCCGAACAGCTCTGCGCCCGCTCCGAGGTCTTCACCCTCGCCGAGTCCCTCGGCGGCATCGAGTCCCTCATCGAGCACCCGGGCGCGATGACCCACGCGTCGACGGCCGGCTCGATGCTCGAGGTGCCCGACGACCTCGTCCGCCTGTCCGTCGGCATCGAGGACGCGAGCGACCTCGTCGCCGACCTCGAGCAGGCGATCGACGGCATCGGCTGACCTGTGGAGGGGGCTGCACGGATGTCGAGCCCTCCGCATAGGCTGGGGCCAGTCAGCGACGACCGTGTCGCGCCAGCCCCTCACCAGGAGCACACATGAGCAACCCGATCCTCGGCCGGGTCGAGCAGGACGCCCAGCGCGGTTACGCCGGCTTCCGCGACGCCGGCGCCCCGGCGCCCCAGCAGGGCTACGGGCAGGCCTCGCCCCAGCAGGGCGGCTACCAGCAGCAGGGCTTCCCGCAGCAGGGCTACGGGCAGCCCCAGCCGGGCTTCGGACAGCCCGGCCCGGGCGGAGGCTTCGGTGGGGGAGGCGGCGGTGGCCGCGCGGTCACCCTCGACGACGTCCTCATGCGCACTGGCGCGCTCTTCGGCGTGCTGCTCGTCGTGGCCGCCGTCGGGTGGACCCTCGCCGCGGTGGCGCCGGCCATCGGCAGCCTCATGATGATGGTCGGGCTCTTCGGCACGATCGGCATGGCTCTCTTCATGATGTTCCGGCGCAAGCCCGTCGGTGCCGGGCTCGCCGTCGTCTACGCCGCGGTCGAGGGGGCCTTCGTCGGCCCGATCAGCGCCTTCTACCACCAGAACTTCGACACGGTCGGGGGGAGCATCTTCGAGTCGATCGTCACCCAGGCGATCCTCGCGACCCTCTGCGTCTTCGGCGCGATGCTCGTCCTCTACAAGACCGGCATCATCACGGTGAACCAGAAGTTCCGCGCGATCATGGGCATGGCGCTCGTCGGGTACTTCATCTTCTCGATGATCAACCTCGGCTACATGCTCTTCTTCGACGGCTCGCCCTTCGGCTTCGGCGGCACCGGCTGGCTGGGCATCGGCATCTCGCTCTTCGGCACCGGCCTGGCCGCGATGACGCTCGCGATCGACTTCGACGACATCTCGATCGCGATCCAGACCGGCGCGCCGGTCAACTACGCCTGGCACCTCTCCATCGGTCTGCTCATCACCCTCGTCTGGCTCTACCTCGAGCTGCTGCGCCTCCTCGCGCGGCTGCGCTCGGATTGATCCCCGACGACGTCGCGAGCGAGCTCGGCCGCGCGGTCCGCAGGTGGCAGCAGCTGCCGCTGGACCGCGCGGCCGACGCGCTCCCGGGGGTGCATGCCCTCCTGACCGACCTCGCGGGCGAGCCGCTGCCCGATCTGGGTCCGGCGGTCGTCATGGACCAGCTGCGCGTCGTCGTCTTCGATGCCTGCGCGGGCGAAGGCGGACCCCCGCACCTCGCGGAGCGGCTCGCCGCCCTTCGCCTGTCGTGGAGCGCGTAGGTGACGCCCTCAGACGTCGGTGACCTCGTGCTCGCCGCGGCGTCGGAGCATGGCCCACGGACCACGGGGGCCGGCCGCGGTGCCCTTGAGCCGGGCCGGGCCGACCTCGGTGCCGGGGGAGGACACGGCACGCTCGGCCGCGTCGTCGAGGGCGCCGATGCCCTCGCCGCGGCTCGGCTCGGGCGTGGTGTCGGCGACGGCGTCCTCCGGCCAGGCGCTGAGCGCGGCGGCCACCGTCGGCAGGAGTGCCGAGGCGACCCTCGCGTAGCCGGCGGCGGAGGGGTGGAAACGGTCCTGGCTGAACATCACCGACGGACTCGCGGCGAACTCCGGCCCGAGCAGGTCGCCCATGGACACCGTCCGGGCGCCGGCCTCGACGGCGGCGACCGTCTGGGCGGCCGCGAGGTCCCGGCTCCACTGCCGCAGCAGCTTGTTCAGCGGGAAGGGGACCGGCTCGACGGTGCCGAGGTCGGGACAGGTGCCGACGACGACCGGCACGTCGAGCGTGCGCAGGTAGCGGGCCGTGCGCTCGAGGTGCTTGACGGACACCGACCGATCGATGCGGTGGGTGACGTCGTTCGCGCCGATGAGGATGACCGCGACGTCCGGCTGGTCGATCCGGGCCAGGGCCCGTGAGAGCTGGGCGCTGAGGTCCGAGGACTCGGCCCCGACGACGGCCTCGTTCGTCAGCTCGATGGGCCGGCCCATGATGGCGGCCAGGCCCTGGGAGAGGATCGCGCCGATCGTCTGGTACTTCGTGTCCGCGCCCATCCCGGCGGCGGTCGAGTCGCCGAGGACGAGCAGCTGCACGGGCTCGCCGGGAGCCGCGCCGTAGACCCCGTCGTCGTCGGGGGCTCCGTCGAAGGGGTTGCCGACGATGCGTCGGGTGATCTTGGCCTCGGCCTGGATGAGGCCGTAACCGAGCCCGGCGGCCGCGGCGGCGCTCACGGCTGTGCCGGCCGCGCCGACGAGTGCGCGACCGATCACGCTTCCCACCTGTGCCATGGGTCTCCTCGTGTCCGGGACTGCTCACACTTTGTCATCCCTGCGAGACAATGCCAACGAGCATGCGAGGGTTCCCGCGACCGCGGACCCCCGTTCCCCGTACGACCGGCCGACCAGAGGACGACATGACCGAGTACCCCACGCTCTTCAGCCCCCTCGATCTGGGCTTCACCACCCTGCGCAACCGCACGATCATGGGGTCGATGCACACGGGGCTGGAGGACAAGGCCCGTGACTTCGAGCGGCTCGCGGCCTTCTACGCCGAGCGGGCGAAGGGCGGCGCCGGCCTCATCGTCACCGGTGGCTTCGCGCCGAACCTCGAGGGCAGCCTCTACCCCTTCGCGTCCAAGCTGACCACGCAGCGCGAGGCCCGCCACCACCGTGAGATCACCGACGCCGTGCACCGCGAGGGCGGCAAGATCGCCCTGCAGATCCTCCACGCCGGCCGCTATGCGTACCACCCCTTCTCGGTCTCGGCCTCCCGCACGAAGGCCCCGATCAACCCCTTCACCGCGAGGGCCCTCAGCGAGAAGGGGGTGCGTCGCCAGATCCGTTCCTTCGCCCGCGCCGCGGAGCTCGCCCGGTCCGCGGGATACGACGGGGTGGAGGTCATGGGGTCCGAGGGCTACTTCATCAACCAGTTCCTCGCTCCGCGGACCAACTCGCGTGCCGACGGGTGGGGCGGGACGCCGGCCAACCGTCGACGCATCGCGACCGAGATCGTCCGTTCGGTCCGCGCCGCCGTGGGTGAGGACTTCATCCTCGTCTACCGGCTCTCGATCCTCGACCTCGTCGAGGGCGGTCAGACCTGGGAGGAGATCGTCGCCCTCGCCACGGAGATCGAGGCCGCGGGCGCGACGATCATCTCGACCGGCATCGGCTGGCACGAGGCGCGGGTGCCGACGATCGTCACCTCCGTGCCCCGGATGGCCTTCACCGAGGTCGCCGAGCGCCTCCGGCCCCACGTGACCGTCCCGGTCGTCACGAGCAACCGGATCAACATGCCCGACCAGGCCGAGCAGGTACTCGCCGAGGGGCAGGCCGATCTCGTCCAGATGGCCCGGCCCTGGCTGGCCGACCCGGAGTGGGCCACGAAGGCCGAGGCCGGGCACAGCGACCGGATCAACACCTGTATCGCGTGCAACCAGGCCTGCCTGGACCACACCTTCCA
This sequence comes from Candidatus Janibacter merdipullorum, assembly GCA_019116945.1. Classification (GTDB taxonomy): domain Bacteria; phylum Actinomycetota; class Actinomycetes; order Actinomycetales; family Dermatophilaceae; genus Janibacter; species Janibacter merdipullorum. The sequence goes on along the minus strand of DXAR01000106.1, from coordinate 9,662 downwards.
GCGCAAGGTCGCCTCCTGCCTCGTCAACCCGCGCGCGGGGCACGAGACCGAGCTCGTGCTCTCCCCGACGGTGCGGCGCAAGCGGGTCGCCGTCGTCGGTGGTGGACCGGCCGGGCTGTCCGCGGCGGTGGCCGCGGCCGAGCGCGGGCACGAGGTCGAGGTCTTCGAGGCCGGTGAGGACATCGGCGGGCAGTTCGCCCTCGCCATGCGCATCCCGGGCAAGGAGGAGTTCGCCGAGACCATCCGGTACTTCCGTGGCGAGCTGGAGCGCCGCGGGGTCACCCTGCACCTCTCCCGCCGGGCGGAGGTCGCCGACCTCGAGGGCTTCGACGAGGTTGTCCTCGCGACGGGCGTCACCCCGCGGGTGCCGGAGATCGAGGGCATCGACCACCCGATGGTCGTCACCTACCCGGAGGCGGTCCTCGGGACCCGGGAGGTCGGGGAGCGCGTCGCCGTCATCGGCGCCGGCGGGATCGGTGTCGACGTCACCGAGCTGCTGACGACCATCGAGTCGCCCACCCTGGACGTCAAGGAGTGGCAGGACGAGTGGGGCGTGGACCCGACCTCGAGCGGGCGTGGCGGGCTCACGGAGCCGCACCCCCAGGTCTCTCCGCGGACCGTGTACCTCGTCCAGCGCAAGGAGACGAAGATCGGCAAGGGCCTGGGCAAGACCACCGGGTGGGTGCACCGTGCCGCGATCAAGGCGAAGGGGGTCCACCAGATCACCGGTGCCTCCTACGAGCGCATCGACGATGAGGGCCTGCACCTCACCGTCGACGGCAAGCCGCGCACCCTCGCGGTCGACACCGTCGTCGTGTGCACGGGGCAGGAGTCGGTGCGTGACCTCGTCGACCCGCTGCGGGCGAAGGGGGTCGACGCCCACGTCATCGGCGGTGCGGATGTCGCCGCCGAGCTCGACGCGAAGCGCGCGATCCGTCAGGGCACCGAGCTTGCGGCTGCCCTCTGAGCGACGGCCGAACCGAGGGCGGATCCTCGTCTCCCTCGTGGCCGTCCTGGTCCTCGTCGGCTGCTCCCTCGTCCCCGGGGGGAATGAGGGAGGGGAGGGCCCGGCGAAGAACGTCGACGAGCGGGGCCTGCGCACCGACGAGGAGCCGCTGACGAGGCGGTTCCCCGGTCTTGGGGTCCCGGTGTCGGCGCGTTGGCAGTCGGGGACCCTCGGGGACGACCGGCTGGTGCCTGGGCCCTCGACCTTCTGGATCGACGCGGTGGTCGAGCTCGAGCCCCGGGTGGCCGACCGGCTGCGCTCCGCGGCCAGCCCGACGGGGGTGGGCCAACCCGAGCTCACACCGGACGTGGCGGGCGAAGCGCCGGACGGGCAACCGGAGGCGGTCGCCGGCCTCGGGCACGGCAGCGGTGTCGCCGACGGGTGGACCGTCGAGGCGTGGCTCGTCGAGGGCACAGACACCGTGCTCCTGTCCGCGATCGGGGAATAACGGGCACACTGGAGTGTCATGGGCATGCCACCGCAGGAGGGCTGGGTCGAGCGGCAGATCCGCGAGGCGACCGAGCGCGGGGAGTTCGACGACCTCCCCGGCGCGGGTCGACCTCTGCCCGGGCTCGACAACCGCGACCCGGACTGGTGGGTCAAGGGGATGATGGCCCGGGAGGGGCTGGACGCCTCGGACGCCATGCCCCCGGTCCTCCAGCTGCGCAAGGAGGCGGCCGGTTACCCGGAGTCCCTGGCGGAGGAGCGCTCCGAGGAGAACGTCCGGGAGCTCCTCCGGGACTACAACCTGCGCGTCCTCGACGAGCGGCGCCGCCCGAGCATGGGACTCGTCTCGCGACCGGTGGCGCCAACGGTCGACGTCGAGGAGATGGTCGCGGCCTGGCGGGCGCTGCGTGCTGCGCGGGAGCCGGCGCCGCCCGCTCGGGTGGAGGAGTCCCCTTCACCCCGGCCGTGGTGGCGTCGCCTGCTGGGGCGCTGAGCGACCTCAGCCAGCGGCCGGCGGAGCGATGTCCTGCTGGGCCGGGACCTCGTCCTGGCGGAGGATCCCCACCTGGCAGGTGAGGCCATTCGGGCCGTGGTTGCAGTAGCCACCGGGGTTCTTGTGGAGGTACTGCTGGTGGTAGTCCTCGGCGTACCAGAACTCACCCACCTCGCTCGCGGGACGCATCTCCGTGGAGACCGGCGGCAGACCGTGCCGGGCCAGCTCCTGACCGAAGCTCGCCGCGGTCGCCTCGACGGCCTCGCGCTGCTCCTCGGTGGTCCAGTAGATCGCCGAGCGGTACTGGGTCCCCACGTCGTTGCCCTGACGGTTGGGCGTCGTCGGGTCGTGGTTCTCCCAGAAGGCCTTGAGCAGGAGCTCCGGGCGGGTACGGGTCGGGTCGTAGGCGACGAGCACCGCCTCGGTGTGGCCGGTGAGCCCGGTGCAGGTCTCCTCGTAGGTGGGGTTGGGCGTGAAGCCGCCCATGTAGCCCGCGGCCGTGGTGACGACGCCCTCGAGCTGCCAGAAGATGCGCTCCGCGCCCCAGAAGCAGCCCATGGCGATGTGGAGCACCTCGGTGCCCTCCGGCCACGGCCCCTCGAGCGGGGTGCCGAGCACCTCGTGGCGCTCGGGGAGGACGAAGGGCCGCGCGTCGCGCCCGGCGAGGGCGGTCTCCGCGGTGGGCATGGGCGGGAGCTGTCGGCCGAACATGGACCCATTGTCTCAGGTGGGGCAACGGGGAGTCCTCCCCATTGGGTCATCCGAGCGGGCTCTCTAGGCTGGGGGTCAACGGGAGGAAAGGCGGGACATGAGCGGGAAGGTCACCCACGGCGCCGATGTCGAGGCACTCGACGAGATCGCCGTCGGTCTGCGGCGGCAGGGGACGCGGATCGCCGACGTCGGCGGGAGGGGCGCCGTCCACCTCGAGAAGCTCCGCGCGCTCTGGGACGGGCCGGACTTCGAGAAGTTCGCCAAGGAGTGGCGGGTCGCCCACCGCGCCATCGACGACGCCGAGCACGCGCTGCAGAACTACAGCCGCAAGCTCGTCGCCGAGGCCGACAGCCAGCGGTCCTCCTCCGGGGTCGCCACGGTGGGGCTCGGCGGCGGCTCCGGGCCGGGCCTTCGGGCGGGGCGAGTCGAGCACAACATGGCCTTCGGCGAGATCAAGGATGGCTACGAGCTGGGGCGGGTCGACGACGACCGGGCCTTCGAGCGGGTCGACGGGGGACCTGCGGAGCCTCCCCGGTTCCGGGTGGACCCGTTGCCGGATCCGATGGAGCCGCCCCGGCGGTGGGTGAACCCGCCTCCGTTCATCGCAGATCCACCCCTGTTGCGGGTGGACCCGCCGGACGTCCAGCTCCCGGTCGAGCCGCCCGTACGGGTCGAGCCGCTGCCCGACGGGCTGACCGGCGTCGTCGTCGACGGGACGGATGGGCCGAACCACCTGGAGTCTCCGCACGGGATGCTCGTCACCGACAACCTCATGGCCGTGCTGCCGGACCTGCCCGGCGGGGAAGAGCTCGAGCTCGGCCAGAGCGAGCCGGTCGCCTTCGAGCGGATGGACTCCACCGGCGGCCCCGACAGTGGATCGGGGGAGGCCTTCGAGCGGGTGGACGGGGCCGAGTCCTCGCCACCGCCCGCCGTCACGGAGGCTCCTGCTCTGCAGGAAGCGCCGGTCCAGGAGTCGCCGACCCCGCCTCAGGAGTCACCGGCGCCGGCGCCGGCGGCTCCCACCCAGATCCCGTCCGAGGACGGGGCGCACATCACCACCGCGGACGACGCGGCCGGGCAGCGCAGCGTCGCCTTCGACCCGCGCGGGGTGGTCGACCAGGCCGACTGGGCCGATGCCTCGACGCTCGGTGGCTGGCTCGGGATCGAGGAGCTCGACCTCCTGCCCTGGAACCAGGGCTGACCACGACGAAGGGGAGGTCCCGGCACGTGGCCGGGACCTCCCCTTCGTGGGTGTGGTCCGTCGATCAGCTGCCGTAGGGCTTCGCCGAGAGGACCTTGACCTCGATGTTCTTGCCGGTGGGCGCCAGGTAGGTCGCGGTGTCGCCGACCTTCTTGCCGTGGATGGCCGCACCCATCGGGGACTGCTCGGAGTAGACATCGATGCTGTCGTCGCCGTCGGCGATCTCGCGGGAGCCGAGGAGGAAGGTCTCCTCGTCGCCGAACAGCTCGACGGTGACGACCATGCCGGGCTCGACGACACCGTCGTCCGGCGGCGCCTCGCCGACGGTCGCCGTCTGCAGGATCTGCGTCAGCTGGCGGATGCGGGCCTCCATCTTGCCCTGCTCCTCCTTGGCGGCGTGGTAGCCGCCGTTCTCCTTGAGGTCACCCTCCTCACGGGCAGCCTCGATGCGCTTGGCGATGTCGACACGGCCGGGGCCCGAGAGCTCGCGCAGCTCGGCCTGCAGTCGGTCGAACGCCTCCTGGGTCAGGTAGGTCGCGGTGGACGCGGTCTGGGACACGGGGTACTCCTTGCCTTCGGGGCCGCGGCAGGACGGCAGTCGTCCCCCACGGATGATCACCGCCGTGCATCATCGGGTGATGATGCACAAAGGTCTGGACCGATCGGTCCAGACCCACGGTTGCGTGTAAAAGACCAGTCTAACGCCTTCCCGGCCGCATGGCGGCACCGAGCCCGCGTCAGTCGACGGCCGTGCAGTCCTGCACGGTGGCCGTGACCGCCTGCGTCGTCGTGCGGACGGGCGCCTCGACGCGGGTCGTGCGCTCGTCCGCGGCCGGGACCTCGTGCTCGACCGTCCCGACGCGGCCGTACTCACCATCCATCGCCGTCACGGTGCACACGACGGTCGTGCCCGTGGGCCGGGTGACGTCGAAGACCATGACGATCTCGCGGGTGCTCGGCTTCTCGAAGCCGATGTCCGTGGTCGTCACGGCCTCGTCGGTGCTCGACACCCCGAACCAGGCCGCGAGGGCGACCCCCACGGCGACGAAGAGACCACCGAGCACCCACCAGATCCGTGGTCCACGGTCGGACCGCGCGTCGGCCTCGGCCTCCTCGCGCTCGGGGTCCCACTCGGCGTGGTCCGGCGCGTCGGTCGTCATCGCTGCTCCTGCGGGCGAAGGGGGTGGGCACCGGCTGTCGTCACGACCTCCGGTGCGCGGTGAGAGAATGCCTCCATTGTCCGTGACACCAGCCCGCGCCGGCACACCGGGGCCGCGCGGCACCACATCTGTCCGGGAGGACCCACCCGTGGAAGCACTGAGGCTCATGGCCGTGCACGCCCACCCCGACGACGAGTCGAGCAAGGGCGCGGCGACGACCGCCCGCTATGTCCATGACGGCGCCGAGGTGCTCGTCGTGACCTGCACCGGTGGTGAGCGCGGTGACGTCCTCAACCCCAAGCTCAAGGACGACCCGCACATCCTGCGGGACATCGTCCACGTGCGGCGTGAGGAGATGGCGCGGGCGCAGGCGGCCCTGGGGGTCCAGCACACGTGGCTCGGCTTCGTCGACTCCGGTCTGCCGGAAGGGGATCCGCTGCCGCCGCTGCCGGAGGGCTGCTTCTACAACGAGCCCCTCGACACGGCGACGGAGGCCCTCGTCCGCGAGATCCGCCGCTTCCGTCCCCACGTCATCACGACCTACGACGAGAACGGCGGCTACCCGCACCCGGACCACGTCATGACCCACCGGGTGAGCGTCGCGGCCTTCGAGGCGGCCGGCGACCCGGAGGCGCACCCGCACGCCGGGGAGCCCTGGCAGCCGCTCAAGCTCTACTACATCGGCGGTTTCAGCCGGGACCGGATGGTCGCCCTCCACGAGGCCGTCCTCGAGGAGGGGAGGGAGTCCCCCTTCGTCGACTGGTTGGAGCGGACCAAGGGGCGGCCGCAGCGGCCGGTGACCACGTTTGTGCCGTGCTCGGACTTCTTCGACCAGCGCGATGACGCCCTCCGGGCGCACGCCACGCAGATCGATCCTGACGGATTCTTCTTCGCCGTGGGCAACGACGTGCAGGCGCGGATCTGGCCGACCGAGGAGTACGAGCTCGCCCTCAGCCACGTGCCCACCGAGGACCGCGAGGAGGACCTCTTCGCGGGGATCCCCGAGTCCCTCGCCGAGGCCGATGCCCTGGGGCGTCGGACGGACCTGGAGTTGCTGCGCGACGACCGGGTCGCGCCGACCGTGAGGGAGTGGGCATGAGCTCGCCGAGCACCGAGGTCGGGCCCGGGTTCCTCGCCTTCGTCGCCTTCTCCTTCCTCGCCGCCGCGCTGTGGTTGCTCATGCGGGGAATGTTCATCCGCCTGCGTCGGATCAACCTCGCCCAGCGGGCCGAGGAGCAGCGGGCGGAGCAGGCGGCCGAGGGCTCGGCGGAGGAGGCCGACGATGCCGCGTCGAAGGCCGCGGGGGACGGTGGCGCGGCCTCAGGTGTTGGCGATGGGCCCGAAGAGGGCGAGCGTCGCGGCGACGAAGTGTGAGATGAAGGCGAGCACCGTCAGCGCGTGGAAGATCTCATGGAAGCCGAACCACCGCGGTGACGGGTTGGGGCGCTTGAGGCCGTAGACGAGGGCGCCCGCGGTGTAGAGGGCGCCGCCGGCGATGACGAAGGCGAGGATCGTCCAGCCCCCGTGCGTGAGCAGCGGTTCGATGTAGAAGACCGCGACCCAGCCGAGCGCGACGTATACGGGCACGTAGAACCAGCGTGGAGCGCCGACCCACAGCACCCGGAAGAGCACGCCGACGATGGCGCCGCTCCACACGATGACGAGCAGCGTGATCGCCTGGGAGCGCGGCAGCATGAGCGCGAAGGGGGTGTAGCTCCCCGCGATGATGAGGAAGATGTTGGCGTGGTCCCACCGCTTGAGGGTCGCGGCCATCCGGCTGCCCCACTTGCCCCGGTGGTAGATCGCGGAGGTGGCGAAGAGCAGGCCGGCGGTGATGGTGAAGACCATCGCCGCGATGCGTCCGCCCTGGGTCGGCGCCATCGAGGTGAGGACCAGGCCGCCGACGATGGCCAGCGGAGCAGTGACGAGGTGGAGCCATCCGCGGAGGTGGGGCTTGACGGCCTCGACGAAGGCGTCGACGTGCTCGCCGACGTCCTGCGCGAGGTGCTTGACCTCGTTCCGGGGGGACTCCATGCGTTCCACGGTAACTTACGCCAGCGTAGGTTGACCACGGGCAGAACGTGCGGCACCTGTGCGATCGACCACGGATCGCGACGGTAGGTTGGCCCGGACGAGACCCGCCGCCTGGAAGGGACCGCGCGTGCGCAACCCGCTCTACCGCGCCTATGAGAGCCGCTTGGTGCGGCAGCTCAACCGTGATGCCGTGCCGCGCCACGTCGGGATGATCGTCGACGGCAACCGTCGCTTCGCCAAGGCCCGCGGTGGCAATGCGGAGGCCGGGCACCGGGCCGGTGCGGCCAACATCGCCAGCTTCCTCGAGTGGTGCGAGGAGGCCGGTGTCGAGGTCGTCACCCTCTGGCTGCTCTCCACGGACAACCTCACCCGCCCGCCGGAGGAGCTGGACCGTCTGCTCCGGATCATCGAGGGGCTCGTCGCGGATCTCGCAGCCGACGGCCGGTGGCAGCTCCACTCCGCCGGGGCCCTCGACATGCTCCCCGTGCAGACCGCGGCGGCGCTGCGGCGCGCGGAGGAGGAGACCACCGACGTCGACGGGCTCATCGTCAACGTCGCCGTCGGCTACGGCGGGCGCCAGGAGATCGCCGACGCGGTGCGATCGCTGCTGCGGACCCGGGCCGCGGAGGGAGCCTCGCTCGAGGAGGTCGCCGACGAGCTGACGGCGGAGAACATCGGCGAGCACCTCTACACCAAGGGTCAGCCCGACCCGGACCTCGTCATCCGGACCTCGGGCGAGCAGCGCCTCTCCGGCTTCCTCCTGTGGCAGTCGGCCCACAGCGAGTACTACTTCTGCGAGGTGTACTGGCCCGAGTTCCGGCGGGTCGACTTCTTGCGCGCCCTGCGGGCCTACGCCGACCGGCACCGCCGCTTCGGCGCCTGACCTCCCTTCGCCTGTCCGCCGCAGGGGCGGGAGTGACGCGTGTGATCGGTGAGGTGGCCGCGGCGTGAACATCTCCGACACGACCCCGGACACGCGCGGATGGGCGTGGCGTTCGCGGCGGACGGTCGTAGCGTGACGACTGACGGACTGCACCTCGCAGGCCGTCCGGGAGGCCCTCAGATGGAGCTGCTCTACAGCAGAAGGGGCCGGACCCGGCCCCGTCCTTCATCGGCGGCCCGGTCCCGGCACCAGCACCGAGAGTAGGCGCGTGCGCGCCTGCCGGCGCGGCGCCCGTGGAGGAGACCGACGTGGACGACCTGATGACCCAGACCGTCACCCCCTCTGGCATGCAGCCCGACGGCACGCCCGACCCGGTGGACCTCCCACCCCAGGACGAAGGGCAACGGACCTACGTCATCGACACCTCGGTGCTCCTCTCGGACCCGCGGGCGATGATGCGCTTCAAGGAGCACGAGGTCGTCCTCCCCGTCGTCGTCGTCACCGAGCTCGAGGGCAAGCGGCACCACCCGGAGCTCGGCTACTTCGCGCGCACCGCCCTTCGCCTCCTCGACGACCTCCGGGTCTCCGCGGGCCGGCTCGACGCGCCGGTTCCCGTGGGGGAGGACGGGGGCACCCTCCGCGTCGAGCTCAACCACACCGACCCGACCGCCCTGCCCTCCGGGTTCCGCCTCGGCGACAACGACTCCCGGATCCTCGCCGTGGCGAAGAACCTCTCCCTCGACGGGGCCGACGTGACGATCGTGTCCAAGGACCTCCCGATGCGGGTCAAGGCGTCGGCCGTCGGGCTGGACGCGCAGGAGTACCGCCACGAGCAGACCCGCGCCGACTCCGGGTGGACCGGGATGGCCGAGGTGGAGATGAGCGGCGAGGAGGTCGACCACCTCTACGAGACGGGCCGCGTGGAGCATCTCGGAGCCGCCGAGCTGCCGTGCCACACGGGGCTGAAGATCCTCTCCGAGCGCGGCAGCGCCCTGGGCCGCGTCGGCGCGGACAAGCAGGTGCGCCTCGTCCGCGGTGACCGGGACGCCTTCGGATTGCACGGTCGCTCGGCCGAGCAGCGCATCGCCCTCGACCTCCTCCTCGACCCCGACGTCGGCATCGTCAGCCTCGGCGGCCGCGCGGGGACGGGCAAGAGCGCCCTCGCGATGTGCGCCGGTCTCGAGGCGGTCATGGAGCGGCGCCAGCACCGCAAGGTCGTCGTCTTCCGCCCGCTCTACGCCGTCGGTGGCCAGGAGCTCGGCTACCTCCCCGGCAGCGAGCAGGAAAAGATGGGGCCCTGGGCGCAGGCCGTCCACGACACCCTCGGGGCCCTCGTGTCCAAGGAGGTCGTCGAGGAGATCCTCGACCGCGACATGCTCGAGGTGCTCCCGCTGACCCACATCCGCGGCCGCAGCCTCCACGACGCCTACGTCATCGTCGACGAGGCCCAGAGCCTGGAGCGCAATGTCCTCCTCACCGTAATGTCCCGCGTCGGGCAGAACTCCAAGATCGTCCTCACCCACGACGTGGCCCAGCGTGACAACCTGCGCGTCGGGCGCCACGACGGCGTCGCGGCCGTCATCGAGACCCTCAAGGGGCACCCGCTCTTCTCCCACATCACGCTGACGCGCAGCGAGCGCAGCCCGATCGCGGCGCTCGTCACCGACCTGCTCGAGGGCGCCGACACCTGATCGGCAGCCGTCTGCGTCGAAGGGGAGGGGCCCGCC
>DXAR01000105.1 GCA_019116945.1 Candidatus Janibacter merdipullorum | reverse complement strand
AGTCCGTCTCCGGGACGGCGGTCGGTGAGGGGTCGGTCACGGAGCGCTCGGCGGCGACGGCCGTCCCGGGCGCGACCGTCGCCGTGACCGAGGCGCCGAGGACGACGGCGGCCCAGCGCTGGACGAGGACCGGCGTGATCCGGTCGCGGAGCCGCCGCGCCGTCTCGCCGGCCGCACCCGGCAGGACCGCGGCGAGGGCGAGACCGAGGCACAGCGTGAGCCAGGCGGTGATGAGGGCGGCGAGTCCTGCGGTGAGGCCGGTGATCGCCGCCGCGGGGTCGGCGCCCGGGCTCGTGCTCCCGGAGAGGAGCCGGAGGGACCCTCGGGTGAGGGCGCCCGTGAGGGAAAGCCCGCCGGGGAGGGCCAGGAGACCGAGGGCGATCCGTGGACGTGTCATCCGTCCTCCTGTCGTGGGGCGCCGGTGCCGACAGCAACGCAGCCGAATGATGCCGTTTGATGGCGTTTGCTTGTGTTTGACATCCAAGCACGCTGTTTGGTGGCGCGCAAGAGATGGGGCCGCATAGGGTGACGGCGTGCGATGGGAGCGACTCTTCGACGACCTCGAGGCCCAGGTGGCCGCGCGCACCCGGCTCGAGCTCGATGCCGAGGTGGCCGAGCGGACCCGTATGGAGCGTGCCCGGATCACGCTGGGGGAGCGCCTCGTCGGGGCGACCGGGGCCGCGCTCACGCTGCGTCTCCGCGGAGGGACGAGTGCGCGGGGAAGCCTCGAGGACTCGGGAGAGGGCTGGATCCTCCTCACCGAGACGGGCGGTCGTCAGCTCCTCGTCATGACCGGGGCGATCCTCGGCGTCACCGGCCTCGGACGACCGCGGGACGACACCCGCGCGCGTCGCTTCGGGGTCGGGTCGGCCCTGCGCATCATCAGCCGGGACCGGCGTGCGGTCGGCGTGCTCGATGTCGACGGTGGCTCCGCCCACGGCACCATCGACGCCGTGGGGGCCGATGCCTTCGACCTGGCCGAGCACCCCCTGGACTCACCCCGGCGGCCGGAGCACGTGCACGGGGAGCGGGTCATCCCCTTCGCCGCGGTCGCGGTCATCACCTCGACCTGAGGGAGTTCAGCCCTCGTCGCCACCCCGCCGGACGAACTCGCGGGTCTGGGCGTACATGCGCTCGATGTAGGCATCGAGCTCGTCGACCTCGACCCGCCACTGCCCCCGGCCGCCGACCTTGATCGCCGGGAGCTCACCGCTGCGCACGAGGGCATAGGCCTGGGCCGCGGAGACGCCGAGGACCTCGGAGACCTCGGTGAGCGGGACGAACTTGCGGGGCATGCCCCGATTCTGCCACCGACGGGGGTGTGGGTGGGCACGTCCGAGTGGCCTGTGGACGGTCGACGCGCGAGCGGGCACTCGGCGGGGCATGATGCTGCGTGATTCGTGCCCACGATCCAAGGACTCATCGGTGAGTGCTCTCCCCACGCCCAAGGCCCGTCGCCTCGTCACGCCGTCGTGGAAGGACGCGCGGCTCATCATCGGGGTGCTCCTCGTCCTCCTCGCGATCATCATCGGGGCCGCGGCCTTCAGCGCAGCCGACGAGCGCGTCGGCATGTGGGCGGCCAAGAGCGCGCTCACCCCGGGGCAGGAGGTCGGCGAGGACGACTTCGTGCGGGTCGACGTCCAGCTCGGTGACGTCTCGGGCGACTACCTCTCGGCCGGCGAACGCCTGCCCAACGGAGCCATCGTCGACCGCGAGCTGCGTCAGGGCGAGCTCATCCCGAGGTCGGCGGTCATCGACCCCACCGACAAGCGGGTCCGCGACGTCCCGGTCCGCGTCGACCCCATCTACCTGAGCAACCTCTCCGTCGGGTCCCGGGTCACCGTCTTCGTCCCGAAGCCCCGCGTCGAGGACCCGGAAGCACCCGCCTCCGCCGAGGAGGAGGTCGAGTACGAGGTCCTCGTCGAGCGGGCCACCGTGTCCTCCCTCCCCACGTCCTCGAGCGGTGTCATCGGGTCGGGGCCGGGGTCCTCCGCCGTCATCGTCGTGCCCGAGTCCAGCGTCGAGGACATCATCTCGATCGACCAGGACGAGACACCGGTCAAGCTCGTGCTCGAGAGCGGCAGCCGCAAGCAGGAGGACTGATGGCCGCCACCGTCCTCACCGCCCTGGGTCACGACTGGGAAGGGCGGATGGTCGAGATCGTCGATCGCCTCCCGGGCGTCGGCGTCGGACGACGGTGCGCCGACCTCGCCGACCTCCTCGCCGCTGCATCCGCGGGCCACGGCGATGTCGCGCTCGTCTCGGCCGACCTGCGCGGGCTCGACCGCGACGCCCTCGCCCACCTCACCGGCCACGGCGTCACGGTCGTCGGCGCGAGTCGGGACGGGCAGGAGGCCGAGGAGAGGCACCTGCGCCGGCTCGGCATCGACCGCCACGTGCACCTCGGCACCCCGCCGGAGGACCTCGTCGAGGTGCTGACGACGGGGCGCGCGCCAGCTCCTCCCGTCGCCCTCGCGGAGCCGGTCGACTGCCACTCGCCGGAGGGATCGCCGATCGCGCCCGAGACGGCCGCGGACGAGGCCGTGCCCCCTCCGGACCCCACCCCGGAACCCGTCCGAGGGCAGGTGGTGGCGGTCTGGGGCCCGGTGGGCGCGCCGGGGCGCAGCACCGTCGCCGTCAACGTCGCGAGCGAGATCGCGGCATCCGGCACGACGGCCCTGCTCGTGGACCTCGACACCTACGGCGCCGCCGTGGCCCAGCTGCTGAGCGTGCTCGACGAGGCCCCGGGCCTCGCCGCGGCCTCCCGGGCCTCCGAGCTGGGCACGCTCGATCTGCCCTCCCTCGCCCGGCTCGCAGTGGAGGCGGCCCCGCGGCTCCGGGTGCTCACCGGCATCCCCACGCCGAGCCGGTGGACGGAGGTGCGCGCCTCCGCCGTCGAGCAGGTCATCGACCTGGCCCGGTCCCTCGCCGAGGTCGTCGTCCTCGACTGCGGCTTCGGGATCGAGGACGACGAGGAGCTGAGCTACGACACCCTGGCGCCCCGGCGTAATGCCACGACCCTCGTGGCCCTCGCCGAGGCGGACGAGCTCCTGCTCGTGGGCGCGGCCGACCCGGTCGGTCTCCAGCGGATGGTCCGGTCCGTACAGGCGGTCGGACTCGTGCCCTCGCCGACCCCGCGGCCGGTGGTCAACCGCCTGCGTGCCTCCTCGGTTGGCCCGGACCCCAGGCGCCGGGTCTCGGAGTCCCTGGCACGCTTTGCCGGCCTGGAGTCGATCACCTTCCTCCCCGACGACCCCGCGGCCACCGATGCTGCCCTCCTGTCCGGCCGGACGCTCGCCGAGTGCGCCCCGGAGAGCGAGCTGCGCACGGCCGTGGGGGAGCTGGCAGGGACGCTCACCGGACGACCGCCGGCGCGCCCGGTGCGGCGGCGACGCCTCCCCTTCGCGCGGAGCCACGCCTAGGTCACACCGGTGAAGGGGGTGCCTCACCCCGCCGTCCGTGCCACCATGACCGCGTGGTGAACAGACTGGATGCCCTCGATGCGGCCTTCCTCCACGTGGAGGAGCCGACCCTGCCCATGCACGTGGGATCGGTGATGGTGTTCCAGCCTCCGAAGGAGGGCTTCGACTACGACCGCTTCATCTCGGTCATCGGGGACCGCATCGCGGGGCACACGCGGTACCGGCAGCGCATCCGCTCCGTCCCCGCCCGGCTCGACAACCCCGTGTGGGTGGACGACGTCCACTTCGACCTCACCTACCACGTCCGCCGCTCGGGCCTGCCTTCTCCGGGCTCCCGCGCCGACCTCGAGGACTTCGTCGCCCGGATCATGGCGCGGCCCCTCGACCGGGACCGACCGCTGTGGGAGGCGTACTTCGTCGAGGGCCTCGAGGGAGGTCGCTTCGCGGTCGTCACCAAGGCGCACCAGGCGATGGTCGACGGGATCCACGCGGTCGACCTCGCCCACCTCATCGTCGACCCGGACGCCGTCCCCGTCGACGAGCGCGCCGGTGAACCCCACCCAGAGCCCTCGGACCTGCGCCTCGTCACCGACGCCGTCCTCGGGTCGGTCCTCAACCCGGCCCGGGCCATCGCGACGGTGCGGACGGGCCTCAGCGACGTCGGCCAGACCGGCCGACAGCTCGTGGACGGGGCCGGTCGCATCGTCTCCACGCTCGCCCGCGTCGGTACCAAGCCGGCACCGAGCTCACCGCTCAACGCACCGGTCGGCGCGGCCCGTCGCTATGTCATGGTCGAGACCGACCTCGAGGACTACCGCGCGGTCCGCGCGCGACTCACCCGGGGCCGGTACGTCGAGGACGTGACGGTCAACGACGTCATCCTCGCGACCATCACCGGCGCCCTGCGCGCCTGGATGCAGACTCGTGGACTTCCCGTGACCGGGACCTCCAAGATCCGCGCCATGATCCCGGTGAGCATCGTCGACGGCTCTGGTGACCAGCTCACGGACGCGGCGATGACGGCCTGCTTCATCGACCTGCCCATCGGTGAGAACACCCCCTCCATGCGGCTGCACCAGATCTCCTTCGCCATGCGTCAGCAGATCGAGTCCGCGGCTGCCGAGGGCGTCTCCGCCGGGTCGCTGGCCTCGATCAGCGGCTTCGCCCCACCGACCCTGCACAGCCTCGGTGCCCGTGTCGCCAGCGCGATGAGCCGTCGCCTCTCCAACCTCGTCATCACCAATGTCCCCGGCCCCCAGCAGACGTTGTCCGTCGAGGGGTCCCGCCTGTGCGAGTCCTACCCCGTGATGCCCCTCGGCCGCGAGCAGGGGCTGGCGATCGGGCTGACCTCCTACGACGGCAAGGTCTACTTCGGCCTCAACGGCGACCGTGAGTCGCTCGCCGACCTCGGCCTGCTCGCCCAGTGCATCGAGGACGCGCTCACGGAGCTGCGCACGGCGCCCCGGGCGCGGAGCGGCTCCTGATGCGCCTCTACGTCCCGCTCCTCGTCGACGAGCTCACCGACGTCCTGGCCACCGGGCGGCTCCCCGGGCGGTCCGCCTTCGGAGCGACGCAGGCGCTGCGCTCACTCGATCCCGGGGCGGACGAGGAGGACCTGGAGTTCGAGGCGATGTGCCAGGCCCTGGACGCCGCGAGGGACCTGGGTGCCGGACGTCGGGTCGTCGCGGCCGCCGACGGACCCGACCGGGCCGAGACGGGCTCGGCTGCCCGTCTCGTCGGCGAGACGCCGGTGCCGCTCGCGGACGTCGTCTCCTTCCACGTCGAGGAGCACGAAGGGGAGGTCGGGGACGGCTACGACGACCTGCTCTGGTACGACGTCACCGAGCTCGGCCACCTCGCAGCCGCTCGGTGAGGAGCTGGACCTCCAGGTCGAAGGACTCCTCGATCGTCGGTCGCGCCGCCTGCTCGATCTTCTTGCCGACGAAGGGGAGGCTGCAGCTGAGGTCGGCGTCGACCGCGAGTGAGCTCCCGTCACCGTCCGGGGTGAGGCGGATCCGCCCGACGAGCTGCAGCGGGACGCCGGCGACGCGGATGTCGAGGTCGGCGGAGCGGGCACCGGAGGCGTCCGCGGCACCCCAGCGCTGATCCTCCGTGATCGTCAGGGTGCTCCCCACCATGGAGGCCACGGCCGTGGGCATCCCCTCGGTGGCGATCTCCCGCTCGGTCCGGATGCGTGCGGCGCCCGCATCGCGGGTCACGGCCGCGCTCGACCGCTCGGCCTGGGCGGCGACCTTCGCCTCCTGGTGCTCCTGCGAGGCGATGACGTCGAAGGCCTCTTCGACGCCGGCGGGCAGGCTCGTCGTCCGCGTGATCTTCATGGGCCCACGCTAGCGCCGTCCCGGCGCGGCTCAGGCACGAAGCTCGGCCGAGGCCTCGCGGAGCAGCGTCGAGGCCCGGCCGAGGTCGTCGGCGAGCCGGGCGCGACGCCGGCCGAGGGTGGTCACCGTCTGGTGCACCCTCTCCTGGAGACGCTGGCGTTGCCGGTCCTCCTCGTCGACGGCACCGGGGTCGGCGACGCCGGTGATGCCCCACCCCTTCGTCACCGCGCCCTCGCGCACCTCGAGCCCCAACGCCGCGGCCACGTCCTCCAGCTGGCGGAGGTGGCCGATCGCGTCGGCGAGGTCGCTCGCCGCCGTCTGGAGCGAGCGGCCGGTCTCGTCGAGGGCGGCGGCGATCGCGAGGGTCTGGTCGGCGGCGGTCGACGTGCGACGTCTGAGGGCGAGGGCCCGTGGTCCGCGCCATCCCGGGTCCGCCTCCTCGAGTCGGGTCGTCAGCTCCTGGCCCTGGGCGGTGAGGAGGACGGCGGTGCGGCGCAGCGAGGCACCGAGAGCGCTCAGGGAGGAGGGGTCACCCAGCAGGGGAGTGGTCATCGCTGCTCCTGGTCC
>DXAR01000015.1 GCA_019116945.1 Candidatus Janibacter merdipullorum | reverse complement strand
AGGGAGTCGGAGACCGCCTCCATCTTGTCCAGCATGTCCTGCTGGTAGCGGTAGTCGAGGATCTCCGGCGCGAGAGCCGCGCTCAGCGCGCGGATGTCGAGGGCCTGGGCCTCGAGCAGCGCCGCATTGGCATTCGCCTCCGACTCGGACTCGACGAAGCGCTGCCGAGCGACCGCCTCCGCACGGTTGGTCTCCCGCTCGAGCGCCGTGTCCATCTGCGCCTGGTAGCGGGCGATGTCGGCCTGGATCGCGGAGAGGTTCTCGTTGAGCGAGGCGAGGTCCTTGTTGAGGTCACCCTCGTTCTGCTCCTTCTTCAGGCTCAGCTCGTAGTCATAGGTGTAGGCCTCCTTCGCGACCCGGATCATCTCCGGGGCGGCGAGGTCCATGCGGTACTCCTGCGCGGAGGGCTCGGCGTGGGTGATGTTGGCCGTCGTCAGCTCGACCGCGGGGGCGAACTGGGCGTTGAGCTGCTCGAGGAGACGCGCCGTGCTCTCGCCGACGAGGTCGTAGATGCCGGAGGCCTCCTGCTCGTAGATGAGCGAGCGCGTCGTCTCCGAGATCGCGTTGTTGAGCTTGTCCTGGAAGCCCTGCACGGCGCCGAGGACGAAGACGAACTCGCGGGCGCTGACGATCCGGAACTGGAGGAAGAGGTCGACCGAGGCCTGGACTCCCGACTTCGTCGGTGCCGACCGGATCGGTGCGTTGAAGGGGTACTCGCGCGTCGTGTTGACGATGTAGGAGACCCGCTTCCACGGGTTCCACAGGGTGACCCGGCCCGGACCGACCTCGGCCTCGACCTTGCCGAAGCGGCTGATGAGGGCGGTGCACCCCTCGGGGACCATGACCATCCCCTGGCGCCACCACATGAAGGCCGCGACGGCGACGACGAGCAACCAGTAGTGGGGGCCGAAGACCTGCAGCGTCAGGTCGAAGGGGAGGAAGACGATCGAGCCGAAGACGCCGATGAGCACGAGGAGGATCACCGGGAGCATCGCCTTGAGGCGACGCCCCTTGGGCATGACCATCGGGGTGATGACGTGGACCGGCCCGCTCGCGCCCATCTCGTAGGTGCTGCGGCTGAGGAACTCCGCGGCGTCGTCGAGCGAGGCGTGCTCGGCGTTGATCCGGGTGCCGGCGGAGCCCCCTTCGCCCCGGGCGGCGGGGAAGTCCCGCGCGTTGAGGTCGAAGCCGGGGCCGTCCCCGCTCATCGCCTCCTGTGCGGCCTGTCCCACGCCGGTCGCGTCGGCGACCTGTCGTGCCGTGTCCATGAACTGCTGTGCGCGGCTGCTCACCCTGTTCCCCTCGTCGTGGAGCCTGATCTGGCGCGAGTCTTTCACAGGGGCAGGCGGTCTCGGGAGGACCTACGCAGGGGAGGACTCCCCACGGCGTGCCCACCTGAAGGCCAACGGCAGGGTCAGCAGGGCGAAAGCCGCCGTGACGAGGAGCGCGGCCGGGAAGTCCGCACGGACGGCGATGGCGCCGACGACGACCGACCCGATGGCCGACCCGAGGTCGAAGCCGACATTCCACATCGAGCTCGCGAGACCGATGCGGCGGCGGGAGACCGCGGCGAAGGACATGACGAGGGTGAGGTTCTGCAGGCCGCCGTAGGCGCTGCCGAGGAGGGCGGAGCCGAGGAGCAGCACGGGCACCGACTGCTCGTGGACGGCCCAGGCCACCCCGCCCACGCCGAGGATCGTGACGAGGACGAAGGGGGCGACGAAGCGTTCGGCGCCGAACCGGTCAGCCACTCCGCCGATCCACCACCGCGCGACCGCCGCGACGAGCTCCATGAGGGCGAGGGCAGGGATGACGACCGCTGGGTCGCGCACCATCTGCGGCCCGAAGGTGAGCACGGCACCTCCGGCGATGGTCACCCCGAGCAGGAGGATCATCGGGCGCAGCAGGGTGACCGCGGCCCGCCACGTGGCCGTGCCGTCCTCGCCGTCGGACTCGTGGGCCGGCTGCTCCTGGAGGACGCGCCCGAGCGCGAGGGCCGCGGGGACGCCGAGGAGCGGCAGCCCGGCAACGGCGAAGACGACGGGGAAGCTCAGCGTCTCCGCGACATACGGCCCGAAGGGCAGCAGGATCACCTGCGGACCGGCGATCGCGAAGCCGTAGGCACCGACCGCCTTGCCGCGGGTCTCCGGGTCGGACAGCTCGGCGACCGCGGCGCTCCCGGTGACGGTGAGGATGCCGAAGCCGACCCCGCGGACGGCCGAGAGCGCGAGGATCGCCGGGAGCGCGTCGCTGGCCATGTGACCGACGGCGGGCGCACCGAGCATGACGAGCCCCGCGGCGAGCACCGGTCCCCACCCGAAGCGCCGCAGCAGCCCCGGCACGAAGAACTGGGTGAGCACGGTGAGGGTGAGGAGGACGCCGTTGACGAGGCCGGCGCCCCCTTCGTCGGCTCCGCCGTGGACCGCCCAGAGGGGAGCGACGGGCATGAGGACGGCGAAGCCGCAGAACCCCAGGAAGGTCGCCGTCAGGAGCGAGGGCATCCCTCGCGCGGTCCACACACTGCTCACTGGCAGCAGTCTCTCACCGCCCGGGCGGGGACACGAACCGGTCTTCAGCCGTGCCAGCGCCAGACCCGACCGCCCACGGGTCGCCGCACCGCCCGATCTGCTCGGACCGGTGCCGTCCCCCTTCGTCCCACTCGAGGGTGTAGACATCACGGTTGGTCCGTGTGCAGAGGGTGACCTCGTCGATCGCCGTCACCGTGGCGCTCTGCTCCGTGCTCATCCCGAGGACATGCTCCACCGTGCCGGGCCGAGCGAGGACGGCGAAGGGACGTCGCGAGCCCAGGTCGGTCTGGCGGACCCGTCGAGGGCGAGCACCCTCCGGTTTTCGGGAGGGTCGTCCGTCGAGGAGCGGGTGGCGCGAGAGAGGGTCACGTGGCTAAGGTCGGCGTAGACAACAAATTGACTAGGGAGTCTCCTCGCATGTCCCAGCCCTACCCCCACCTCCTCGAGCCCATCACCGTCGGCTCGACCACCCTGCGCAACCGGGTCCTCATGGGCTCCATGCACGTCGGTCTGGAGGAGGCGCCCGACGGCTTCGCCCGAATGGCGGCCTTCTACGCCGAGCGGGCGAAGGGGGGTGCCGGCCTCATCGTCACCGGCGGGTTCGCGCCCAACGAGGCCGGCCGACCGCTCGAGGGGGGAGCGATGATGACGACCGAGGCGGACGTGGCGGACCACCGCGTCGTCACCGACGCCGTCCACGCCGAGGGTGGGCGGATCGCGATGCAGATCCTCCACACGGGTCGATACGCCTACCACGCGGACCTCGTCGCCCCCTCGCCGATCCAGGCGCCGATCAGCCGCCACGTCCCCCACGAGCTCACCGA
Source organism: Candidatus Janibacter merdipullorum (assembly GCA_019116945.1). Classification (GTDB taxonomy): domain Bacteria; phylum Actinomycetota; class Actinomycetes; order Actinomycetales; family Dermatophilaceae; genus Janibacter; species Janibacter merdipullorum. Next base: position 24,892 of record DXAR01000015.1, on the reverse strand, counting down.
CGCCGAGGTCGAGCAGACGATCGAGGACTATGCGCGGTGCGCGCGCCTGGCCCAGCAGGCCGGCTACGACGGCGTGGAGATCATGGGCTCCGAGGGCTACCTCATCAACGAGTTCATCGTCGCCCGCACCAACCAGCGCACCGACCGGTGGGGAGGCTCCTACGAGAACCGCATCCGTCTCCCGCTGGAGATCGTCCGCCGCGTGCGCGCGGCCGTCGGCGACGACTTCGTCCTCGTCTACCGCCTCTCCATGCTCGACCTCGTGCCCGAGGGGTCGACCCTCGAGGAGGTCGTGCACCTCGCGCAGGAGATCGAGGCCGCCGGCGCGGACATCATCAACACCGGCATCGGCTGGCACGAGGCGCGGGTGCCGACGATCGCCACGCAGGTGCCACGGGCCGCGTGGGCGGGCGTGACGAAGCGCGTCATGGGCGCGGTCACCGTCCCGCTGGTCGTCACCAACCGGATCAACACCCCCGAGGTCGCCGAGGAGCTGCTCGCCGACGGCTTCGGCGACATGGTGTCGATGGCCCGCCCCTTCCTCGCCGACCCGGACTTCGTGGCCAAGGCGGCGAAGGGGGAGCCCGAGTCGATCAACACGTGCATCGGCTGCAACCAGGCCTGCCTCGACCACACCTTCAGTGGCAAGATCACCTCCTGCCTCGTCAACCCGCGTGCCTGCCACGAGACCGAGCTCGTCATCGGGCCCACCCGGGTGGCCAAGCACATCGCCGTCGTCGGCGCCGGCCCGGCTGGGCTCGCCTTCGCCACGACCGCCGCCGAGCGTGGCCACCACGTGACCCTCTTCGACGGGGCGGACGACATCGGCGGGCAGCTCGACGTGGCCCGCCGGGTCCCGGGCAAGGAGGAGTTCGAGGAGACCTTGCGCTACTTCCGGCACCGGCTCGCCGAGACCGGTGTCGACGTCAAGCTCGGCGCGCGCGTCGACGCCGACGACCTCACCGGGTTCGACGAGGTCGCCGTGGCCACCGGGGTGACGCCGCGCGTGCCCGAGGTGCCGGGCGTCGACCACGCGAAGGTCGTCGGATACCTCGACGTGCTGCGCGGCAACGCGAGCGTGGGGGAGCGGGTCGCGATCCTCGGCGCGGGCGGGATCGGCTTCGACGTCGCGGCCTTCGTCACCGACCCGGGCGACGACGCGAGTCTGGACATCGCGGCCTTCCAGGAGACCTGGGGCATCGACGGTGACCACGCGACCCGAGGCGGGCTGACCTCCCCTTCGCACCGGTCGGCTCCGCGTGAGGTGACCCTCCTGCAGCGCAAGACGACGAAGGTCGGCGCCGGCCTCGGCAAGACCACCGGCTGGATCCACCGGGCCGAGCTCAAGCATCGCGGGGTGACGATGGTGCCGGGGGTGACCTACGAGCGCATCGACGACGACGGTCTGCACATCGCCGTCGACGGCTCCCCGCGGGTCCTCGACGTCGACACGATCGTCCTGTGCACCGGGCAGGAGTCCGAGCGGACGCTCCACGAGGAGCTCTCGGCCCGCGGCCTGACCGTCCACCTCATCGGCGGGGCCGATGTCGCCGCCGAGCTCGACGCCAAGCGGGCCATCGACCAGGGGACCCGGCTCGCGGCGGCACTCTGATGGTGGTGCGCTACGTCGCGATCGGGGACAGCCTCACCGAGGGGATCGGTGACGAGCCGTGGCCCGACGGCACCCCGCGCGGGTGGGCCGACCGGCTGGCCGACCTGTTGGCGGCACACCACGGCGAGGTCGAGTACGCCAACCTCGCCGTCCGCGGGTACCGCGCGCGGGAGGTGCTCGCCACCCAGGTCGAGGCGGCCCTCGCGATGGAGCCGGACGTCATGACCTTCACCGCCGGCATGAACGACCTCCTCCGGGCGCGCCTCGACGCGGACGAGCTGCGGCGCACCCTCGTCTCGATCGTGCGTCCCTTCACCGCGAAGGGGGTGCGCGTCGCCGTCGTGCCCATCCCCGACATCCGATCGGTGAGCCCGGCGGGGAGGCTCATCGCCCGGCGCCGCGTGGTGCTCAACGGGATCTATCGGGGCCTCGCCGAGCACCACGGGATGCTGCCGCCGACGGAGACCACGGGCACGATCTTCGAGGACCGGCGGGCCTGGGCCGATGACCGGCTGCACCTGTCGCCGCTCGGCCACGAGCGACTGGCGCGCGCGGCCGCGGACTCCCTCGGTGTGCCCGTTGACGGGGACTGGATGGCACCACCCGACGGGACGCCACCGCGCCGGACGGTGCGGACCGAGGTCACCTGGTGGCGGACCCACGTCGGGCCGTGGGTGGGGCGGCGCCTCACCGGTCGCTCATCGGGCGACGGGCGGGTGGCCAAGCAGCCCGAGCTGGTCCGGCTGCTCGCCGGGTGAGGCGCGCTCCCCGGTGGGATGACGGCGCCGGTCAGGTGTGACTGGCGCCGGCTCGGAGTCCGGCCGTCGGCCTCAGCTCGAGGCCGCCCTAGCCGCCGCCTCGATCTGCGGGAAGCGCTCCGTCATCGCCGCCGCCAGCGCTTGCGAGGCCTTGAGCGGCCGGGTCATGACCATGAACTCGACGATCTTGCCGTCCTCGTCGAGCGTGAGGAAGTCGCAGCCGGTGATCTCGAGGCCGTCGACCGTCGCGGTGAAGACATAGGCCTCCTGGTCCCCGTCGCGCAGCTGCCGGACGTAGCGGAAGTCCTCGAAGACCTCGACCACCGTGCGGAGGATCGCGCTGGTGATCGCCTTGCCCGGGTAGGGAGTGAAGGCGACGGGACTGAGGAAGACGACGTCGTCGGCGAGCAGGTCGTCGACCGCGTCCATGTCCTGGCGTTCGATGGCCTCACGGAACATGCGCACTCCTGGTCAACTCGTTGAGTAGGTCCTGCCAGCCTACGGGACCGGAAGGCGATCTATGCTCGAGCGCATGGCCCTCCAGGACGCGATCCTCACCGCGCTCTCCGACACCGAGTCCTCCGGCTACGACCTGGCCAAGGCCTTCGACATCACCGTGGCCAACTACTGGACCGCCGCTCCCCAGCAGCTCTACCGGGAGCTCGGCCGGATGGAGGACGACGGGTTGGTGCGGGCTCGGGTGGTCGCGCAGTCCGGGCGTCCGGACAAGCGGATCTTCCGGCTCACCGCCGCTGGGCGGAAGGCGTTGCGGGAGTTCACCCTCCGCGAGCCGAAGCCGCTGGCCGTCCGCGACGAGATGCTCGCCCAGGTCGCGGCGCTGGAGTCGGGGGACCCCGAGTCGATCCGGGCGCACGTGGCCGAGCGGCTCACGGCCTTCGAGGACAAGCTCGCGGTCTACCTCCTCGTCCAGGAGCGCACCCTCGCGGGCCGTACCGAGGAGGAGTTCCTCGCGGCGGGGGAGCGCATCGGGCCCTACCTCACGCTGCTGCGGGGGATCAGCTTCGAGGAGGAGAACATCCGGTGGGCGCGCACGGTGCTCGGGGTGCTCGGGGCCCGGGCCGGCGACGGGCGGTGACACGACCCCCCTTCGCTCCATCAGGTGATCGCGTGCTCATCAGATGGTCACTCTGTGCGCTACTGATGCATTCTTGACGCACCGAGCGACCACCTGGTGAGGAGTCACATGCTGCCGGTCTCGAGGAAGCGCTGGTGCCAGCTGAGCGCCTCGTCGAGGAGGTGCGGCGTGTGCGCCGCCTCCGGCCGCGCGGCCTGGGCCCGCTCGAGATAGTCGAGCAGCGCCGGCCGGAATGACGGGTCGGCGCACTGGGTGATGATGCGGTGTGCGCGGGCCCGTGGCGACAGGCCGCGCAGGTCGGCGAGCCCGTGCTCGCTGACGATGACCTGCACGTCGTGCTCGGTGTGGTCGACGTGGCTGACCATCGGGACGAAGGCCGAGACCTTGCCGTCCTTCGCCGTCGAGGGGGTGAGGAAGAAGTTGAGGAAGGCATTGCGGGTGAAGTCGCCGCTCCCGCCGATGCCGTTCATGATCGCGCTGCCGGTGACGTGGGTGGAGTTGACGTTGCCGTAGATGTCGGCCTCGATCATGCCGTTCATCGCGATCACGCCGAGTCTGCGGACGAGCTCGGGGTGGTTGGAGATCTCCTCGCTGCGCAGGAGAATCCGCCCCTTGTAGCTGCTGATGTTCTCGAGGAACCTGGTCACGCCCACGTCGGAGAGCCCGAACGATGTCGCGGACGCCGCGCGGATCGTGCCGCTGTCGAGCAGGTCGAGCAGCCCGTCCTGGATGACCTCGGTGAAGGCGACGAGGTCGGTGAACTCGCTGTGGTCGAGCCCGGCGAGGACCGCGTTGGCGACATTGCCCACCCCGGACTGGAGGGGCAGGAGCGACGCAGGCATCCGGCCGCTCCTGACCTCGGCGCGCAGGAAGTCGACCACGTGACCGGCGATGGCCCGTGAGGTCTCGTCGGGCGGGCTGAAGGGGGAGTTGCGGTCCGGGCGGTCGGTCTCGACCACGGCCACCACCTTGGCCGGGTCGACCCGCAGATAGGGGTCACCGATCCGCTGCAGAGGATCGGTGAGCTGGATCGGATGACGGTGGGGCGGCAGCGCCGCGCCGTAGTAGACGTCATGGAAGCCCTCGAACTCCCGCGGCTGCCAGTGGTTGACCTCGAGGATCACCCGGTCGGCCTGCTCGAGCCAGGTCTTGTTGTTGCCGACCGAGCTGCCGGGCACGAGCAACCCGTTGGGCAGGACCGCGGCGACCTCGACGACCGCGACATCGAGGTTGCCGTAGAAGCCGAACCACATGTGCTGCGCCGAGTGGCTCAGGTGGGCATCGACGTAGTCGACCTCGCCGGAGTTGATCAGCCGACGCATCGTCGGGTCGGAGTTGTACGGCAGCCGGCTCGACACGCCGCGCGCCTCCGCCAGCACGCCATCGGCCTCGGGAGCCGTCGAAGCCCCGGTCCACAGACCGACACGGAAGTCCTCCCCGCGCTCGTGCGCCGCGACCAGCCGGTCGTGCAGGGCCGTCGGGACCGCCTTGGGGTACCCGGCGCCGGTGAACCCGCTCATTCCGACGTTGTCCCCGGGATGGATCTGCTCCACCGCGGCCTCGGCGGATGTCACACGGGCACTGAGGATCGGGCAGGTGATGCGACTCATGCGCTCATCCTGTCAGCGCCGATTCGTCGGTCCGCACGCAGTGGTGTGCACAAGAGGGTCTCCTAGTGCGATCGGTGGCGAGATCCGCCACCGAACGCACCAGGAGACCCCTGTATGCACACCCATGACGAAGGGTGGGGCCCAGCCATCGGCCCCCACCCTCCGCTGCGCCCTTCGTCAGATGTCGAAGTACATCTCGAACTCGTGCGGGTGCGGGCGGGCCTGCAGCGGCAGGACCTCGTTCTCGCGCTTCCACTCGATCCAGGTCTCGATGAGGTCCGCGGTGAAGACGTCGCCCTCGAGGAGGAACTCGTGGTCGGCCTCGAGGGCCTTGAGCACCTCGGGGAGCGAGGTCGGGACCTGCTCGATGGCGTCGTGCTCCTCCGGCGGGAGCTCGTAGAGGTCCTTGTCGACCGGCTCCGGGGGCTCGATGCGGTTCTTGATGCCGTCGATGCCGGCCATGAGCTGGGCCGCGAAGCACAGGTAGGGGTTGCTCGACGGGTCCGGGATGCGGAACTCGACGCGCTTGGCCTTCGGCGAGTTGCCCGCGATCGGGATGCGGATGCAGGCCGAGCGGTTGCGGGCCGAGTACACGAGGTTGATCGGGGCCTCGAAGCCCGGGACGAGGCGGTGGTAGCTGTTCGCCGTCGGGTTGGTGAAGGCGAGCAGCGCGGGGGCGTGCTTGAGCAGGCCGCCGATGTACCAGCGGGCGATGTCGGACAGGCCGCCGTAGCCCTGCTCGTCGTAGAAGAGCGGCTCGCCGTCCTTCCACAGGCTCTGGTGGGTGTGCATGCCGGACCCGTTGTCACCGAAGACGGGCTTGGGCATGAAGGTCGCCGTGCGCCCGTCCGCCCAGGCGGTGTTCTTGACGACGTACTTGAACTTCATGATGTCGTCGCCGGACTGGAGCAGGGTGTTGAACTTGTAGTTGATCTCCTGCTGACCGGCGGAGCCGACCTCGTGGTGGCTGCGCTCGACGACGAGCCCGACCTCCTTCATCTTGAGGCAGATCTGGTCGCGCAGGTCGGCGAAGTGGTCCACCGGCGGCACGGGGAAGTACCCGCCCTTCATGGCCGTCTTGTAGCCCCGGTTGCCGCCCTCCTCGGCGCGACCGGTGTTCCACGCGGCCTCGATGGAGTCGAGGTGGTAGTAGGAGCCCTGCGGCTGGGTGTCGAAGCGCACGTCGTCGAAGACATAGAACTCCGCCTCGGCACCGAAGAAGGCCGTGTCGGCGATGCCGGTGGAGGTGAGGTAGGCCTCGGCCTTCGCCGCGACATTGCGCGGGTCACGGCTGTACTGCTCCCCGGTGAAGGGGTCGACGATCGAGAAGTTGACGATGAGCGTCTTCTCGTCGCGGAAGGGGTCCAGGTAGGCGGTCTTGATGTCCGGGACGAGCTTCATGTCGGACTCGTGGATGGCCTGGAAGCCGCGGATCGAGGACCCGTCGAACATCTGGCCCTCGGTGAAGAAGTCCTCGTCGATCGACTCGGCGGGCACGTTGAAGTGCTGCATGATGCCGGGCAGGTCGCAGAACCGGATGTCGACGAACTTGACGTCTTCGGCCTTGATGAAGTCAAGGACCTCGTCAGGGGAGCTGAACAAACCATCCTCCTGGGGTGGGGCGGCAGCCCACGGTGACCTGCCGCGACAAACTGTCGGTGGCGACTCTAGGCAGGGTCGATGTCCCGACCATGACCCGCATGTTTCACCGGTGTTACACGAGGACCGGGGTCCCCGTGGTGGGAAGCGATCCTATCGAGCGAGGGCGCCGGGCGGTGGGACGGCCCGCGACGCGGCGGCATAGGCTGCCCCGGTGACCAGCAGTGCAGACCACCCGGACGAAGGGGGGACGACGGCCCCCTTCGGCCGTCGCCTCGGCGCTCTGGCCATCGACTGGGCCGCCTGCCTGCTCATCACCAACGGGCTCATCGGCCGGCTCGTCGAGCTGACCCCCGCGGCCTTCTCCTTCCTCCCCCTCGGGCTGCTCTTCCTCGTCAACACCATCGGCATCACCCTCGGCGGCGCGAGCTTCGGCCACCGGATCCTCGGGCTGCGCGTCGTCCCGATGCGAGGGGAGTGGGTCACCCCCCTTCGCTCGGCCATCCGGGCGGCCCTGCTGTGCCTCCTCATCCCGCCGATCATCGTCATCGCCGATGACGGCCGCGGCCTCCACGACCGCGCCGCGGGGAGCCGCATCATCCGCGGCTGACGGGAGGATGAGGGCTTCCTCATCTCCACTTCACGTTCACCTCACGGCCGGGCGCCACTGTGGTCAGCGTGAACACGACACCGCGGCGCCGCATCGCCTTCTACTCCCATGACACCCAGGGACTGGGGCACATCCGACGCAACATCGCCCTCGCCGGCGCCATCGTGGCCGCCGAGCCACGGACCGACGTGCTCATCCTCACCGGGGCGCCGCAGGCGACCTCGCTCCCGCTGCCGCCCAACACCGAGGTCATCACCGTCCCGACGGTCGCCAAGGACGCCGACGGCGCGTACACGGCCGCGACCTTCGCCATGGACCTGGACTCCCTCCTCTCCCTCCGCTCGAATGTCATCACGACGGCCCTGACGGCCTTCGCGCCGGACGTCGTCATCGTCGACAAGGTCGCCCGCGGCCTCGACGGGGAGCTCGAGCAGGGGCTCGCCGCCCTTCGCGGGATCCGCGGCCACACGACCGGCCGGCGCCCGCGCGTCGTCCTCGGCCTGCGCGACATCCTCGACGACCCGCTGACCGCCATCCGCGAGTGGCGCACCTCGGGGACGACGAGGGCGATCGCGGAGTACTACGACGAGGTCTGGGTCTACGGGGACCGCTCGGTCGTCGACGTCGTCCGCGACTACGACCTCCCCGCGCAGGTCGCAGCCCGCATCCGCTACACCGGCTACCTCGCCGAGGGCCGGTCCGAGGGCCTCGTGGCCCCCCGCGACGAGCCGAAGAAGAGCCCGGTCCCGCGCCCCTACGTCCTGTGCATGGTCGGCGGGGGACAGGACGGGTACGACACCGCCCTCGCCTTCGCCCGGGCCAGCTACCCCGCCGGCCACACCGGCGTCGTCGTCACCGGCCCCTACATGCAGCCCTCGCTGCGGCTGCGCCTCAAGGAGATCGCGGCCGAACGCGGTGACCTCGTCATCCGCGAGTTCGTCACCAACACCATCGAGCTCATCGGCGGCGCCGCGGCCGTGGTCTCCATGGGCGGCTACAACACCGTCTGCGAGGTCCTCACCGAGGACGTGCCCGGCCTCATCGTCCCGCGGGTCCGCCCGCGCCAGGAGCAGCTCATCCGGGCTGAGCGCCTGAGCGACCTCGGCCTCGCCGACGCCATGCACCCCGACGACGTCACCCCCGACCGGCTCGCCGACTGGCTCGCGACCGCCGTGACGTCCACCGGACCGCGCGACCGCGGCGCCATCGCCCTCGACGGCCTGCGCCGCGTCCCCCAGATCGTCGCCGAGCTGCAGCCCGCCTCGGCACCCGACCTCGACGAGCTCCAGGAGATGGCCAGCTGATGACCGCCACGATCACGCCCCGCAGCCCCCGCGTCGGGTACGTCCTCAAGATGTACCCCCGCTTCTCCGAGACCTTCATCGTCCACGAGATCCTCCAGCAGGAGGCCGTCGGCACCCATGTCGAGATCTTCTCCCTCCGCCTGCCGATCGACGGACGCTTCCACGAGGCGCTCGCCCGGGTCCAGGCCCCGGTGACCTACCTCTCCCGGGAGCACAAGGCGAGCCTCTTCTGGTCCTCTCTCCGCGAGGCGGCCCGTGAGGTCCCGACGATCACCGAGCACCTCGACGAGCTCCTCGCGGCCCCCGAGGACGAAGCGCTCGCCGCGGTCGAGCTCGCCGGCGCGATCCGCCGCTCCGGGCTCGAGCACCTCCACGCCCACTTCGGCTCGATCGCCGCGGACGTCGCCCGGCTCGCCGCCCGTCTCACGGGGATCACCTACTCCTTCACCGCCCACGCGAAAGACATCTTCCACGAGGAGGTCGACCCGGCCGGCCTCGCGACGAAGCTCCGTGAGGCGCACACCACCGTCACCGTCAGCGACTTCAACCGGACCCACCTGCGGGCGGAGTTCGGCGAGGACGCCGAGCGCGTGGTCCGGCTGTACAACAGCGTCGACCTCGAGGCCTTCCCCTTCGACCCGAAGGGAGTGGCTCCCGGTCCCGCCCGGGTCGCCGCCGTCGGCCGGCTCGTGGAGAAGAAGGGCTTCGGTGACCTCCTCACCGCCGTCGCCACGCTCGTGGACGAAGGGCGTGACGTCCACCTCGACCTCGTGGGCACCGGCCCCCTCGAGCCGGTCCTGCGCGAGCAGGTGCGCACGCTCGGCCTCGGCGACCGGGTGACGATGCACGGCGCCCTGCCGCAGGGTCGGGTGCGCGAGATCGTCGCCGACGCAGCGGTCTTCGCCGCCCCGTGCGTCATCGGTGCGGACGGCAACCGGGACGGCCTCCCGACCGTCCTCCTCGAGGCGCTCGCGCTCGGCACGCCCGCGGTGTCCACGCCGGTCACCGGCATCCCCGAGATCGTCCGCCACGAGGAGACCGGCCTGCTCGTCCCCGAGTCCGACCCGGGCGCGCTGGCCGCGGCCCTGGCCCGGACCCTCGACGAGCCGGAGGCTGCCGCCGAGCGGGCCCGCGCCGCCCGCTCCCTCCTCGAGGCCGACTTCGACTTCCGCGACCACGCGGTGACCCTGCAGGGCATCTTCCGGGAGGCGATCTCCTCCCGGGCGAGGCTCGCCGGGCACAGGGAGCGTGAGGTGGCATGAACCGCGTCGCCTACGTCTCCACCGATCCCGGCGTCCCCGTCTTCGGCCGCAAGGGCGCGTCGGTCCACGTCCAAGCGGTCGTCCGCGAGCTGCTCCACCGCGGCGCCGAGGTGCACCTCATCGCCGCCCGCGTCGGCGGTGACCTGCCCCGCGGTCTCGAGGGGGTCGTCGTCCACGAGCTGCCGACGATCACCGGGACCCCCGGCCCGGAGCGCGAGGGGTCCGCGCTGCGGTCCGCACGCGCGGCCGCCGACCTCCTGGAGGGACTGCACCACGAGACCCCCCTCGACCTCGTCTACGAGCGCTACTCGCTGTGGTCCGACGCGGCCATGGCCTGGGCCCGGCGGGCCGGGGTGGCCGGGGTCCTCGAGGTCAACGCGCCGCTCATCGACGAGCAGGCCGAGCACCGGGTGCTCGCCGACCGCGTGGGCGCCGAGGCCATCGCCCGCCGGGCCTTCGAGGCCGCCGACACCGTCGTCGCCGTCTCGCCCCCGGTCGCCGAGTGGGTGCGCCAGCGCAGCCCCGTCGAGGCCAATGTCCACGTCGTGCCCAACGGCGTGGACACCCGCTACATCACGCCCCGGGGCTCCCTTCCGCTCGAGGAGGGGGCCGCGAGGGAGGGCGGTGGATTCACCGTCGGCTTCGTCGGCACGCTCAAGCCCTGGCACGGCGTCGAGGTGCTCCTCGAGGCCTTCGCCCGTCTGGCCCGCACGGACGGCGCCACCCGGCTGCGTCTCGTCGGGGACGGGCCGCAGCGCGAGGCGCTCACCGAGCAGGCTCTCCGGCTCGGCGTCCGTGACCAGGTCGACCTCGTCGGCGCGGTGGCGCCGGAGGACATGCCAAGCGAGCTGGCCACGATGGACGTGGCCGTGGCGCCGTACCCCGAGCTGCCCGACTTCTACTTCTCCCCGCTGAAGATCTACGAGTACCTCGCGGCCGGGCTGCCCGTCGTCGCCTCCGACATCGGACCCATCTCCGGTCTCCTCGACGGCGGGGGGCTGGGCGTGCTCGTCGCCCCGGGCGATGCCACCGAGCTGGCCGCGGTGCTCGCCGGCCTCCGCAGCGACGACCGCCTGCGCGCCGAGCTCGGCCAGGCCGGACGCCAGGCCGCGGTGACCCGCCACGACTGGACCCTCGTCGTCTCCCGGATCCTCGCGAGCATCCCGACCCGGGCCCCGTCGCTCGCGGACGACCTCCTCGGACGGATCGCATGAGCGAGTCCCCCCTTCCCAAGGCCAAGAAGCCCAAGGACCTCCGCGAGGCGGTCCCCGGGCTCAAGCGCCTCCTCCCGCACGTGCGTCCGCACCTGCGGCGTCAGCGCACGCTCATCGCCGGTGGCGGGGCGGCGATGGGCCTCGAGGTCATCATGCGGCTCCTCGAGCCGTGGCCGATGAAGTTCGTCATCGACGGCGTCATCGGGCACCTCGGTGCCGACCTCTCCGGGGACCAGCCGGACAACCTCCAGCAGGTGCTCGTCCTGGCCTGCCTCGGCCTGCTCGTCGTCGTCCTCCTGCGCGCGGCCGCGAGCTATGCGATGACCGTGTGCTTCGCCCTCGCCGGTAACCGGCTGCTCACCTCGGTGCGTGCCGACGCCTTCGCCCACATGCAGCGGCTCTCGCTGACCTTCCATGACAAGGCGCGCACCGGTGACCTCGTCCAGCGGATCACGAGCGATGTCGGCCGGCTCAAGGAGGTCGCGGTCACCGCCGCCCTTCCGCTGCTGGGCAATGTGCTCACGCTCCTGGCGATGCTCGTCGTCGTGGTCGTCCTCGACTGGCAGCTCGCGCTGTGCATGCTCGTCGTCTTCCCCGTCTTCTTCCTCACCGGGAGGGTCGCGACGGGCAAGATCCACGCCGTCTCCCGCAAGCAGCGCAAGGCCGAGGGGCAGCTCGCGACCCTCGCCACGGAGACGCTCGGGTCGATGAAGGTCGTGCAGGCCTACACCCTCGAGTCCGAGATGCAGTCCCGCTTCGCCTCGGACAACGTCAAGACGCTCAAGGACGGGGTCAAGGCGAAGAAGCTCTCCGCCGGCCTCGAGCGCTCCACCGACGTCCTCGTCGGCCTCGCCACCGCCCTCGTCCTCTACGTCGGGGCCCAGCGGGTGCTCGCGGGTGCGCTCACCCCCGGCGAGCTCGTCGTCTTCGTCACCTACCTCAAGGCGGCCTTCAAGCCCATGCGCGACCTGGCCAAGTACACCGGTCGCATCGCGCAGGCGGCAGCCTCCGCCGAGCGCGTCGTCGACCTCCTCGAGACCGAGCCGGCCGTCCGGGACGCCTCGTGGGCGCGAGGCGGGCGACGGCTGCGCGGTCACGTCGAGCTCTCCGACGTGTGGCTCTCCTACGTGCCGGGCCACCCGGTCCTCCGGGGTGTCGACTTGCGGGTCCTGCCGGGGGAAAAGGTCGCCTTCGTCGGCCCCTCCGGCGCCGGCAAGTCCTCGCTCGCCGGGCTGCTCCTGCGGATGCACGACCCGGACTCGGGCGCCGTCCTCCTCGACGGCTGGGATGTCCAGGACCTCACGGTCCACGACGTGCGCAGCCAGGTGGCGATGGTCCTCCAGGAGAGCCTGCTCTTCGCGACGAGCATCCGCGACAACATCGCCATGGGTGCCCCCGAGGGGGCGGGCGAGGTCTCCCACGAGCAGGTCGTCGAGGCGGCGAAGGTCGCCGGTGCCCACGATTTCATCACCGCCCTCCCGCAGGGCTACGACACCGTCGTCTCGGAGCGCGGCACGACCCTCTCCGGTGGGCAGCGTCAGCGCATCGCCATCGCGCGCGCCGTCGTGCGCGATGCCCCCGTCATCGTCCTGGACGAGGCGACGACGGGCCTCGACGGCGAGACCGAGATCGAGGTCACCGAGGCGCTCGAGCGCCTGACGCACGGAAGGACGACGATCATCATCACCCACGACATGGATGCCGCCCGGCGGGTCGACCGCCTCGTCTGGGTGGAGGACGGTCGCATCGTCGACTCCGGCCGCCCCGACGAGGTCATCTCCCGGCACGAGGACGAGATCGGGGTCGAAGGGGGTGCTCTCCATGCGGTCGGCTGACGCCCACGCCCTCATCGCGGAGCGGGACCCCGCCCTCCCGGCCCTGCCCGAGCTGCTCGACGGAGCCCTGCTCGGCCAGCGCCTCGGCGCCCCGGTGACGCGGACCTACCTGCGCTACAAGCCGGGGACGAGTGCCGTCGCCCTCGTCGACGTCGCGGGGCGCCCGGCCATCGCGCAGGCGTGGCGGCCGGGGGCGGGCGACAAGCGGGGGAAGGCCCTCAAGGACGCCGGCGCCGAGGACATCCTCCTCGACGACCCCGACGCCGGGCTGCTCGTCCTCGACGCCCTCGCCGACCGGAAGATCCCCGCCCTTCGCCTCCTCGTGCGCAGCGGACGGGTGGGTCCATGGCTCACCCGCGCCGGTCACCCCATGCCCGGGGGATTCGAGCCGGAGACCTTGGCGCACAAGCCCGCTCGCCGGTGGGTCGGTCGGGTCCCCGCCGACGCGCCGGGGTCCGGGGTCGTCCTCCGGGCCTACGCCGGTGACGGCTACGGCGAGGCGCTTGCCGCCCACGGCCTGGTCGACCCGGACCGCTGCCCCTCGGTGCGGCTGCCGCGGGTCGTCGCCACCCACCGACGCGGCCTCATCGCCCTGGAGTACCTCCCCGGCCGCACCCTCGACACCACGGTCTCGGCCGCGACCCTGCGACGCCTCGGAGCCTCCCTCGGCGAGCTGCACGCGAGCGGGCCTTCGGACGTCATCGGGGCGGCGCACCCGGCCACCATCGACGGGCTCTCCGTCACCTCGCCGGTCCTGGGCGATGCGCTCGACGAGGGCCGGCGCGTCGAGGAGGCGGCGCGCGCCGCCCTTCGCCCGGGGCCGGGGAGTGTCGTCCACGGCGACTTCTCCCTGGACCAGGTCGTCGCCGACGGCCACGACATCGGGCTCATCGACCTCGACCGGGTCCGCCTGGGCAACCCCCAGGACGACATCGCGAGCCTCCTCGCCGCGGCCGGTGCCACCGCGCTGCCGCACGGCGGTGCACCGGCCGCCGCGGCGCTCATGGACCGGCTGCGGGCTCCGCTCGTCGCCGGCCACGCCTCGACCTGGTCCGGTCCCCTGACGGACGACCTCGGCCCCCGGACGGCGCTCGAGCTGCTCGCGCGCGCGGGCGAACCCTTCCGCTCCGGGTGCGCCGAGTGGCCGACCGTGACCGAGGAGCTCATCACCCTCGCCGGGAGCCTCGTCGCCGGGAGGGCAGCGGCATGACGCCGACACGCCGCTTCGCCACCGCCCGGCAGGAGGTCGAGGCGCACGGGATGAGCCTCGTGCGCGCCCACCCACGCCGGGACCGGCTGCACCTCGACCTCGCCGATGCTGACGGCGACCGCGTCGTCGGCCAGTGGATCGGGGAGGCGCAGACCGCTGAGACCGTCGCTGCCGCAACGGATTCCGTCGCATCGGGCAGGGTCCGGCTGCTCGGAAACCACCTCGTCGTCCAGGCCGGGGGAGCGGACCGCAGGCTCCGGTCGCTCGCCACCCTCGTGGCGGCCGGGGCCGATCTCGTCGTCCACCGCCCCGAGCGACGCGCCGTCGTGCGGACCGGCGAAGGGGAGTCCCGCACCTTCACCAAGGTCGTGCGACCGTCACGCACCGCCGACTTGGCCCAGCGGATGACCCGCGCCGCGGCCGTGCCGGGCCTGCTGGCGCCACGCGTCGTCGCGACCGACGAGAGCGCCGGGACGATCGAGATGAGCACCCTGCCCGGGCGGACCCTGCACGACCTCCTCACCGACGGGATGCCGGCGGGCACCGCAGAGGCCATCGGCGCCGCCGTTCGCACTCTGCACACGGCCCCGGACGTCGATGGGGTCGGTGGTCACGACCTCGGGGCGGAGGTCGACGTGACCCGCGCCCTCCTCGACCTCGCTCGCCTTCACCACGCCCTCGAGCCCCGCACCCTCGACGCCCTCGACCGGGATGCGGCACGGGCGGCGTCCGTCGTCATCGGGGCCGGCCCCGTCGGCGGCCGCAGCCTGCTCCACCGGGACCTCCACGACAAGCAGCTGCTCGTCGACGACGGTCGGGTGGGGATGCTCGACGTCGACACGATCGTCCTCGGTGACGCCGCCCTCGACCTGGGCAACCTGCTGGCCCACCTCGACCTGCGCGTGCGGCAGGGGTGGACCTTGCCGTCGACGGCGGCGGAGGTCGAGGACGGGGTCCTCGAGGGGTACGCGCCCGACGCGCGCACCCGGGCCGCAGCCTCGGGCTATCGGGCCCTCACCAGGGCGCGGCTCCGGGCGCTCTACGCCTTCCGCCCGGGGGACATGCGTCAGCCGGTGGGCGCGAGGTAGCGGGGCTCAGCCGGCCAGGAAGGTCCCGGCCACCCGCGACAGGTCGAGCAGGTCGCTCGTGCCGGCGAGCTCGCGGGCCGAGTGCATCGACAGGATCGGGATACCCACGTCGACCGTGCGGATCCCCAGCCGGGTCGCGGTGATCGGACCGATGGTCGACCCGCACGGCACGGTGTTGTTCGAGACGAAGTCCTGACTGGTCACCCCGGCCGCGTCGCACCAGCCGCGCCACGCCGCGGAACCGGCCGCGTCGCTGGCGTAGCGCTCGTTGGCGTTGAGCTTGAGGATCGGGCCGGAGCCGAGGACGGGGCGCACGTGCGGGTCGTGCTTCTCCGGGTAGTTCGGGTGGATCGAGTGGCCGACGTCGCTCGAGAGGCACCACGACGACGCGAGGGCCCGCATCCGGTCGGCGCGGTCGGCGCCGAGGGCCAGCCCGATGCGCTCGAGCACGTCCTCCAGGAAGGGACCGGCCGCGCCCGACCGGGTCGCGGAGCCGACCTCCTCGTGGTCGAAGACGGCCAGCATCGGGATGTGGTCGGTGGCGACGTCGTCGAGGTCGGTCAGGGCGACCGTGCCGGCGTGCACGCTCGCGAGGTCGTCCAGGCGCCCCGCCGCGAAGAAGGCGTCGTCCTTGCCGAAGACGGCGCCCCGGGCGCTGTCGGCGGTGACGAGGTCGTACCCGCGGATGCGGGAGACATCGACGGAGGCGGAGGGGGCGAGCTCGGCGAGAAGGCCGGCGGACTCGGCGGCGCCCAGGCCCCAGACCGGCTGGGTCTGGGCCTGCTTGTCGAGGGAGAAGCCATCGTTCGCCGTGCGATCGAGGTGGATCGCCAGCTGTGGCAGCCGCAGCAGCGGACCGGAGTCGGCGAGCACCTCGCTCCCGTCGTCGAGGACGAGCCGGCCGGCCAGACGCAGCTCCCGGTCGAGCCAGGAGTTCAGCAGCGGGCCGCCGTAGACCTCGACGCCCGCCTGCAGCCAGCCGAACCTGCCGGTGGTCGGCTGCGGCTTGAGCTTGAAGCCGGGGGAGTCGGTGTGCGCGCCGAAGATCCGCACCGGCGTGGTCGCCGTCGCTGCCCCGGGGACGACCCACGCGATGAGCGCCCCGTCGCGCACGACGAGGTAGCGGCCGGCGGCCTGCGGCCACGCGTCCGTCTCCGCCAGGGCCGTGAAGCCGGTGTCCTGCAGCCGACGGGCCACCTCGGCGGCGGCGTGGTGGCTGGAGGGGGAGGCTGCGACGAAGTCGGCGAGGTCCTCGGCGTGGGCGGTGGTGTCAGCGGGCACGGGGGTCCTCCGGGGGGTGGGTCGAACGATCGACGGCGTGGGCGACCGGCCCGGCTCAGCGGCCGCGCAGGGCCTTGCGGTCCATCCGGGCGCGGTTGGGGTCGACGCCCGCGGGGACGCCGGCCCGCATGCCGGGGAGGGACTTCAGCCGCTTGTTGACGACCGACATCTCCTCCTTGGAGAGCTGGGGCCGCAGCCGGGTCAGCGTCATGCGAATCTTGCGCGCGGGCAGCTCGTCCTCGCCCGGACCGACGATGTAGGTGTGCACGGGGACGCCGGGGGCGACCCGGTTGACCTTCTTGCGCTCCTTGGCGAAGAGCTTGTCCACGCGGTGCTTCGGGCCCTCGCCCAGGAGTACGACGCCGGGGCGACCTAGGGCGCGGAAGACGACTGCGGCGGTGTTGATCTCGCTCGGCTTCGTCGCGTCGGCCGCGACCGGCTCCTGGTCGTAGTACCAGCCCCGGCGCAGGGCGGACAGGCCACCGATCGTCGCGCCGCGCTGGCCCTCCATCTGGGCGAAGGCGGCCCGCTCGCCCCGCCGGGAGAGGGTGATCATCGCGGCGAGGAGGGCGAAGGGGATCGCCACGAGCAGCGAGGCGATGACGTGGCCCATGATCAGACCGATGAGCGCACCGATCCCGAGCACGACGACGAAGGCGAGCAGCATCCACAGGTTGACCTGCGGATCGATCGACTTGATCTGCTGGTAGACGGAGGCGATCCGCTTGAAGGGATTCTGCCGCTTCTTCTTCTCGGGCTTGTCGGTCTTACGGGCCATGGAGGGAGAGTCTAGTTGCTCCCAAGGGTGGTCCGGTCAGCCATCCGTCCCGGTGCGCGCCTGGTCGAGGATGGCCTGGCCGCGCGACGTCGAGACGAGCGTGGCGGCCTCCTGACGGGCCGGCTCGTCGATGGCCGCCTCGAGGTGGGAGAGGTGCTCGGGGATCGGCCGACCCCACTTGCGCATCGCCGTGGCGTAGAGGCGGCCGGCGCGGTAGCTCGAGCGGACGAGGGGCCCGGCCATGACGCCCTTGAAGCCGATCTCCTCGGCGAGCTCGCTCCAGTGGACGAACTCCTCCGGCTTGACCCACCGGTCGATCGGGTGGTGCAGCTTGGAGGGGCGCAGGTACTGGGTGATCGTGAGGATGTCGCAGCCCGCGTCGTGGAGGTCGCGGATGGCCTCCTCGATCTCGGCCTCGTCCTCACCCATCCCGAGGATGAGGTTGGACTTCGTCACGAGCTCCTCGTCGCGGGCCATGGAGAGGACCTTGAGGGACTTCTCGTAGGTGAAGGCCGGGCGGATCTTGCGGAAGATCCGTGGCACGGTCTCGAGGTTGTGCGCGAAGACCTCGGGCCGGGCGTCAAACACCTGACCGACGAGCTCGGGCTTGGCACCGAAGTCGGGCGGGAGGATCTCGACGCCGGTGTGGGGGTTGAGGGCGTGGATCTGCCGGATCGTCTCGGCGTAGAGGCCGGCCGCACCGTCGGGCTGGTCGTCACGGGCGACACCGGTGACGGTCGAGTAGCGCAGGCCCATCTCCCGGACGGACTCGGCGACACGGCGCGGCTCGTCGAGGTCGAGGCTCGTCGGGCGACCGGTCGCGATGTCGCAGAAGTCGCAGCGGCGGGTGCAGACGTCCCCACCGATGAGGAAGGTCGCCTCGCGGTCCTCCCAGCACTCGAAGATGTTGGGGCAGCCCGCCTCCTGGCACACCGTGTGCAGGCCGGCGCCACTGACGCGGCCCTTCATCTGGTTGTACTCCGGCCCCATCTTGGCCGTGGTCCGGATCCACTCCGGCTTCCGCTCGATGGGGGTCTCGGCATTGCGCGCCTCGACGCGCAGCAGACGACGTCCTTCGGGTGCGACGGTCACGTCACTCTCCTGGAGATCTCGGTGATCCGGTGGGTGTCCGGACTCACGCTCCAGCCTACGCCTCGCCCTCGATGTCCCGAGCAGCCCGTCACGAGATGCTGCAGGCAGTAGTTCGTATCGCCTGCAGCATCTCGAACGGCGGCTGTCGATACGAAGGGCTGCCTGCAGCCTTTCGTATCGCGGAGGTGGGTCAGCCGCCCTTGGTGAGGGGGAGGTCCTCCGTCATCACCGCGGTGAGGTGCGCCTTGGCCGAAGGGAGGATGTCCGCGACGGTGAGATCTCGCCCGGTCTCGAGCGCCAGGGTCGAGACGTCGGCGTCCGGGATGCCGCAGGGGATGATCGTCTGCGTCCACGACAGGTCGCAATTCACGTTGAGGCTGAAGCCGTGCATCGCGACATCGCGGGAGACACGGATGCCGACCTGGCCGAGTTTGCGGTCGCGGGTGCCGTCGGTGCCGGGGACCCAGATGCCCGAGCGCCCGGGGACGCGGGTCGCGGTGACGCCGACGTCCGCAGCGACGCGGATCATCATCTCCTCGAGCCGGCGGACGTGGGCGACGACATCGCGTCGGCCCGGCAGGTGGGCGATGGGGTAGCCCACGAGCTGCCCCGGCCCGTGCCAGGTGATCTTGCCCCCGCGGTCGACGTCGATGACCGGCGTGCCGTCGAAGGGCCGCTCGTGCGCCTCGGTGCGCTTGCCGGCTGTGTAGACGGTGGTGTGCTCGAGCAGGAGCGTCGTGTCCTCGAGCTCACCGGCGACGACCGCGGCGTGCACCTTCTTCTGGTACTCCCACGCGGTCAGGTAGTCGACGGTGTCGGGGGCGAAGCCGAGCTCCTCGAAGCGCATGCTCGTCACCTTACGCTCGGGGCCGCGCGCACCTGCGACCGCGGGGGGTGTGCTCAGCGGGGGAGGCGCCGCGGCTCGAGCCGCTCCTCGACGGCGGTGCCGTCCTCCCCCTTCGTCACGATGTAGGCACCCTTGCCGTCGGCCTCGGCGACGGCCTCGACGAGCTCGGTGCCCCGGTAGACGAGGCCGACGTTGTCGTCGGTGCAGTGCGTCTCGCCGAGGGTGCCGTCGGCGACGAGTCGGTGGACGGTGGGACGCCGCCGCGCCTCGGTGTCGTAGTGCACGCCGTTGTCGTAGGGGAGCAGGGCGAGCCCGTTCGTCACCGGCCGCAGCTCGGGCCCGAAGGAGTCGGTCGTCCCGCCCCGGTACCAGCACACCGAGCCGGCACTCACGCCCGCGAGCACCACACCGGCCTCCCACACGCGACGGAAGATCTCGTTCAGCCCGTGCACCCGCCACACCGCAAGCAAGTTCGCCACGCTTCCGCCATTGACCCAGACGACGTCCTGATCCAGCAGGTGGCCCTCGATATCGTCGACGGTCGGCATCGGGAAGAGGTTGAGGTGGGTGACGTCGAAGCCCACCGCCGCACCGGCGTCGGAGACCATGGCGTTGAAGGACCGCTGGTCGCCGCCCGCGGTGCCGAGGTGGCAGATCTTCGGCCGGCTGGTCGTGCCGGAGAGCTCGACGGCGTGGTGGACGAGCCCGGCGAAGGCGAGGTCGCCCCTCTCAGGACGGACGTAACCACCGGAGGTGGCGAGGATCGTGGGGGAGTCGGCAGCCATGTCCGAAGGCTAGGCCACCTGTGGAGAACTCCGCGGCGGCTGTCGCGGAATCGGCCATCGTGGGCCCCATGGACGAGATCCCACCCGAGGTCCCCGGATATCGCGTGACCCGCCTGCTCGGCACCGGGTCCACCTCGACCGTGTGGCGCGCCCGGCGCGAGACCGACGACGAGCTCGTCGCGATCAAGGTCCTGCCCGGCGATGCTCCCGAGGAGATGGTCCGGGAGTTCGCGATGCTCCAGCACGCCGTCGGCGAGCACGTCATCACCCTCCACGAGACCCTGTCCCTCGACGGTCCGGACGGGCCCTCCACCGCTCTCGTGCTCGAGCTCCTCGCGGGTGGCAGCCTCGCCGAGGTCGTGGCGGCGCGCGGGCACCTCACCCCGGGGGAGACCGCCACGGTCATCGCCCCGACCGCCCAGGCGCTCGCCGGCCTGCACGACCTCGGGGTCGTCCACGGGGACCTCAGCCCGGGCAATGTCCTCCTCGACTCGACGGGCCGTCCGGCGCTCGCCGACCTCGGCTTCGCGCGCCTCACCGGGGAGGCACCGGGTGACGTCCACGGCACGGACGGCTACGTCGCACCGGAGGTGCTCGACGGGGGCGAGCCCGACCGGGCCTCCGACGTCTACGCGCTCGCGGCGCTCGCCTGGCTCTGCCTCACGGGTGGACCTCCCGGACATGTCGCCGAGCGTCCCGACCTCGCGGATGTCGTCCCCGGCGCGGCGGACCTCGTGGCGGCGGTCGAGACCGGCCTCGCCGGCGACCCCGCACTGCGCCCGGAGGCCGATGAGATGGCCCTCCTCGTCTTCGACTCCGTCGTGGCCGAGCCGCTGCAGATGGTCACCACGGGCGATGTCGCGAGTGGCCTGACCCGTCGGATCCGCGAGGCTGCCGCCGACTCCGCCACCATCCCGGACTGGCAGCGCGAGCTCGAGGAGGCCCGGCCGGAGGGGCCTCGCCGCCGGTGGTGGCAGCGGCGCGAGCGCCCCGAGACGACGAAGGGGGAGCCCCCCACCACCCCGGCCGGTCGCCACGCCGCCCCTCGACGTCGTCGAGCAGGTGCCCATGCGAACCGCCGCCGCGAGGGCGTGCCCCACCACGCACGGGGTCCCGTCGGGGAGGAGAGCCCGCCGCGGAGCATCGCGCGCGCGGCCGCCCGGTCGACCACCGGCCGCCGCACGGGTGTCGTCGTCACCGCCGTGCTCGCGCTCCTCCTGGCCGTCCTCGTGCCCTGGCGCCAGCTCGCGACCGCCGGTGGTGGTGACGGGGAGTCCAGCCCGTCGGCGACGGGGGACGTCGCGGCCGAGGTGCTCACCGATCGCGACGCGCCACGACGGGCGTCGCTGGAGCTCGCCCGGGAGCTGACCTCCCTTCGCCAGCAGGGTGTCGTCGATCTCGACCGCGACGCCGTCGACCGACTGGCCGAGCCCGGCTCACCCGAGGCCAGGCGGAGCCGCGCCCACCTCGAGGAGCTGGGCCGCAGCGGGGTGAGGTACGAGGGGGTGGACCTGCGTGTGCGCTCCGCCCACCTGGAGCGGTCCGCGCAGCACACCGCGGTACTGCGGACGACGACGGACGAGAGCGCCTACGTCGTCATCGGGCCGGGTGGTGAGCGGACGCGGCGGTCGGCGCGACACGGCCAGCAGGTCGATCTCGTCCTCGTCTGGCACGACGATGCGTGGCGCGTGCGGCAGGTGCGGGCCGCTCGGTGAGGTGCTTCTCGCATCCCCTCACGGGCGAGGGAGGAGGTGGTCGATCGCGTCGTCGAGACGAGGGTGGTGGTGCTCGAAGCCCGCCGACGAGAGCCGCCGGGGGAGCACCCGGGCCGAGGCGAGAGCCTCACCGGCGAACTCACCGAGGACCGCGTACATGGCCGCGCGTGGAGCCGGGAGCAGGGCCGGCCGGTGCAGCCGGCGACCGAGCGCGCGGGCGAGCTCACGCTGGCGCACCGGGTGCGGCGCCGTGAGGTTGACCGGTCCGGTGAGCGAGGGGTCCTCGACGAGCCGCGTGTAGACGCGGACCGTGTCGGCGAGGGTGATCCAGGGCATCCACTGGCGGCCCGACCCGAGCGGCCCGCCCAGACCGAGACGGCCGAGCCGCAGCATCGGGGTGAGTGCTCCTCCCGTCGTCGAGAGGACGATCCCGGTGCGGGCGTGGGCGACGGGGACACCGGCCTCCACGGCCGGGGCGCTCGCGCCCTCCCAGTCCCGCACGACGTCGGCCAGGAAGGTGCCGGCCCCGGCCGAGTCCTCGGTGAGGACCTCGTCGCCGCGGTCACCGTAGATCCCGATGGCGGAGGCGGTGACGAGGCGCGTCGGGCCGGCACCGTCGGCGACGACCCGGGCGACGAGGTCGGTGCCCTCGACCCGTGAGGAGTGGATGAGCGCCTTGTAGGACGGGGTCCACCGGTGGTCACCGACCCCGGCACCGGCGAGATGGACGACCGTGTCGACATCGGCGAGCGCCTCCGGAGGGAGCTCTCCCGCGGCGGGGTCCCAACGACGTTCATCCGGGCCGGCCGGCTCCCGCCGGACGAGGCGGACGACGTCGTGGCCCCCTTCGCGCAGGGACGACGACAGCGCGCCACCGATCAGACCGGATGCACCGGTGATGGCGACGCGCTGTCGTGGTGTGCTCATGTCAGGCCTCGAAGTTGCCCTCCTCGAGGCGTGCCTTGACCGTCCCGAGGAACCGCGCAGCGTCCGCCCCGTCCACGACGCGGTGGTCGTAGGAGAGTGCGAGATACATCATCGACCGGATGGCGAGGGTCTCCCCACCGTCGTCGGTCGTGATGACGACCGGGCGGCGCACGATGGCCCCGGTCCCGAGCATCGCGACCTGCGGCTGGTTGAGGATCGGGGTGTCGAAGAGGGCACCCCGGCTGCCGGTGTTGGTGATGGTGAAGGTCCCGCCGGAGAGGTCGTCCGGGGTGATCTTGTTGTTGCGGGTGCGGTCGGCGACGTCCGCGATCGCCCGCGCGAGACCGGCGACGTTGAGGTCACCGGCGTTCTTCACCACCGGGGTGAGGAGGCCGCGCTCGGTGTCCACGGCGATGGAGAGGTTCTCCTGGCCGTGGTAGACGATCTCGTCGCCCTCGACGCTCGCGTTGACCCCCGGGTGCGCCTTGAGCGCCTCGGCGGTCGCGAGTGCGATGAAGGGGAGGAAGGAGAGCTTCGTCCCCTCGCGGTTGACGAAGTCGGCCTTGGCGGCGTCGCGCACGCGGGCCACCTTGGTCATGTCGACCTCGACGACCGTCGTCAGCTGCGCGCTCACCTGGAGCGACTCGACCATCCGCTCGGCGATGACCTTGCGCAGGCGCGACATCTTCTCGCGGGTGCCGCGCTTGGACTGCGGGACATTCGACTCGAGCCCGGCCGGCACGGCCGCGGGAGCCGAGGAGCTCGCCTGCGGTTCGGCCGCCGGAGCAGCTGCGGGAGCGGACTCCTGCGGCTGGTTCTTCGCCTTGGCCGCATCGAGGACGTCCTGCTTGCGGATGCGCCCACCGATGCCGGTGCCCTCGATCTGCGCCAGGTCGATGTCGTTGTCCGCCGCGAGCTTGCGCACGAGCGGGGTGACATAGGCAGCGGCGTCCGAGGAGCCGCTCGAGGCGGCCGGTGTCGCCGGTGCGGACTGCTTCGCCGGCGCCGCAGCGGCAGGGGCTGCCTGCTTCGCGGGCTCCTCGGCCTTGGCCTCCTCCTTCTGCTGGGTGCCCTCGGGCTTCTGGGCAGCGGCCTCGTCGGCCGTGGTACCGGCGGACGCGGGCTCGGGCTCCGACTCCGGCTCGGGGGTCGGCTCCGGGGCGGACTCCTCCTGCGCCGGGGCGGACCCACCGCTGGCGCCACCGATGACCGCGAGGTCGGCGCCGACCTCGACCGTCGAGTCCTCCTCGACGAGGATCTTCGTCAGGGTGCCGGCGACGGGGGACGGGATCTCGGTGTCGACCTTGTCGGTGGAGACCTCGAGGAGGGGCTCGTCCACCTCGACCTCGTCGCCCTCGGCCTTGAGCCAGCGCGAGACGGTGCCCTCGGTGACGGACTCACCCAGGGCGGGCATGGGCACGGTGGTGCCCTCGCCGTCGCCCGACGACGGGGTGTCCACCGCGGGCTTCTTCTCCTCGGGCTGGTCGTCGGCGGGGGCGGACTCCTCGGCGGCCGGCTCCTCCGCAGCCTCCTCCTCGGCGGGCTCCTCCGCGGAGTCGTCGCCGGAGTCGGAGGACGCCGGGGCGTCGCCGTCGCCGATGACCGCGAGGTCGGCGCCGACCTCCACGGTGTCGTCCTCCTCGGCGAGGATCTCCTGCAGCGTCCCCGCGACGGGGGACGGGATCTCGGTGTCGACCTTGTCGGTGGAGACCTCGAGCAGAGGCTCATCCACCTCGACCGTGTCACCGACGTTCTTGAGCCATCGCGTCACCGTTCCCTCGGTCACGGATTCGCCCAGGGCCGGCATGGTCACCCGCTCAGACATGCGCCTCTGCTCCTTCTATCGAGATGGGATACGTCACAGACTCTCACGAGTCGGCCCGCTCGTGTCCAAGGGGGCCACCCTCCGGTGCGGCCAGGTCGGCCTCACGTCGGCGGAGGTCCACCTCGTGACGGTGCCATGCCTCCTTGTAGGAGACATAACCCTCGGCCCAGGGCTTCTGACCGCCGGCCCAGTGAACGATCTTGGGGTCGACGACCGTCTCCTGCGAGGGCCGGGCATTCCACGCCGGATCGAGGCTCACGCGGTCGGCGCCGACGTAGACGTTGAGGATGTGCTGGTCGTGCATGCCGAAGGCGTGGGCATACGGGAGGAACCGCTCGCAGAAGCGGTCGGCGCGCATCCGGGCCAGGTCGAGCACCATGATCCCGGCGTTGAAGCCGACGAAGTCGAAGGGGTGCCGCCGGGTCTCCCGTCGGATGAGCTCCG
>DXAR01000014.1 GCA_019116945.1 Candidatus Janibacter merdipullorum | reverse complement strand
TTCAAGGACAAGACGGCCAAGGGGCACAACGCCAACGTCGGGCTCTTCGCCTATCCCGTCCTCATGGCCGCGGACATCCTCATCTACGACGCCGCCCGCGTGCCCGTCGGTGACGACCAGCGCCAGCACCTCGAGATCACCCGAGACTTGGCGCTGCGCTTCAACCAGCGCTTCGGCGACACCCTCACCGTGCCTGAACCGCACATCCTCAAGGAATCGGCGCGGATCATGGACCTCACCGACCCGACGGCGAAGATGTCCGGCTCGAGCTCCCCCGACAAGGGCCTGATCTTCCTGTCCGACGAGCCCAAGCGGATCGAGAAGAAGATCAAGTCCGCCGTGACCGACACCGACGGTGAGGTCCGCTACGACCCCGAGGCCAAGCCCGGGGTGGCCAACCTCCTCGTCATCCACTCCGCGCTGTCGGGGACTCCGGTGGCCGATCTCGAGCAGCGGTTCGCGGGGCAGGGCTACGGTGCGCTCAAGGGCGAGGTGGCCGAGGTCGTCGTCGAGGCGGTCAGCCCCTTCAAGGCCCGCATGGACGAGCTCATGGGCGACCCCGCCGAGCTCGACCGGATCCTCGCGAAGGGAGCCGCCCGCGCCGGAGAGGTCGCCCAAGCCACCCGGGACCGCGTCTACGAGCGGGTCGGTCTGCTCACCCCGGAGCGCTGACCCGTGGCCGTGCACGGGGTCTCGATCGCCGTCCCCGAGCCCTGGGGCAGCGTCCTGCAGCAGCAGCGGGAGGACGTCGGTGACCCGATGGCCCGCTCGATCCCGCCGCACATCACGCTCATGCCGCCCACGGAGATCCCACCGCAGCAACTGGACCGCTTCCGTGAGCACCTCGCCGCGGTGGCGGCGCAGCACGGCCCCTTCACGATGCGCCTGCGGGGCACCGGGACCTTCCGTCCGGTGAGCCCGGTGGTCTTCGTCCAGGTGGCCCAGGGGATCCCCATGTGCGAGCGGCTCGAGCAGGCGGTGCGCCGCGGCCCGGTGTCACGCGACCTCGAGTTCCCCTACCACCCGCACGTCACCATCGCGCACGCCATCGCCGACGACGGCCTGGACCGCGCCTTCGACGAGCTCGCCGGCTTCGACGCGGCCTTCGAGGTCGACGGCTTCCACCTCTACGACCACGGGGACGACGGGGTGTGGCGGCCCGTCCTCGACTTCGGGCTCACCGGGGAGCGTCTGCAGCCCTCATCGTGAGGTCGCCGTCCGGGTCGAGGCTGGCGAGGAGGGCCTCGGAGATCTCACCGAGCGCGGCCACCTGCTCCGGCGTCAGCTGGTCGAGGATGCGTTCCCGGACGAACCCCACGTGACCCGGCGCGGCCCCCTCGAGCTGGGCCCAGCCCTCCTCCGTGAGGACGGCGTCGGTGGCCCGTGCGTCGGTCGTGCTGCGGGAGCGGGCGACGAGCCCCCGGTCCTCGAGCCGCTTGACGACGTGCGAGAGCCGCGGCAGCGTCGCATTGGTCCGGCGGGCCAGCCACGACATCCGCAGTGTCCTCTCCGGGGCCTCGGAGAGCATGGCGAGCACCTGGTACTCGAAGTGGGTCAGGCCGGCATCGCGGCGCACCTGCGCGTCTAGACGGGACGGGAGGACCTCCGTGAGCGCGACGAGACGCAACCAGGTGCGCATCTCGTCGTCGTCGAGCCAGCGGGGTTCCATGGGCGGAGTCTCCCAGAGGCGTGCCCGCCTGTGCACGGAGGTGGGGCCGTGCTCCCCCGATCAGGCCGCCCGGGCGCCGATCGCGTGCTCGTAGTGGCCGACGAGCTGGGTCGTCAGCGAGTCCCACGAGCGATCGGCGACCATCGAGGGGCCCGCGGCCCCCATCGACTCACGCAGGCTGGGGGAGTCGACGAGCTCGGCCACCCAGCGGGTGATGTCACCGCGGACCTCCGGGTCGAAGAGGTACCCGGTCTCCCCGTGGGCGACGAGGTCGAGCGGTCCACCGACCGCGGGTGCGACGACAGGGAGGCCGGAGGCGGCGCCCTCCTGGAGGGTCTGGCCGAAGGTCTCCTTGGTCCCCGTGTGGACGAAGACGTCGAAGGTGGCGTATGCCCGGGCGAGGTCGGCACCGGTGCGCGGGCCGAGGAAGGCCGGCGGGAGATTCGGGCGACCCGAGGTCCGGGCCACGACCTCGGCGAGGCGCGCGCCCAGCTCGTTGCGGCTCGGGCCCTCGCCGACGAGGACCAGACGGGTGCCCGGCAGCTGGGCCAGCTCGGCGAGGCGGTGCAGCTCCTTCTCTGGTGCCAGGCGGCCGACGTAGCCGAGGATGGTCTCGCCGTTCGGGGCCAGCGCCTGCTTGAGCGCGCGGGTGTCCGGGTCCTCCTTCCACGTCGGGTTGAAGAGGCGGGTGTCGACGCCCCGGCCCCACAGCCCCGTGCGGGGGATGCGGTGCGCCCGCAGCTCCTCGAGGGTGGGTCGGCTCGGCGCGAGGGTGAGGTCGGCGCGGGAGTGCAGCCGCCGGACCCACTCCCAGGTGAGGGAGGAGGCGCCACGACCCAGGGCCCCGGGACCGTGCTGCTGGACGTAGTTGGGCATGTCGGTCTGGTAGATCGCGACCGTCGGGATGTCGAAGGACTTCGCGTTGTGCAGGCCCCGGGCACCGACGAGGAAGGGGGAGGCGACGTGGACGACGTCGGGGCGGAAGTCCCGCAGGGCGCGCCGCACCCCTCGGGTCGGCAGCCCGGCGCGGAACCCGCGCACGGGGACCCCGGGCAGGGTGCGCACCACGTGCCCGGCGAAGGTCGCCGGGGCCGGGCCGGGGGCGATGATCATCGCCTTGTGGCCCTGCTCGCGCAGGGACTCGGCCACCCGGCAGACGCTCGTCGTGACGCCGTTGAGGCTCGGCAGGAAGGACTCGGTCGCAATCGCCACTCGCACACCTCCACCATGGCTCCGGTGGGGTCGCCCTCGGTGTCCTCCGGGTGGGTGTCCGGTGAGCATCAGGTGACCACTTGGTCCCGGGGGTACGGTGCAGCCCATGACCGCATCCGCTGGCCTCGACCGGTTCTGGGCCGTCGTCCCCGCCGGCGGCGCCGGGACCCGCCTGTGGCCGGTGTCCCGCGCGAGCTCGCCGAAGTTCCTCCACGACCTCACCGGGGGAGGTCGCACGCTCATCCAGGACACCGTGGACCGGTTGCGCGACCTCGCCGGCGAGCGTGTCCTCGTCGTCACCGGCGGAGCCCACGCGCAGGCGGTCCGCGAGCAGGTTCCCGACCTTCCCGAGGACCTCCTCCTCACCGAGCCCTCGCCGCGGGACTCGATGGCCGCCATCGGGCTGGCGGCCGCCGTCCTCGAGCGCCGGGACCCCGGAGCGGTCATCGGGTCCTTCGCGGCCGACCACGTCATCAGCAACCGTCCGGCCCTCGCCGTCGCGGTGACCGAGGCCGTCGAGGTCGCGGCGAGCGAGGACCGGCTCGTCACCATCGGCATCGAGCCGACGTACCCGGCCACCGGCTTCGGGTACATCCAGATGGGACCTCCGCTGCCCGGTCACCGCACCGCCAGGCGCGTCCGCCAGTTCGTCGAGAAGCCCAACCGGCAGCGCGCCGCCTCCTACCTCGCGACGGGTGAGTTCCGGTGGAATGCCGGCATGTTCGTCGTCCGGGCGCGTGTCCTCCTCGACCTGCTCGCCCGGTGGCACCCCGCGCTGGCCGCCGGGCTGCGCGAGATCGCCGCCGACCCCTCGCTCCTCGAGTCGCGGTGGGGGGGGCTGGAG
This sequence comes from Candidatus Janibacter merdipullorum, assembly GCA_019116945.1. Taxonomy (GTDB): domain Bacteria; phylum Actinomycetota; class Actinomycetes; order Actinomycetales; family Dermatophilaceae; genus Janibacter; species Janibacter merdipullorum. The sequence continues at coordinate 16,345 of DXAR01000014.1, read as the reverse complement.
AAGATCGCCATCGACCATGCCGTCGCCGAGCCCGCCGCGGACGAGGGTCTCGTTGCCGTCATCCCGGGGGACTTCGACTGGGACGACGTCGGTGACTTCAAGTCCCTGTCCGGCCTCCTCCCTTCGGGCGAAGGAGGGATGACGGTCGTCGGTGACCCGCACCAGGTGCGGGCCATCGACGCCGGCGGGCTCGTCGTCACCGAGTCCGGCCGGCTCGTCGCCGTCGTCGGTCTCGACGACGTCGTCGTCGTCGAGACCTCCGACGCCCTCCTCGTGACGAGTCGGGAGCGGGCCCAGGACGTCAAGTACGTCGTCCAGGCGCTGCGGGACGAGGGGCGCACCGACCTCGTGTGATGTCGGCGGCGCGGGAGGCGCCTCCCCGGTGTCGCCCGCGGCGTCGGTAGAGTCGCCACCGCCATGACTGCCCCCCTCGCCCCGACGCTGCTGCGCGTCATCGACGAGCTCGTCCCCGAGCTCCTCGACGTCCGGCGAGACCTCCATGCCCACCCGGAGCTCTCCTTCGCGGAGCACCGGACGACCGCCGTGCTCCGGGAGCGGCTCCAGGCCGCCGGGCTGCGTCCCCGCTCCGTGAGCGAGACCGGGCTCGTCGTCGACCTCGGGGCGGAGAACCCCCGCCGGAGGGTCGCCCTCCGGGGCGACATCGACGCACTGCCCGTGCGGGAGCGGACCGGCCTGGACTGGAGCTCGACGACCGAAGGGGCCTGCCACGCCTGCGGGCACGACGTCCACACGACCGCGCTGCTCGGGGCCGCGCTCGCACTGGCCGAGGTGGCCGACGAGCTCGCCTCCCGCGAGGTCGCGGTCCGCCTCGTCTTCCAGCCCGCCGAGGAGCAGATGCCCGGCGGCGCCCTGGCCTACGTCAAGGCCGGCGTCATGTCCGGGGTCGACACGGTCTACGCCGTCCACTGCGATCCCTCGCTGGACGTCGGGGAGATCGGCCTGCGCGAGGGGCCGCTCACGGCGGCTGCCGATCAGGTGACCGTGACCCTTCGCGGTCGTGGGGGCCACACCTCGCGTCCCTTCCTCACCGAGGACCTCACCTATGCCCTCGGCAAGGTCGTCACCGATGTGCCCGCCGTGCTCAGTCGTCGGGTCGACCCCCGCTCGGGGCTCGTCGTCGTCTGGGGGCGGGTCACCGCGGGGGAGGCCATCAACGTCATCCCCTCCACCGGCGTGGCCCAGGGCACCCTCCGGATGCTCGACGTCGACCTCTGGGAGGGCATCGGTGACCTCTTCCACGAGGTCGTCGAGGAGGTCGCCGCCCCGTACGGCGTGGCCGTGGCCGTCGAGCACATCCGGGGCGTGCCCCCCGTCGTCAACGACGCGGAGGCCGTCGCGGCCCTCGGACGGGCGACGATGGCGGCCGGTCTGCGTCCCGTGCCGACGCCGCACAGCCTCGGTGGGGAGGACTTCGCCTGGATGCTGCACGAGGCCGAGGGGGCGATGGCGCGGCTGGGGACCCGCACGCCGGGCGGACGCACCTTCGACCTCCACCAGGGTGACCTCGTCGTCGACGAGCGGGCCGTCCGTAACGGCACTGCCCTGCTCACCCTCGCCGCCGCGGGGGAGTGGACCCGCGTGGAGCGCGACTGAGCGAAGGGGAATCCCTGAGGTCCTCCCCTTCGTCGCGGTCTCATAACGGTTGACCACAGAGGTGGTCACGGGTGACGGCGGCAGAGCTACTGCGTCGTAGCATCCATCGGATGGCTTGCGCCCCCCTGTGTACCCCTGCGAAGAAGGAGCCCGCCTTGCGCCACACCGTGAAGGCTGCATCGATCCTGTCCGTGGCCGCGATGGCCCTGACCGCCTGCGGTGGCGATTCCGGTGAGGGAGGGGCCTCCGGCGACGGCGCCGACATCAAGGCCTGCCTCGCCTACGACGTGGGTGGCCGCGGTGACCAGTCCTTCAACGACTCGGCGGCCAAGGGCCTGGACCAGGCCGAGGAGGAGCTCGGGATCGAGACCGAGGAGGTCGAGGCCAGCCAGGGGGAGAACGACGCGGCCCGCGAGGACCGCCTCAACCAGCTCGTCGACGCGGGCTGCACCAACATCATCGGCGTCGGCTACATCTACGCCAAGGCCATCGGTGGCGCCGCCAAGGACAACCCCGACGTGAGCTTCGCGATCATCGACGACGCCTCCGAGGACTCCAAGGCGGACAACGTCGCCCAGCTCGTCTTCGCCGAGCACGAGGGTTCCTTCCTCGTCGGCGCCGCGGCCGCGATGAAGTCCAAGAGCGGCAAGGTCGGCTTCATCGGCGGCACCGACGTGCCGCTCATCAACAAGTTCGAGGCCGGCTTCGCGGCGGGTGCCAAGGCGGTCGACCCGAAGATCGACATCCAGACGAAGTACCTCGCCGAGGACGGCTCCGGCTTCGCCGACCCCGCGAAGGGCAAGACGGCGGCGGAGGGCATGTACGACAAGGGCGCGGACGTGATCTACCACGCGGCCGGCGGCTCCGGCTCGGGCCTCTTCGAGGCGGCCAAGGCCAACAAGAAGATGGCGATCGGTGTCGACTCCGACCAGGCCAAGACGGCGGAGAAGGACGTCCAGGACGTCATCATCACCTCGATGGTCAAGAACGTGAACGTCGCGGTCTTCGACTACATCAAGGCCTCGACCGAGGACCCGGACAAGCCGCTCACCGGCCTGCAGGAGTTCGCCCTCAAGGACGGCGGCGTCTCCTACTCGACCACCGGCGGCAAGATCGACGACATCACCAAGGATCTCGACGAGTACAAGAAGCAGATCACCGACGGGAAGATCACCGTCCCCTCGAAGTGACTGCCGGTTGACCTGGGGCCCGGCCGTGCACAGCGCGCGGTCGGGCCCCGGGTCGTCCGGGCAGCACCCTCGGCCCGCGGGCACGACCCGCACCGTTCCACGGAGGCACCATGAGCACGACCCACCCCGACCCCCCTTCGCCCGCAGGGTCGCCGATCGGTGACCTCGCCGTCGAGGTCGAGGGGATCACCAAGCGGTTCCCCGGCGTCATCGCCAACCAGGACGTCACCTTCGGGGTGGCGAAGGGGACGGTGCACGCCATCGTCGGCGAGAACGGCGCCGGCAAGTCGACGCTGATGAAGATGCTCTACGGGGTGCAGCGCCCCGACGAGGGCACGATCCGGGTGGGTGGCGAGCAGGTCTCGCTGCACAGCCCGGCCGATGCCATCAAGCACGGGATCGGCATGGTGTTCCAGCACTTCATGCTCGCCGACAACCTCACGGTGGCGGAGAACGTCGTCCTCGGTGCCGAGAAGCTGCACGGCATCGGGGCGGCTGCGCGGGCAGAGATCTCCCGGATCTCCGACGACTACGGCCTCGACATCGACCCCACGGCCCTCGTCGCGGACCTCGGGGTGGGCGCGCGCCAGCGCGTGGAGATCCTCAAGGTCCTCTACCGCGGCGCCCGGACGATCATCCTCGACGAGCCGACCGCCGTCCTCGTGCCGCAGGAGGTCGACGAGCTCTTCGGCAACCTGCGCGAGCTCAAGCGCGAGGGCATCACCGTCCTCTTCATCTCGCACAAGCTCGACGAGGTCCTCTCCGTCGCCGATCGGGTCACGGTCATCCGCCGCGGGACGACCGTCGACACCGTCCTCCCGCAGGAGGTCACCGCGCGCCAGCTCGCCGAGCTCATGGTCGGCGCCGAGCTACCCACCCCCGAGACCGAGGAGTCGACCGTCACCGACCGGGTCGTCCTCGCCGCCTCGGGTGTCACCCTCGCCGGTGACGGCCGAAACCTCCTCGAGGACGTCACCCTGCGCATCCGCGCCGGTGAGGTCCTCGGGATCGCCGGCGTCGAGGGCAACGGCCAGGCCGAGCTCGTCGAGGTCCTCATGGGCATGCGTGAGCCGGTCGCCGGCACGATCGAGCTCGAGGGCACGGCCATCTCCGGCTGGGACGTGCGGCGCATCCGCGAGGCCGGCGTCGGCTACATCCCCGAGGACCGGCACCGCCAGGGTCTGCTCCTCGACGCCCCGCTCTGGGAGAACCGGATGCTCGGCCACCAGACGCAGGCCCCGGCCTCGAGGCGCGGCATCCTCACCGGTGGCGCCTCCCGGACCGACACCGAGCGGATCGTCCGCGAGTACGACGTCCGCACACCGAGCATCCACGTCACCGTGGGCTCGCTCTCCGGCGGCAACCAGCAGAAGCTCATCGTCGGCCGCGAGATGAGCCACGCGCCCAAGGTGCTCGTCGCCAGCCACCCGACGCGGGGTGTCGACGTCGGCGCCCAGGCCGCCATCTGGGACCTCATCCGGGAGGCCCGTCGGGAGGGTCTGGCCGTGCTCCTCATCAGCGCCGACCTCGAGGAGCTCATCGGGCTCTCCGACACGATCCAGGTCATCCTCCGCGGTCGCCTCACCGGCGAGTTCGACCCTGACGTGGTGACCAGCCAGGAGCTCGGCAGCGCGATGACCGGCGCCGGGAAGGACGCATCATGACCGTGACCCCCCGCCGTCTGGCGCTGACGCTCGCGGCACCGCTCCTCGCGGTCGTCGTCGCCTTCGTCGTCACCTCCCTCGTCCTCCTCGCCGTGGGAGACCCCGTCGGCCAGGTGTGGTCGACCCTCCTCTCCGAGCCGCGCCCGCGGACGCTCGTCAACACGCTCAACAGCGGGATCACGTACTACATCGCCGCCGTCGCCGTGGCGATCGGCTTCAAGATGAAGCTCTTCAACATCGGCGTCGACGGGCAGTACCGCATCGCCGCCTTCGCCGCGGCCCTCTTCGCCGGGCAGGGCTGGCTCCCCGGCGGGCTCAACATCGTCGTCGCGATGCTCGTCGCGATGCTCGTCGGTGGGTTCTGGGCCGGCATCGCCGGCTGGCTCAAGGTGCGCCGTGGTGTCTCCGAGGTGATCTCGACGATCATGCTCAACACCATCTCCGCCGGTCTCGTCGGCTGGGGGCTGCGCTCCTGGGGCCAGCGGGCCGAGGGGAGCAACACCCGGAGCACCCAGACGATCCCGGAGTCGAGCCAGCTCGAGGGCTTCTCCCTCATCGCCGATGCACCCAACCGGGTCTACACCCTGCTCGTCCTCGCGATCCTCATCGGCGTCGTCTACTGGTTCGTCATCAACCGCACCCGCCTCGGCTTCGACGTGCGGGCGACCGGTGAGTCGGAGACGGCCGCCGTCGCGAGCGGCGTCAAGGTCCCGCGGATGGTCCTCTTCGCGATGATCGCCTCAGGCGCCGTCGCGGGGCTCATCAGCATGCCGGCCTTCTTCGGGGCCGACCACAGTTACGGGATGAACTTCCAGGAGGGCGTCGGATTCATCGGCATCGGCATCGCCCTCCTCGGCCGCAACCACCCCGTCGGGATCGCCTTCGCCGCGCTCCTGTGGGCCTGGCTGGAGAAGGCGAGCGACGGCCTCCAGCTGCAGGCCGGGGTCTCCCCGGCACTCGTCTTCATCATCCAGGGCGTCATCCTCTTCGCCGTCGTCATCGCCTACGAGGTCGTCGCCCGCTTCGAGCGGCGGCTGGAGCAGAAGCAGGTCACCCGCCAGCTCGATACCGGCGTCACCACGGAAGGAGTCTCGGCATGAGCCTCAGCGTCGGCACCGAGCCCGAGATCGCTCCGTCGCAGCCCCGGCGACGCATCCCCTTCTGGGCGTGGCCCCTCGGCCTGGCGGCGATCCTCGTTGTCCTCTCCGTCATCCGCCTCGTCACGGGCATCGGTGACATCTCCTCCTCCGGCACCCTCGGCGCCACCCTCGCGCTGGCGATGCCGCTCGCCCTCGCCGGTCTCGGCGGCCTCTGGTCCGAGCGCGCCGGGGTCATCAACATCGGCCTCGAGGGGATGATGATCCTCGGCACGTGGGGCGCGGCCTTCGGGGCGATCCACGGCGGGCCGTGGGCCGGTGTCCTCGGTGCCATGGTCTGCGGCGCGATCGGCGGGCTCGTCCACGCCCTCGCGACGGTGACCTTCGGCGTCGACCACATCGTCTCGGGTGTGGCGCTGAACATCGTCGCCCTCGGCGCCGCCAGCTATCTCGCGGCCCGCTTCTTCGGGGAGCTCGAGGGCGGCTCCGACGTGCAGTCGCCGCCCCTCCCTTCGCTCCCCAAGGTCGGGATCCCGGGACTCTCCGAGCCGCTGAAGTCGGTCGAGGACGAGGGCTGGTTCTTCGTCTCCGAGCTCGCCGCCCTGCTGCGGGCCGCCACGACGAATCTCTCCCTGCTCACCGTCATAGCCCTGCTCATCGTCGTCGGGACGTGGTGGCTGCTGTGGCGCACGAGCTTCGGTCTCCGTGTCCGCTCGTGCGGTGAGTCGCCGGTCGCGGCCGAGACCCTCGGCATCAACGTCTACCTCTACAAGTACGTCGCCGTCACGGCCTCGGGTGCCCTCGCCGGTCTCGGTGGTGGCTTCCTCGCGATGGTGGCCTCCAATGCCTACCGGGAGAGCCAGACCGACGGGCGCGGCTACATCGGTCTCGCCGCGATGATCTTCGGCAACTGGCGGCCCGGCGGTGTCCTCATGGGTTCCGGCCTCTTCGGCTTCATGGACGCCCTCCAGCTGCGCGGTGGCGGCGCCGCGATCCACGCCCTGCTCCTCCTCATCGGCGTGCTGCTCCTGGCGCTCGGTGTCTGGCAGATCGTGCGGCGCCAGCGCTTCGTCCAGGGCACCCTGGCGATCGTCATCGGCATCGCCGTCGCCCTCCTGTGGTTCGTCAGCGAGACCGTGCCGGGGGATGTCACCCGCTTCGCCCCGCATCTGACGACGCTGCTCGTCCTCGCCTTCGCCAGCCAACGACTGCGCATGCCGGAGTCCAACGGCAAGGTCTACCGCCGGGGTGAGGGACACTGACGTCATGACGCCCGTGACCGATGACCGGTGGCAGCTGCTCCGCGCCACGGCCCTCGAGGCCATGGAGCGGGCCTACGCCCCGTACTCGGGGTTCCCGGTCGGCGTCGCCGGCCTCGCTGACGACGGCCGAGTCGTCAGCGGGTGCAATGTCGAGAACGCCTCCTTCCCCGTCGGCCTGTGTGCCGAGTGCGGCCTTGTCAGCGAGCTCGTGCGCTCCGGCGGTGGCCGCCTCGTCGCCGTGTGGTGTGTCGGCGGCAGGGGTGAGACGCTCATGCCGTGCGGTCGGTGCCGGCAGCTCCTCTGGGAGCACGGCGGCGCCGCCTGCCGCATCCAGACCCCGGAAGGGGAGCGGGGCCTCGACGAGATCCTGCCCCAGGCCTTCGGTGCCGACGACCTGACGAAGGGAGCGCCATGACCGAGCAGCACGACGTCGTGGACATCATCCGGACCAAGCGTGACCGCGGGGAGCTCGCGGACGAGCAGATCGACTGGGTGGTCGACGCCTACACCCGCGGCGTCGTCGCCGACGAGCAGATGTCCTCCCTGGCGATGGCCATCCTCCTCAACGGCATGACCCGGGCGGAGATCTCCCGGTGGACGGCGGCGATGATCGCCAGCGGTGAGCGGATGGACTTCTCCTCGCTCAGCCGGCCGACCTCGGACAAGCACTCCACCGGCGGCGTCGGGGACAAGATCACCTTGCCGCTCGCGCCCCTCGTCGCCGTCTTCGACGTCGCCGTCCCCCAGCTCTCCGGTCGCGGTCTCGGGCACACCGGGGGCACCCTCGACAAGCTCGAGGCGATCCCCGGCTGGCAGGCCGACCTCAGCAATGCGGGCATGCTCGACCAGCTCGAGGACGTCGGCGCGGTCATCTGCGCGGCGGGCACCGGCCTCGCCCCGGCGGACAAGAAGCTCTACGCCCTCCGCGATGTCACCGGTACCGTCGAGGCGATCCCGCTCATCGCCTCCTCGATCATGAGCAAGAAGATCGCCGAGGGCACCGGCGCCCTCGTCCTCGACGTCAAGGTCGGCTCGGGCGCCTTCATGAAGACCCGCGAGGACGCCACCGAGCTCGCCCGCACGATGGTCGACCTCGGGACGGACGCGGGGGTGCGGACCGTCGCCCTCCTCACCGACATGTCGGTGCCCCTCGGCCTCACCGCGGGCAATGCCCTCGAGGTGCGCGAGTCGGTCGAGGTGCTCTCCGGGGGAGGACCCCGCGACGTCGTGGACCTCACCGTCGCGCTCGCCGACGAGATGACGCGGGCCGCGGGCCGTGAGGTCGGCGAGGACGAGCTGCGCGCGGCGCTCGGTGACGGGCGCGCCATGGACGTCTGGCGCCGGATGATCGCTGCCCAGGGCGGTGACCCGGACGCCGCGCTCCCGACGGCCGCGGAGACCGAGACGGTGACGGCGGACGCCGACGGCTTCCTCGGCACCGTCGACGCGATGGCCGTGGGGGTCGCGGCGTGGCGTCTCGGAGCCGGTCGGGCCCGCAAGGAGGACCCGGTGCAGGCGGGCGCCGGCGTCGAGCTCCATGCCCGCCCGGGTGACCGGGTGACCGCGGGCCAGCCGCTCATGACCCTGCACACCGACACCCCTGATCGCTTCGCCCGGGCGCGCGAGGCCCTCTCCGGGGCCTGGCAGATCTCCCCGTCCGCACCGGCGACCGGTCCCGTCGTCCTCGACCGGGTCACCGCGCGGGAGGACTGAGGTGCCGGCCCTCGACGAGGCGAGCATCCGCTCCCTGCCCAAGGTCGTCCTCCACGACCACCTCGACGGCGGCGTGCGTCCGGCCACCGTCCTCGAGATCGCGGACGAGGTCGGCCACGAGCTGCCGGTGAGCGGTGCCGACCGGACCGTCGAGGGGCTCGCCCGTTGGTTCCGGGAGTCGGCGGACTCGGGCTCGCTCGAGCGCTATCTCGAGACCTTCGCCCACACGGTCGGCGTCATGCAGACCGCGCCGGCCCTGCGGCGGGTCGCCCGGGAGTCGGTGCTCGACCTCGCCCGTGACGGGGTCGTCTACGCCGAGTCACGGTATGCGCCCGAGCAGCACCTCGAGGGCGGCCTGGGCCTGGAGGAGGTCGTCGAGGAGGTCGACGCCGGCCTGCGCGAAGGGGAGGAGCAGGCGGCCTCCGAGGGGCATCCGATCGTCGTCCGCAGCCTGCTCACGGCCATGCGGCACGCCGCGAAGTCACGGGAGATCGCCGAGCTCGCGGTGCGCCACCGCGACCGCGGTGTCGGCGGCTTCGACATCGCGGGGGCCGAGGCCGGGTACCCGCCGAGCCGGCACCTCGACGCCTTCGAGTACCTCAGGCGCGAGAACGCTCACTTCACCATCCACGCCGGCGAGGCCTTCGGCCTCCCGAGCATCTGGGAGGCGCTGCAGTGGTGCGGTGCCGACCGGCTGGGCCACGGCGTCCGGATCGTCGACGACATCGGCTTCCGCGGGGCGACCGTCACCGACGACCCCCTCGCGGCGAACGAGGCTGCGAGAGAGGATCCCTCGCAGCTGCGGCTGGGTCGATTGGCCGCCTTCGTCAGGGACACCCGGGTGCCCCTGGAGATGTGCCCGCACAGCAATGTCCAGACCGGGGCCGCGCCGTCCATCGCCGCGCACCCGATCACGCTGCTGACCCGACTGCGCTACCGGATCACGCTCAACACCGACAACCGGCTCATGTCGGACACGTCGATGACCCGGGAGATGCATGCCCTCGTCACCGACGCCGGCTGGGACCTCGAGGACCTGCGCTGGGTGACGACCAATGCGATGAAGTCGGCCTTCCTCCCCTTCGACGAGCGGCTCGAGCTCATCGAGGGGACGATCAAGCCCGCCTACGCCGCCGCTCAGTAGGTCGTGGTCGGGGCGGTCTCCGCGGTCTGCCCGGGCTGCGGGACGACCAGGGCGTCGGGGCCCAGCCGCTCGGCCTCGGCGAGGAGGGCATCGGTGCTCGAGGTGCCGATGCGGGTCACGCCCTCGGCGACCATGGCGAGCAGGGTGGCGACGTCGCGGACGCCGCCGGAGGCCTTGACCTCCATGGTCTCGGGCGTGTTCGCGCGCATGAGCGCGACGTCGGCGAGGGTAGCTCCGCCACCGGCGAAGCCCGTGGAGGTCTTCGTGAAGTCGGCGCCGGCGTCGGCGCTCGCGCGGCAGGCCTCGGTCTTCGCCTGCTCGTCCAGGAGGGCGGTCTCGAAGATGACCTTGACGATGGCCCCGGCCGCGTGCCCGACCTCGACGACGGCGGCGATGTCCTCGCGGACCGCCGCGACATCTCCGCCACGGAGGCGGCCGATGTTGAGCACCAAGTCCAGCTCGGTGGCCCCGTCGGCGAGGGCCTGCTGGGCCTCGGCGACCTTGGCGGCCGTCGACGTCGTGCCGTGGGGGAAGCCGATGACCGTGCAGACGCGGGTGGGGCTCCCGGCGACCTCCGCGATGGTCTCGCGTGCGAGCGCGACATCGCTCGGGCGCACGCAGACGCTCCAGATGCGCTGCCCGGCGAGCTCGCGGACGGAGCGGGCCACCTCCTCGGGCGTCAGCTCGGGCTTGAGCAGCGCGTGGTCGATGAGGTCGGCGACGTCCTGGACGGTGAGGGTGCTGCCGGGGGCGAAGGGGGGACGGCGGGTCATGCGGGCCAGCGTAGTCGCGGCTCAGGCGCTCTGCTCGAACGAGTGCCCGCGGGGCAGGTCCCCGGCGACGAGCGAGTCGCCGAGGGCGGTGCGGCGGTAGCCCACCGAGCCACCCGTCCGCTGCTTGGTGACGAGCCCCGCCCGGGCGAGCACGCCGAGGTGGTAGGAGATCGTCGACTCGGCCCGGCCGTCGAGGCGGCTGAGGTCCCGGGTGGTCCGGGGACGGTCCAGCAGCTCGAGGACCTCCCGGCGGCCCCGTCCGATGAGGTCGGCGATGTCGGTGCCGCCGTCCCGGTCCCCGGCCCCGGACCACAGGGCCGCGACGCCCTGCGCCGGGTAGGTGAGGACCGGGCTGTCCGGGCGTTCCGCGCAAAACTGGACCCGACCGGCGAGGGCCGTGCTCGGCACGAAGAGCACGCCGTCGTCGGCCCAGTCCACGACGCCCTCGTAAGGACGCTCGATCGTCAGCTCCGACCCCGTCCAGGTGAGGTCACCGAGGTCGGCGAGCATGGCGGCCCAGCCCTGCGTCGAGATCCGGGTGCCTCGTTGGGCGATGTCCGTCTCGAGCACGGAGCGGACGAGCGGCCAGTCGTCGGCGATGGCGCGCCGGTGGAAGAGCTCGATCGCTCGCGCGGCCTCCTCGGCGAGGGCTCGCGGCCCGGCGGCGATGAGCGGGGCGAGGTCGCGGGGGAGCGGCCGTCGCCACCGGCGGTAGTGCTCCTCCGAGGCGAACTGCTCGACCACCTCGGGGCGCACGGGGCGCCCGTCGAGGCCGATGTCGAGGTGGTAGTCGACGATCTCCTCCGGGGTCGTCGCGATCCTCTCGGTGACCTCCTCGATGGTCAGCCGGGTGCCGGTGGGCCGTGGCGTGAGGAAGTCGGGCGTGTAGTCGTGGTCGACGGGGACGAGGGCGTGGAGCAGGTGCAGCGTCCGCTCGTCCAGCCGCTCGGCGGCACGGCGGTTCCACCGCACCGTGTGCTCGGTCGCCCCGGGCACGATCTCGCCGCGGTGGCGTCGACGGCGGAGCGTGCCCATGACCTCGACGGCCAGCGAGAGGGCGAAGCGGGACCGGGAGAGCACCTCCGAGTCGACGAGGATGTGGATGCTCACCCGGCCACCTCCCGTGGTGTCAGCGGCGCCACACCTCCGCCTCGGTGACGAAAGCCGACGAGCCCGGACGATCCGGCGTGCCGCTCGTGACGATCTCGCCCTCCATCATGCGCCCTCGGACGCGCGCCTGCCCGGCGAAGCACGGACCGAGGACGAGGTGGAGGGAGTGGTCGACGCCGCCGAGGGGGAAGTCGTCGGTGGTGAAGGATCGCTGGTCGCGCACGTCGCCCATGCGCAGGTTCAGGTCCCCCGCACGCACCCGGGCCCCCCGGGCGAGGTCGATGTCGACCCTGGCGGGGACGTGGTGGAAGACCGGGTCCGGCCACGGCAGGCCCTCGACCTCGGGGAAGTGCCGGGTGAAGTCGCGCTCCAACCACGAGGCGAGGCGACGGTCGGTGCCGTAGACGTGGACCTCGTCATCCTGCCAGCGGATGACGGCGGTCCCCGTGCCGTGGGGGGACCAGTCGACCCGCCAGGCGGAGACGTAGGCCGTCACCCGGTCGCCGTCGAAGAGCTGGAAGCCGGGGTTGGCCCCGACGAGCACGACCTGGCGCGTGGCCGGGTCCGACGAGGTCGAGCGGGTGCCGGCCGTGGCGGGGTCGGCGACGAGGGAGCTCGCCGCGGCGACGGAGGCCGCGAGGCCCGTCCCGAGGATGCCTCGTCGGCCGATGGTCGTGCGTGCGGTGCGGTCGTCCATGCGTCCTCCTGATGTCCGGAGGGCCCACAGTTGCGCGTGCAGGACTGCGCGACAAGGGATTCGAGGACCGTCGAAAGGGTCTGCTCAGCCCTCGTCGATCCAGCGCGTACCCGCCCGCTGCAGGCGGCCGGCGCCGCCCGTCAGCTCGGACACGAGCGGGGCGAGCCCGTCCCGGTCCTCGGCGGGCACACCGAGACGCAGGGTCACCTCGGCGCCGTACGAGGCGTCGAGGACGCGGACGCCGCGGGTGCGCAGCTCGTTGTCGAGGCGACCGGCCTCAGCATGGGTGACGACGAGGTCGTGCTCGGCGAGGAGCGAGCGCCGGAGGGTGCCCACGGTCCCCAGGCCCTCCCGGACGGCGTCGCCGTAGGCACGGACCAGCCCGCCCGCTCCCAGGAGCACGCCGCCGAACCACCGGGTGACGACCGCGACGACATCGCAGACCTCGTGGCCGCACAGCACGTCGAGCATCGGCGCGCCGGCCGTGCCGGCGGGTTCGCCGTCGTCCGAGGAGCGCTGCAGCGCACCGTCGGGCCCGAGGACGAAGGCGGAGCAGTGGTGCCGGGCGTCCCAGTGCTCCTTGCGGATCTGCTCGATGACGGCCCGGGCGTCCCCTTCGCCGTCGACGCGCACGAGCGTGCAGAGGAAGCGGGAGCGCTTGACCTCGATCGTCGCCTGCCCGTCGCGCGCGATCGTCCGGTAGCTCGTCCCCGACACGGTGATCTCAGACCCGGGAGAGCTGGGCCTCGGCCTGCCTCGGGGTCGCGCAGCGCGCCCCGAGGGTGACGTGACGGGCGACGACCCGCGGCTCGTCCCGGAGGAGGACCATGCCTCGCCGGACGAGCGTCAGCGGCGGCTTGCGGCGTTCCTTGAGGTCGCGCGCCAGGCGCAGGACGAAGGTCTTCCACCGGTGGTGGCGGATGCACCACGCGGAGTGGAGCAGACCGGCCTCGCGCAGCGCCGGGATCGCCTCGGCGGCGAAGATCCCCTCGGCGACGACGAGGTCCTCCGGGCGGGCTACCACGGTGTGCGTGCCGGTGGCTCGGGAGACGCTGATGTCGTAGAGGGGCATCGATGCGCTGCCGGTGGCGCACAGCAGGTCGAGGGCGGCGACGGCGCTCCCTTCGTCCCAGCTGTCGGGGTGGTCCCAGTCGACCATCCCGAGCTCCTCGCTGCGGGGGAGGTCGGGGGCGTCGGCGTCCTTGTAGAAGTCGTCGAGGCGCACGATCGGCCAGCCGTGCCGTCGGTGGAGCCGGCCCGCGAGCCGCGACTTGCCCGACCCGCTCGGGCCGGCGAGGACGACGACCCGGCCGGTCGCGGGAGCGGGGAGGGGCGAGGACACGAGGGGAGAGTCTACGACGCCCTCATCACCTCCCCTTCCCTCCGTATTTCCTTAAGGAGATGCGGGAAGGGAGGTCAGCTCGGCCATGGCGGAACGGACCGCGGCGAGGCGCTCGGTGGCCCGGCCGCGGGCCGCGGGCAGGTCCCCGGGCCCGGTGACCGGCTCGATCGCCTCGAGGTAGACCTTGAGCTTGGGCTCGGTGCCGGAGGGGCGGACGATGATCCGGGACGCGTCCTCGAGCAGGTAGCGCAGCCCCTCGGTGGGTGGCAGCCCACCCGTTCCCTGGGCGAGGTCCTCGGCACTCGTCACCGGTGACCCGGCGATCTCGGTCGGCGGCGTCGAGCGCAGCCGGGCCATGATGCGACCGATGTCGGCCAGGTCGGTGACCCGGATCGAGAAGGCATCGGTGGCGTGCACCCCGAGCTGGGTGTGCAGGTCGTCGAGCACGTCGAGGAGGGTGCGCCCCTCGGCCCGGAGGATCGCCGCGAGCTCGGCGATGAGGAGGGCCGCCGAGACACCGTCCTTGTCCCGCACGAGCTCCGGGGCGACGCAGTACCCGAGCGCCTCCTCGTAGCCGTAGTGCAGGCTCTCGACCCGGGCGATCCACTTGAACCCCGTGAGCGTCTCCTCGTGGGCCACGCCCGACTGCTCGCACATCGCCGCGAGCAGGCGCGAGGAGACGATGGAGTTGGCCATGCGCCGACCCTCGGGCACACCGCGCACGATGAGGTGCGAGGCGAGCAGCACGCCGAGCTCGTCGCCGCGCAGCAGCCGCCAGCCACCCGCGACGGTCGCGTCGGGCACGGCGACGGCGCACCGGTCCGCATCGGGGTCGTTGGCGATGACGAGGTCGGGCGAGGTCTCCCTGGCCCGCTCGAGGGCGGCGTCGAGGGCCCCGTCCTCCTCGGGGTTGGGGAAGGCCACGGTCGGGAAGTCCGGGTCCGGATCGGCCTGGGTCGCGACGCGGTCCGGCTCGGCGAAGCCCGCTCGGGCGAAGGCCCGCTGGACGGTCGCGTCCCCGACACCGTGCAGCGAGGTGTGCAGCACGCGGAGGTCGCGCGGGGTGTCGGCGGCGACGACGCCGGCGACCGCGTCGAGGTAGGCCTCGACGATCTCCTCCCCGAGCACCTCCCACCCGGCCTCCGCGCGCGGCACGGACGCCACGCTCGCCACCCGGGTGATCTCGGCCGCGATCTCCGTGTCGCTGGGCGGCACGATCTGGCTGCCGTCGCCGAGGTAGACCTTGTACCCGTTGTCCTGCGGCGGGTTGTGGCTCGCCGTGACCATGACCCCGGCGTCCGCGCCGAGGTGACGGATGGCGAAGGCGAGGACCGGCGTCGGCAGCGGTCCGGGCAGCAGCACGGCACGCCCGCCCGCGGCGGTGACGACCGCGGCGGTGTCCTCGGCGAAGGCGTCCGAGTTGTACCGGGCATCCCGTCCGATGACGACGAAGGGGGACTCGGCCCCCTTCTGGAGGTGGGCCACGAGACCGGCCGCGGCCCGGATGACGACGGCGCGGTTCATCCGGTGGGGCCCGGCGCCGAGGGCGCCGCGCAGCCCGGCGGTGCCGAACTGGAGCAGCCCGGCGAAGCGGTCGGAGAGGTCCGCCAGCGCGGCCTCGTCACCCGCCTCGACGGCGGTGACGATGCTCTCGAGCTCGGCCCGGGTGACCGGGTCGGGGTCGTCCGCCGCCCACTCGCGGGCCGCGGCGACGAGGTCGGTGCCGGCGGTGGTGGCGGGGGAGTGTCGGCTCTCGTAGCTCACGGCGCCTCAGACCCGTCCGACGATGCTCGCGAGGAGGGTCCCGCAGCGTTCCGCGGCCGCTTGACCTGCGGCGACGACCTCGTCGTGCGCCAGGGGCGTCTCGCTGATGCCCGCGGCCTGGTTGGTCACGAGCGAGACGCCGAGGACCTCGAGCCCGGCCTCGCGGGCGGCGATGGCCTCCAGGGCGGTGCTCATGCCGACGAGGTCGGCACCGAGGATCCCCGCCATGCGAACCTCGGCGGGCGTCTCGTAGTGCGGCCCGCGGAACTGCGCGTACACCCCTTCGTCGAGCCCCGGATCGACCTCTCGGGCGAGCGCGCGCAGCCGGGGGGAGTAGAGGTCGGTGAGGTCGACGAAGTTCGCGCCCTCGACCGGCGAGGTCGCCGTGAGGTTGAGGTGGTCGCTGATGAGGACCGGGGTGCCCGGGCCCCACTCGGGGCGCAGCCCGCCGCAGCCGTTGGTGAGGACGACCGCGCGGCAGCCGGCCGCGGCCGCGGTGCGCACGGCGTGGACGACGGCGCGCACGCCCCGCCCCTCGTAGAAGTGGGTCCGGGTGCCGAAGACGAGGGCGCGCCGGCCCGACCCGGCGATGTCGACCGAGCGCATCTGCCCCGAGTGGCCCGCGACGGCGGCCGCCGCGAAGCCGGGCACCTCGGCCTGCTCGATCGTCGCCCGGGTCTCGCCGACGAGATCCGCGGTCTGGCCCCACCCGGAGCCGAGGACGAGCGCGACGTCGTGGTTCGCGACGCCGGTCCGGTCGGCGATGGTGGCCGCCGCGTCGCGCGCGAGGTCGAAGGGGGTCTGGCTGTCCGTCTGATCCGTCACAGCCGCAATCTACAAGGGTGGTTGGATGGTGGGCGTGACACGAACCAGCTCTGTTGTGATCCTCGGCGGCGGCCCCGGTGGCTACGAGGCGGCTCTCGTCGCTGCCCACCTCGGTGCCTCCGTCACCGTCGTCGACCGGGACGGCATCGG